>CAZHBJ010000076.1:0-15434 GCA_964530445.1 uncultured Ignavibacteriaceae bacterium
TTTGTAAACTCCCCGTTTATCTGTTGACAGTTTCATTATATTGCCTACATATTCGCTCGGGCAAACAATCTGAGCTTTTATATATGGCTCCTCAATATATTCAATTTCTCCAACCGGGGGCATCATGGCCGGATTATCAACTATAATTTTTTCATTTTTTTTATTAAAGACAAAATATTCAACGTTTGGTAAAGTAGTTATAATTGATTGATTATATTCTCTCAGTAATCTTTCCTGAACAATTTCCATATGAAGCAGTCCGAGAAACCCGCATCTAAAACCAAACCCTAGCGCAGCAGAAGTTTCCGGCTGATAAATTAAAGCTGAATCGTTTAATCTAAATTTCTCCAATGCGTCGCGGAGGTCTTCGAATTCGTCGGCATCCGTCGGATATAACCCGCTGTAAACCATCGGTTTAACTTCTTTGTAACCGGGTAGAGGATGATCTGCACCGTTTTTTGCATGTGTAACAGTATCTCCAACCTTAATATCGTGGACAACTTTTATACCTGATATTAAGTAACCGACATTACCTGCAGACAATTCATTTTTTTTAATTTTTCTTAGCCCAAGCGTTCCGATTTCTTCCGCTTCAATTTCTCTCTCAACAGCAAAATATTTTATTTTATCGTTAGTTTTTAAAGTACCGTTAAATATCCTTATATATGCAATTGCACCACGGTAAGCATCAAAAATAGAATCAAAAATTAATGCCTGCAGCGGAGCTTCGGGATCACCTTTAGGAGGAGAAATTTTATTTACTATACTTTCCAGTATATCATCAATTCCAATTTTAGTTTTTGCACTTGCTAAAATTATTTCATCTTCTTCGCAGCCGATTAAGTCGATAATCTGTCCTTTAACCCTTTCGATTTCAGCGCTCGGTAAATCAATTTTATTCAAAACCGGAATAATTTCAAGATTGGCTTCAATTGCTAAATAAAGATTACTAATGGTCTGTGCTTCTACTCCTTGCGATGCATCTACAACTAAAAGCGCGCCTTCGCAAGCTGCCAGCGATCTTGATACTTCATAAGAAAAATCGACATGACCGGGAGTATCAATTAAATTAAAAATATATTCATTACCATCGTTAGCTTTATATTTCATCTGGATGGCATGGGATTTTATAGTAATCCCGCGTTCTCTTTCAAGCTCCAAATCATCCAATACCTGAGCCTTAGATTCACGTTCTGAAACAGTACCGGTTTTTTCAAGCAGGCAGTCCGCTATAGTTGATTTCCCATGATCTATATGCGCAATAATGCAGAAATTTCGAATATTATTCATTAATCCCTTAAAAATTTAACTTTAAATATAAGTACCGAATTTTAATATAAAAAGGTATTTGAACTATGAAGTACTTTGGTTTGATTATTTTGCAATGTAGATTAATTTTTAATTCTATCCAGCATCTCCAAAATTATTCCTTCACGAAGCGCAAATTCGGAAACGGTAATTTTCGTTAATTTGAAAAGTTCAAAGGCCTTTTTAAGAATTAGTAAACCGGCAGGAATAATGTCTGCTCGTTTAGGCTCCATTCCTTTTATCATCAATCGTTCATCGGTAGTTTTTTTCGACATTACTAAATTAACTATCAAAGATAATTCTTTTTTTGAAAACGAAAATCCGTTTAATTTACCAATAGGTTTATTTGTTTTTAAACTATTTATCATGGATGCAACCGACTGAATAGTGCCTGAAGATCCGACAGCAAAATCATACTTTTCATCAATCTGCAAATTATGTTTGGAACTTAAATGATCTTCAATATATTTTTCGCATTCTTTTACAGCTTCATCAGTAATTAAAAAATCCGGGAAAAATCTTTTACTCAACCTTACCGCACCAATTTTTACACTTTCGGCAAAAACAGGTTTGCCGTTATTTCCAAAGACAAATTCGGTACTGCCGCCGCCGATATCTATGCACAATACTTTCTTATTTTCTATGGAAAGAGCTTTTTTTGCACCCCGGTATATTAATTCTGCTTCGTGGTGACCTTTTATTACTTCTACTTCTATTCCCGTCGACTTAAAAACCGCATTAATAAATTCATCTTGATTATGCGATTCTCTCACCGCACTTGTCGCCACCGCTCTCATTTTTGCATCATAATATTGAGCTAATTTTTTAAATCTCGAAAGTATTTTTATTGCATTTGCCGTTTCATCAGGTGAAATTAGACTTAAATTTTTACCTTCATGCGATCCCAAACGAATAACTTCTTTCTCTCTGTCTATAATCTTAAATGAGCCGTCTTTCTTTAATTTAACAATAATTAAATGAAAGGAATTGGTTCCCATATCTACTGCAGCTAAACAATCAACAGGCATTTTAACATTTTTTATTTTTTAAAAGAATCGAATTACAGAGTGAATAAACATCGTCCACAGATACATCATCAATAAGATCAGATTTTCTTATAAAATATTTATTTGTTCCTATCGGAGCCCAATTAAAAGGATTAGTAGGACCGAAAATAGAAATTTGCGGTGTTTCGGTCGTACCCGCTACATGCATTATCCCGGTATCGTTGGAAATAAATAAATCGGATTTGGAAATTAATGCCGCTACTTCGGGAATTTTTCTGTTTATAAAATAACCTGCTTTTATATACGAATTTTTTCTAATATAAGTGATTTCTTCTTTATCGGCAGAACTTCCGGTTAAATAAAATTTTACTTTAAATTCGGTCTTTATTTTTTCCATAAGACTTAAATACTTTTTCAACGGCCAGCGGTTTGGAATTTTACCCGCTCCCATGTGAAATCCTATTAAATGTTCTCCGTGTTCTAAATTTAATTTGTTTATAAATTCATCTGCAGAATTAATATCTTTCTCATCAAAAGAAATTTCCGATTTGTAATTTGTCGTATTTATCCCGAAAGGTCTAACAATATCCAGGCTTCTTTCTGCAACATTAGAATCCGGGTGCTTCCTCCAATCAATTTCAACTCTTCTATCGAATAAGAAAATACTTTTATTCTCTTTGCCGTTTAGGCTTTTTGCACCTATCCTAATTTTAGAATTCGATATACGTGCAATGAGGTTGCTTGTGAACGAGATTGACACCGTTACCGGAACTATTGCAAGATCATAAGACTGTCTTAGTAAATTAAAAAAATTTTTTAGATAAACAGGATTATACAGCTTTTTTTTATCGAAGATATAAAGCTTATCGATAAACCTATTTTTGATTAAACCCGGGTAATTAAACGGGCTCGCAATTAAAGTAAGATGACAGCCCGGATAAGTTTCTTTTAGTGCCCTTAAAAGCGAAACACCTGTGAGCAGATCACCTAATTGATTATGCTGAC
This sequence comes from uncultured Ignavibacteriaceae bacterium, assembly GCA_964530445.1. Taxonomy (GTDB): domain Bacteria; phylum Bacteroidota; class Ignavibacteria; order Ignavibacteriales; family Ignavibacteriaceae; genus FEN-1297. The sequence continues at coordinate 3,321 of CAZHBJ010000076.1, forward strand.
GGACAATGATGATTTTTTTCGGCGAGTTAATTTTAAGGCTTTTTTCTTCCTGTACGGCAAATATTTTATTAACAAAACTATAAATTAAATTTGAAAAGATTTTATTATCCGCCATCCAAATTATACTTGTTCTTTATGAGTTTTTGAATCCTGTTTAATTTCGTAAAATTCAGCTTCCTCAACATCCTTGTATTTGGATTCCGCTTCCCTGTAATCGCCGTTATTTTTAATATTACTATCGGGCTTTTTTACTTCCGAGATAAAATGCTTAAAAAATAATTTAATAACTTTATACAGTACATAAAACAAAACAAATAACAAAAACAGTCTTAGCATGATCACTCAATCCTTCTCGATTCGGGTTTAAAATATTCTATCAATCCTCTATCATTCCTAAATATTTGGTTAAACAATTCTTCAAAATCTTTTTCGCTGTTCACAAAATCAATTTCAGTTGAATTAACAATAAGTAAAGGTGTAGAATTATATCTAAAAAAGAAATGATTATATGCTTCGCTTAATTCTTCAATATAATTTCTTGTTAAATTTCTTTCAATTTTTCTGCTTCTTTTCTTTATATTATACATCAATCTGTCTATTCCGGACTGTAAATACACTACTAGATCAGGTTTCCTCAAGTTTCTGGAAAGATGAGGAAAAATTGATTCGTAGAGCTTTAATTCTTCACCGCTAAGGTTTAAATAAGCAAAAATTCTGTCTTTTTCAAATAAATAATCGCACACTATATATTGAGTGAAAAGATTTTCCTGGTTTAACTCTTCCTGCTGTTTAAACCTGTTTATTAAAAAGAACATTTGTGTTTGAAAAGCATAGCGTTTTCTGTCCGCATAAAACTTTTCTAAGAAAGGGTTTACCTCAAACTGTTCCAGCAGTAATTCGGCATTTAATTTTTCCTTAAGCTTTCTTGCAAGGGATGTTTTACCAACACCAATTACACCTTCTAATGCAATATACCTTATTTCTGAATTTTCGTTCAATTTCTAACTCACAATGTTAAAGGATTTTATCATTTAATTTTTGTAGAACACATTTTTCATTTTCGTCAATACAAATATCACAAATTTTTATCTTTAATGCAGGATGAACCAAATCCGGGGCTATTTCGCATAAAGGGACTAGTACAAAGTCTCTTTTTGCCGCTTCCTTATGCGGAATAGTTACCCTCTCATTTGAAAATATAGTATTATTAAAAAATAAAAGGTCAAGGTCAATTTCCCGGGGGCCCCATCTTTCCGATTTTATTCTGCCGAGATTTTTCTCAATAGATTTTAAACAATCCAATAATTGAATTATCGAATATTCGGTTTGAATCTTTATTACCGCATTAAAAAAATTGTCCTGATCCTTATAGCCGTAAGGTTTGGTTTCATATACGGATGAGGTTTCAAGAACACTGCAATTTTCATTTTTGTTTAGTTCAATTACAGATTTTCTCAAGTAATCTAATTTATCGCTTTTATTGGATCCAAGTCCAATATATGCCGTATTATTGATGGCAGTACCTTTAAAAATGCCTTATAAAATTACTCATCAAGAAGATCTTCTCTGCTTTTTACAACTTCAACTTCAACACAATCTACAACACCGCCCAGCGGAGGGTTATTTTTTCTTATTCTTACAGCAACCTTCTCTATATTAATAAATTTTCTTAAAAGCTCGTCTGCTATTTTTGTTGCCAGGGTTTCAATTAAATAATGCTTTTCTTCCAGCGCCATTTGATACATAAATTTGTAAGCTTTATCGTAGTCGATTGTTCTTTTTAAACTATCGTTTTTTGCTGCTTCATTAAAATTTGTGTATATATCAACGTCGGCTTCAAATTTTCCGCCTACGCTTTGTTCCTCGGAAAGAACGCCGTGATAAGCATAAAACACGGCTTTTTTTATACGAATAATATTGAGCATTAGAAGTCCGGATTACTATTAAATATTAAGGCATGTAATTTAACATTTTCTAATGAAAGTCTTTTATAGCAATAACACCCAGGGCTCTTCCGGAAATTTGGCCGTCACGCCTGTAAGAATGCAATAAATTTTTCTGACCATAAGAGCAAAGTGCGGAGGCCTGAATATTACATTTTTTTAATCCGAAATTAAGCAAAATATCCTGATTTACAAGTGATACATCAAGAAGATACTTATTATCAATCGGAGTTAAATATTTTTTTTCAAAAAGGCCGGCAACTTCCTTACCTACTTCATAATTACTTCTAGTTATTGAAGGACCTATATAAGCTAACAAATCTCCCGGATCCGAATTAAATTCTTCTCGAAGTTTTATTAAAGTTTTTAAGAGAATTTTTTTCTCTGTCCCCCGCCAACCAGAATGTACGCCTGCAATCACTTTATTTCTTTTATCGAAAATAAAAATCGCTGCACAGTCTGCGGTACTTATTGCCAGCCCGAGCTTTTTCTTATCGGTTATCATTGCATCGCTATTGCCGCAAACTCCCCCTTTTGCCACGTACGTAATTGTATCGCCGTGAACCTGTTTCTGTAAAACCACATCTTCCGCATTAAGACCGAGCGAATTGAAAAAACTTTCTCTGTTTTCATCAACTATCTGTTTATTATCCCCTACCGATTGAGAAACATTGAAAAAGTAAGGTGCATTTCTTCCTGCGCCGACTTTTGTACTGAAACCAAAAATGATTTCGGGATATTTATTAAAGATGTGTGATTTAACAACCAGCATAAAATGAGGGATTATTTTAATTGAAAATGTCCTGTTATAATTTAATAATTTTTTTAATGAAAATGAGAAAAATACTTAAAAACATGCTTAAAGTTTGAATATATAAATTATTAATTAAACTGCCTATTAGTTTGAGAAGTGCAGAAATATTTACATAAATTTTAAAAATTTTTTCTAGAATATATTTCATAATTATTTAATACTTATACCTATTTCATTCAATTGAGACTATATGCTTTAAGTGTTATATTGGCACTCTAATTTCCATTTATTATAGGCAATTAACTTGAAAATCCTAGTATGTAATGACGACGGAATTGATTCTCAAGGAATTTATTCTCTTGTTGAATCATTAAAAGAAATAGGAACTGTTACCGTTGTTGCCCCGCTTAAAGAACAAAGCGCCGTTGGACATGCAATTACAATGCAAATTCCTTTAAGAGTAACAAAATCTTATAAAGACGGAAAATTCTTCGGTTACGCAGTTAACGGTACGCCGGCAGATTGTATTAAAATAGGAATAAGAAATATTATGAAGGAACCACCCGACCTTGTAGTATCGGGTATAAACCACGGTTCAAATACTGCAATAAATATAATTTATTCCGGAACTGTTTCGGCTGCCAGGGAAGCTGCTATTATGGATATTCCTTCAATGGCAGTGTCGGTTACCAGCCATGAAGTTTCCGATTTTAGGTTCGCAGCAAAGGTTACAAGGCTATTAGCCCAAGAATTAGCCGGTAAGGATATTCCCAAAGGAACTTTGTTGAATATAAATGTACCGGATGTTCCTGAAGAAGAAATTGCCGGAATTATTTTGACTAAACAAGGAAAATCCAAATGGGATGATATTTACGAGCAGAGAATCGATCCGTACGGAAAAGATTATTATTGGCTGACCGGCAACTTAATGGAAGTCGATACGGAAATTGAAACAGATCAGGTTGCCATAAAGAAAAAATATGTTTCGATTTCTCCAATTCATTTCGACTTGACGGATTATGAAACATTTGATAAAATGAAAAATTGGAATCTGGAGCATTTATTAAATGGCAAAAAGAATTAATATTTTTCAAATTGATGCTTTTACAGATAAACCTTTCACAGGAAATCCGGCCGGCGTAACCTTCGGAGACGGATTATCTAAAGAAGAAATGCAGTTAATTGCAAGAGAAATGAATTTAGCTGAAACTGCATTTCTTACTAAGTCTGATAAAGCAGATTATAACTTAAGATGGTTTACACCCAAAATGGAAGTCGATCTTTGCGGACATGCGACTATAGCTTCACTTCATTTTTTAAATGAGAATAATATTATTCATAAAGACTCCGAAATAAAATTTGAAACGCTTTCAGGAATATTAAAATGCCGGATAGAAAATAACCGGTATTATATGCAGATTCCGATTTACGCTATTGATGAATATCCCGGCAGTAAGAAGGATATTTTGAATTCATTGGGTATTACCGAAGAGGATGTACCCGGTACAGTCCCGTTTCTTTTGCTTAGTAACAGCTATCTTTATATTTATATCGAACAATTCTCTATCATAAAAAAGTTAAAACCAAATTTTAAGGAGCTTCTTAAAATCTCCGATGAAAATAACATAGGAGGAGTTGTTGTTTTTACTAAGGAAACTTATGAAAAAGAGAATTCGGCTCACTTAAGATTTTTTGCGCCGTATTACGGTATAGATGAAGACCCGGTTACAGGTTCTGCTAACGGCCCTTTAATGTTGGTATTAAACCATTTGGGTTTTGTAAAGTTTGATTATGAAGACATTGAGCTTACATTTGAGCAAGGTGATGTTATAGGAAGAAGAGGAAGAATCGGCGTTAAATATTCTCCTCTTGCAAAAGAACTTTATATATCGGGCAAAGCAGTTACAATAATAAAGGGAGAAATGAATTTTTAATGTTTAATTTTGAAAAAATTAGCTTAAACCTTTCCTTCCCGTCATTTTATTTTTTTTTGTTTTTATTTTTATTAATCGGTTATACTATTTATGTATACAGATATACAATACCTAATATAAATACATCAAAAAAGATATTATTAGTTACTTTAAGATCGCTTGCACTATTAATAATATTGCTTGTTTTTTTTGAACCTATTTTAACTTTTGCAAAAAAGAAAATCTTAGAACCTGTTAATCTAATTTTCCTGGATAACTCGAGATCTATCCAAATAAAAGATGGCACTGATCGCGAAAAAACAATACGCGGGTTTGTAAAAGGACTTGAACAAAATAATCTTTCGAATAATTCCGAGTTATATACATTCGGGAATAAAACCGAAAAACTAAATTATGACAGTCTTAAGAAACTGAATTTTTCAGAAGGAAGCACAAATTTTTCAAAAATATTTTCGGAAATAGGAAAAACTGATAGAAATATTTCTTCAATAACTATAGTCAGTGACGGCGTAATAACCGAAGGAAGCAATCCGCTGCACACTGCAGAGAAATTAAATATCCCGATTTTTACAGTTGGAGTTGGCGACTCGACTGCGAGGAATGATGTTGAGGTTAAAAATGTTCTTTATAACCAAATGATATATGCGCAAACTCCGACAGCTATTGTGGCTGCTGTTGCAAATACCGGCTTCGCAAATAAAAATATTACGTTATCTTTATATGAGAATGATGCGTTAGTCGAACAAAAAAATGTAATTCTAAGCGAAGACGGAATACAAAATGTGAATTTTACTTATACTCCTAAAACCGGCGGAGAAAAAAAGCTTGCCGTAGTTGCATCCAATTTGCATGGGGAATTTACTTATGCAAATAATAAGAAAGTATTTTATATAAACGTTCTAAGCAATAAGGTAAAAGTACTGATTATTGCAGGCAGTCCGTCTTCCGATTTGTCTTTTATAAAAAACACTTTAAAATCCGATAAAAACTTTGAAGTCAATTCAATTACACAGTTTGCCGCAGATAAATTTATTGAAAAAAACAATAGGCAGGAATTACTCGACAGTGCAAAAGTACTCTTTCTAATCGGCTTTCCTTCCAAAGAAACTTCACCTCAACTGCTGCAAAGTGTTTTAAATAAAATTTCAGACAAAGATATTCCTTATTTTATTACGTTATCAAGCGGGATTGATTTTAATAAACTGAAACAGCTCCAAAATGAACTGCCTTTTGTCATAGGAAATATCAGCAATGATTATCTTGAAGTTCAACCGGACATCTCTGCAGATCAAATTGATAATTCTCTGCTTCAAAATAACTCTGCAAACGTAATTGATGCATGGAATAATCTTCCGCCTATATATCAGCCTAACGTTAATTTAACCGCTAAGCCGGAAAGCCGGGTTATATCAAAAGTTAAGATTAATAACATCCCAATGAACAGACCTTTAATTTTAACCAGGATATTAGGCAGTAAAAAATCAATAGCTGTTTTGGCTAAGAATATATGGAGATGGAAACTTGAAACTGCTCCGAAGGATCTTGATTTATTCGACAGATTTATTATCAGCAGTGTTAAATGGCTTAATTCGAATGAGGCGCATAAAAGAGTCAGCATTAAAACATCGAAAAAGCTGTATTCTTTAGGCGAACAAATAGAATTTAATGCACAGGTTTATGATCAGGCTTTTAATCCGGTTTCGGGCGCAGATGTAAAAATAAGAATTACTAACGGAACGGAAAATTATAATGTTAACCTTAATTCCCTAGGTAACGGATTATATAACGGAACTTTTCAAACCAACAAAGCCGGTAATTATTCATTCACAGGAGAAGCATTACAAAACGATATCAGACTTGGCAGTGATAAGGGCAAGTTTAATGTTGGTGAAGTTGATATTGAAATGATTAATCCCGGAATGAATTATAATTTTCTTTCTTTGCTTGCAAACCAGACAAACGGGAAATTCTTTTATAACTCAAATTATAACCAACTTTTCCCTATTCTGAAAGCATTAAATAAAAAATCATCAAAATATAAAGTTGAAATAAGCGATATAAATCTTTGGTCGAATGAATGGTTATTGATAATTGCAATATTATTATTCGGATTAGAATGGTTTCTAAGAAAAAGATCGGGAATGCTCTAATTTTATCTAATTCAAAAGGGAATTTTTAACAATTTATTATTAAGTTAACAGCAAATTTATAGGGGATTTATTTGCAGTATTTAACTGAAATATTCGACTTCTTTTTACCGCGTTTTTGTTTTTCATGCAATAGAAAACTTTTATCTTACGAAGAAGTAGTTTGCCCGGAATGTTTGTCTAAAATTAAATTGGCAGATTCGGCGCGATTGAAGCAAGAGTATAATAGAAAGTTTTTAGAAAAGAAAATCATTTCGGGTTTTACTTCGCTATTTGTTTTTGAAAAAGATAAAGAACTGCAGCATATTATCCATTCATTAAAATACAATCAAAGATTTTTGGTCGGAAAATTTTTAGGTGGAAAGCTAGGCGAATCAATAACATCGACTTTAAAAGAATGGCTAATAGATTTTATTGTTCCCATTCCTCTTCATCATCTTAAAAAAGCCGAGCGCGGATACAATCAATCATTTTATATTGCAAAAGGGATTAGTGAAATAACCGGGTTGCCTATAAATGATAAAGTCATAAAGAGAAAGAGATTTACTCAATCACAAACAACTATGAATATGAAAGAAAGACAGGCAAATATAAGCGATGCATTTGTGGTAAATAAAAGGGACAAACTAAACGGTAAAAATATCTTGTTAATTGATGATGTAATAACAACAGGCGCTACTACAAGCGAATGCGGAAAAGTTTTGCTGGAAAACGGCGCTAACAAAGTTTATGCTGCTTCGGTTGCAATTGCTGATTAAGTTTTCTTTTCTACATTCTTTCCGGTGCATTAACCCCTAAAATAGTCAATCCGTTTTTCAGCACCATTCTTGTTGCCAATGCAAGTGCAACTCTGGCTTCTGCTAAATTTCTTTCGCTTCCTAAAATTCTGCAGAAAGTATAAAACTTATGAAACGAAGCAGCCAATTCTTCCAGGTAGCTGCATATACGATGCGTTTCAAATGCTTCCGCACTTAATAAAATTTCATCTTTAAATTGATGCAGTTTCTTTAAAAGCTGAAGCTCTTCATTTGAATTAAGCAGATTCAAATTTTCAGTTGATGATTTTAAATCTTCTTTCTCAATCATTTTAAAAATCGAGCAAATCCTTGCATGAGCATACTGCAAATAAAATACGGGATTTTCATCGGATTGTTTTTTTGCAAGCGAAAGATCAAAGTTCATATGCGTGGTTATATTTCGCATATTAAAGAAATAACGGACAACATCGGAACCTACTTCTTCCTCAAGCTGATCAAGTGTAATGTAATTAGCCTTTCTAGTAGACATTTTGACTACTTCGCCGCCGTCCATTATAGTTACAAACTGGTGAATTAGTACTTTAACTTTTTCAGTATCATAACCTAATGCTCTTAAGCCTGCAAGCACATCAGGATAAGTTGCGTTATGATCAGAGCCGAAAATATCTATCATTAAATCATAACCGCGTTTAAATTTCGTTGTATGGTATGCGATATCGGGCAGCCGATAAGTCGGTTCACCCGTAGATTTTACAATTACTTTATCCTGTTCATTTCCTAATTCTTCCAGCTTAAGCCAGGTCGCTCCTTCTTTTTCATAAGCTAAGCCTTTTTCTTTAAAAGTATTAATAATTTCGTTTATTTTTCCTTCTTCATAAAGTGAATTTTCATTAAAGAAAATTTTATGTTCAATCTTTAATCTTTCTAATGACTGCTTAATATCTTTAAATATTTCGCTTTCCGCTTTTTCTTTAAACTTTCCTTCTGCAGGTTCCTCAATCAATTTGTCCCCGAATTCCTCATACAAGCTTTTAGCAATATCTTTTATATATTCTCCCTGATAATAATCCTCAGGAAATTCTATTTTCTCACCGAGCAGTTCCAGATAACGCAATCTAACTGAATCACCGAGTACCCGCATTTGCCTGCCGGCGTTATTAAAATAATATTCGCGGTCAACCGAATAACCAACCCACTCTAATAGGTTTGCAATTGTATCGCCGAATACGGCATTCCTCCCATGACCAACGGTTAAAGGCCCGGTAGGATTTGCGGAAACAAATTCAACATTTGCTTTTTTGCCGGCAAATTTATCCGAACGTCCGTAATTATCTCCTAAAGATAAAATATCTTTCGTTAGTTGAGATATATATGAAGGTGAGAAAAAAAAGTTTATAAATCCGGCACCAGCAATTTCCGTTTTCTCAACAATATTGGAATCTAATTTTAATGACTTAAGAATTTCTTCCGCTATATCTCTTGGTTTTTTTTTAAGTTGTCTTGCTAAAAGCATAGCGGCGTTGGAGGAGAGATCCCCATGAGATTCAAGCTTGGGAACATCGAACGTAATGTTTATATCTTTTAAATAATTTAAACTTTTAGCTGCTTCGTTAAAAACCGAATATAAATATTCTTTCAAATTTTTATCCTGATTAAAAATTAATTAAACCATACAATTTATTCGGAGCGGCATTACTCCTATTGAACTTTTTTGGGTCTTCCCCGCTTCTTTTTGGGAACGACTGTTTCTATTTCCGCCGGATCTTTTACTTCAATTATAGGAGCATCGCCCCAAAGTTTTTCGAGGTTATAAAAAGTCCTTGCATCTCTTTTAAATACATGAACGACCACATCTACATAATCCAGCAGTACCCATGACAGCGCTTTGAATCCTTCTTTGTGCCAGCTTCTAATTCCTTCGTCTCGAAGGCTTTTATCTACTTCATCGGCAATTGCTTTCACCTGTGTATCGGAATCAGCACTGCAGATAACAAAATAATCCGACATTGTTGTAAGATTATGCAGGTCGAGAATTTTTACGTCATAACCTTTTTTATTAAAGATAAGCAAGGTTATTTTTTCCGTTAATTGTTTTGAATTCAATATATACCTTTTTTTATTGATATGGTTTTAAACTATTAAAATCTTTTCCTATAATAAACGAAACATCTAAAAAGTAATTACTGTTTTTTTGCTGTATAACATTTTTTCTGCTGATTCCCAGTGTATCGGCAACCTTATATGCATTCACCATTCTTCCGGTTCTGTCTATTACAATAGATTTTTCAACATCGAACGAAATATAATTTCCCATTTGAACAACATCAAAATGATGCGCCCTTAAATAATTTGTAAATTGATCTGCAACCCCCGCTACGCCGCACCCGTTTAGAACTTCCACCTGGATTAAAGATGACTTTGCATTTGCCCGGTTTTGAATATCTAATTGTCTTTTTCGTTCAATTTTCTGGAAGATAGAATAAGACATAAAAATAATAATAACCGAAAGTAAAACAATTATTATATTTAATGAAAAGTTTGCAGTGGATTTTTTGATATTTAAATGATCCGGCAGTTTTTTTAACTGTGGGTTTTCCTTCACTTAGTTTCGTCCGGAATACATTTAAAAATTCGAAAGCTCATCAATCTCCAAAATCTTATCTCCCCGTAAACGGATCGTTGCTTCCAAGTCCGCTATAAAATCCGTTTCCCAAACCACCATAATAAGAATATGGTGAATAATAATTATAAGGAAGCCGGCTGTATTGAAAAGAAATCGATACATCTTTCCATGGCTGATAATTTACTGCGGCACGGCTTAAATAAATGCCGCTTATCCTTTTTTGAAAATCACTTCCAAGGGTACTATAAGGACTTTGGACTATACTGGCATCAAGCTGAACATTCAGGTTTTTGCTGAAATCATATGACATGCTGTTTGTGTAAACGCCTAAAGCCAAACCTTGGTTGCCGAAAGTAGAATAAGACATGCTGTAAGACTGATGCATGTGAAAATTATCGGAACTTAAAAATCCGAATAATGAACTTGAAGGTTTTGCTAACATCCCATCTTTAATATCCGAATCATGGAAGCCAGAATCCTTAAATTGAGCCAGGCCAGACACACTAAAAGCCAAAACAAAAACTATCAATAACTTTTTCATCTTAATACCCAATAAATTCTACGGTATATTAAATAAATCAAAAAACAAAATCAATGAAATAACTTAAAAAACAGTAAAAATGTTAAATAAATTACATTATTTTAGAAACTTTATTATGCTTATCAACCAAAACAACTTTCGGCTTATGGTTTTTTGCTTCTTCTTCCGACATTTGCGAATAAGCTATAATGATAACTTCATCACCGACAGTACCAAGACGTGCAGCAGGACCATTTAGGCATATCATTCCGCTGCCGGAAGGAGCTTCAATTGTATAAGTTTCAAGTCTGCTGCCGGTACTTAAATTTACTACCTGTACTTTTTCATTCGGTAAAATGTCTGCTGCTTCAAGCAAATCTTTATCGATGGTTATACTGCCTTCATAATAAAGATCTGCCATGGTAACAGTAGCACGGTGTATTTTTGAACGAAACATTTCTCTAGTCATCACAACTCAAATCATTTTTAACATTTAAATATAGTCAGATTTAGTTCACAGTTTCAACATTGGTAATTATACACAAACTATTGAAATGTTATGCAATATTTCTAAAATATTATTATGAAAATTCATATAAATTAAAAATTTTTGATTTATTAACTTGACAAATAGAAAAAGTGTTTTATATTTGCACATTACATTATGAAGAATATTAACCGGACATATTATTTTACAAACAATTCAATAAACCAAAACAATTGGTGGTGGTGGTATAGTGTGAGAAATAATATGACCCGGTAATTTTGAGATAAATAATTTTTAATTAAAACCCTTCTCGTAAAACCGGGAAGGGTTTTTGTTTTTAAAGTAAAAATATGAAAATAGAAAAATTTAAAGAACTAGCATTAAAGTATAATTTGATCCCGGTTTACGAAATTATAACCGCGGATTTGTTAACTCCCGTTTTGGCTTACTTAAAGATTCGTGAAAAAGGAAAACAAAATTTTCTTTTGGAATCTGTTGAGGGGTCAACTAACCTAGCCAGATATTCATTTATCGGTAAAAATCCTGAAAAAATAATTTCAAATAAAGGTAAAAGAATATTTATCGGAAGAAACGGGACTAAAGAATCTTTTGAGCAGACTATTTTTAAATATATACGGGAAGAAATTAATAAATATAAACAGCCCAAGATTGATGAACTTCCGGATTTTACAGGCGGAATCGTAGGCTTTTTGGGTTATGAAAATATTTCTTTAGTTGAAAGTGTAATTCAGTTTAAGTCAAAATTTTTTGAGAACCCCGATTCAATTTTCGGAATTTATTATACAATACTCGCCTTCGATCATTACAAGCATCAAATTATTTTAATAACAAACGTTAAAATTGAAAAAGACACTAACCTCGATCTCGCTTACCAAAATGCACAAAAAATACTTGCTGATTTAAAATTAGAGCTTAGAAAAACAATTA
>CAZHBJ010000077.1:0-15434 GCA_964530445.1 uncultured Ignavibacteriaceae bacterium
CCAAGCGATATAGCCAAATTATGCATCAACTTAAAATATGAAAATCCGAGATATTTTTACCGGGCAATAGCGCATGGTAAAGTGAATCTTGATGAAGTATTGACGGCGACAAAAGAAAAAGAAAAAAAAGAGAAACAGCCGGTACTTGAATTTGATAATTTTGCCAGTATTGCACGGGATGATATAGGTGGAATTTTAGTAGACGGCAAACAATCGGGAATAATGTATTCTTATGCCAAATGCTGCAATCCTATCCCCGGTGATCCTATTGTTGGATATATAACAGTTGGAGAGGGAATTAAAATTCATCGTAAAACTTGTAACAATTTAATTAAGATAACTGAGAAAGATGCCAGCAAGCTTGTTCCTGTTCAGTGGCCGGAAGCAGAAAGTTCTTTATTTGTTGCAGGTTTAAGTGTAATTGGCGAAGATTCTCCGGGAATATTAAACGATATTTCACATGCAATTGTTTCCTACCAGAATACTAATATTAAATCTATCAACATCAATACCAACGATTCAACTTTTGAAGGAAGCGTAACTTTATATGTGCAAAACCTTGAGCATCTTTCAAGAATAATTGAACGTTTAAAAAAACTAAAAGGAGTATATTCCGTAGAAAGGTTTGAAAGCTCTTAATAAAATGACTGAAGATTCTTCATCTAAAAGAATAATGGCAATTGATTACGGAACCAAAAGAATCGGTTTGGCACTTACCGATCCGCTGTTCACATTTGCTTATCCTTTTAAAACACTCCTTAACAATTCAAATTTTTGGCCGGAACTGACAAAAATTATCTATGAACAGAATATTATTAAAATTATTTTAGGTTATCCTTTAAAAGAAAACGGAGAACCGTCTTCAATTACTAAAGAAGTTTTAAAATTTAAAAAACAATTGAAAGATAAATTCGGTTTGGAAGTACTTTTAAGAGATGAAAGATATACATCATCCATAGCTCAAGAGATAATAACTAAAACTGTAATGAAAAAGTCAAAGCGAAGAGAAAAAGGTTTGCTTGATAAAGGTTCCGCGGCTATAATTTTACAGGATTACCTGGATGAGAAATAAAAATTTGTTAATAAATTAATCCGGGAGCCTGATTTTTTATTGAAATAAATTATATAATTGCAATTGACATTTACAATGTGAAAAACTATTTTCGAATGTAATAAAATCACACTAATGGGAGCACTCATATGACACTTGACGCACTAGGAATGATCGAAACCAAAGGTTTAGTCGGCGCAATAGAAGCAGCCGATGCTATGGTTAAAGCGGCAAAAGTTGAATTATTAGGTAAAGAAACAATTGGCGGAGGGTATGTAACCGTCATGGTTCGGGGGGATGTCGGAGCAGTAAAAGCTGCAACCGATGCCGGCGCAGCCGCAGCTCAACGAGTAGGTGAATTAGTGTCTGTACATGTAATTCCGCGTCCACATTCGGAAGTAGAAACTATTCTTCCTAAAAAGAAATAACAGATTATGCCTAAGGCATTGGGTTTAATTGAAACCAGAGGCCTGGTCGGAGCAATAGTGGCTGCAGATGCTATGGTTAAAGCTGCAAATGTTACTCTGGCAGGAAAAGAACAAGTAAAGGCAGGCCTAGTTACTATTAAAGTTTTGGGTGAGGTGGCAGCAGTTAAAGCTTCCGTGGATGCCGGTGCTGCCGCTGCTCAAAGAGTGGGAGAACTAGTTTCAATTCATGTTATTCCTCAGCCTGATGAGCAGCTGATTTCGATTTTCCCGGAAATCGTAGATGATGAAAAACAAATAAGATTAAAGGAACCGGCTAAGGTATCTATTTCAAAAGAAAAAATTGAAGAAGAGCCAAAACCATCCGTTAAAACAGCAACACCTAAAGTTAAATCTCCGGAGGAAACAGCAAGTAAAGTTCAAAAAAGAGAGAACCAAAAAATAAAAAACAACTCTGAAACCGAAGATAATTTATTCGAAAATGATACAATTAGCAGATTAAGAAAAGAAGCTTTGGAAGTTAAAAAAGGGAAACCGGAAGAAGCCGATTCAAAAACAACATTTGAGGAAAAAGAGACAGATAAAACCGAAGAAATTTCAGGTGAAGATATAAATAATTTAAACGTTCATCAGCTTAGACACCTGGCAAGGAGCATAGAAGATTTTCCGATAAAAGGGAGACAAATATCAAGGGCAAATAGGGAAGAACTTTTGGTTTATTTTAAAGAATTAAGAAAGTAATCCTTTTGCGGCTTATCAATTTTTAATTTAACTCCACGAGCAGTGGAGTTTTTTTGTTGCTATTTTATTTTATATTTGTACAATGAAGAAAAACCTCCATATAGTTATAATTTCTTTCCTTTTTTCCGTTATTTTATGGATCTCCATATCATTATCAAGTGATTATTACACTACCTTTGAAATACCTTTAAAGTTAACTAATTTTCCTCCGGGCTATGCAACCGGATCCCCGCTCCCGGGTAGGGTTTCAATTAAACTGAAAGGAATTGGCTGGAAATTAATTGCAGCTAATCTTACCTCCGAATCCGATTATACTGTGCCTGTAGGCAATGAATCGGGTAAAAGAACAATAAATCTTTATAATTATCAAGCTGATAATCAATGGCTGTCTTCGGAAGCGGAGATAATAAATATTTCACCTGATACATTATCCTTTTATGTAGAAAAAATTACGTCAAAAAGTATTAAGATTATACCTAACCTTAGTTTAAGTTTTAAAAACGGGTATGGTCTTGCTTCTAAAATTAAAATTCAACCGGATTCTACAATAGTATCCGGCCCGGCAAGCTATGTGCGAAACTTGGAAATAATTCCAACTATATTATATAAGTTTAACAAATTGAATGATCAAACAGTTGAGCGTGTTCCGCTTAAAAGTATTACAGGCATGACGTATAAGAATAACTACACTTATGTTACACTTGATGTTCAAAAAATTGTAGACAAAGATTTTGATAATTTGCCAGTTAAAGTTATTGATGTCCCTAGAGATAGGGATGTTGTCCTCTTACCCAACAGGATTAATATTGCGGTGCATGGCGGAATTGATATTTTGGGCAAAATGGATACTACTCAATTTAAAGCATTTGTTTACTATAGAGATGTTGTTCTTGATACTTTGGGCAGCGTAAAGCCGCATATAAAAATGCCCGATAATACTTCATTGTTATACATTAAACCTGAGAGGCTGCGGTACATCATTAAAAAGTTTAATTGATTTGATAAATTCTATTTTATCTCACCGGTATTTAATTTATAATTTGTTAAATTTATTTATACGATGATTATATCAATTTTAGGTTATTAAACAAAAATTTAAAATATTATTAAACAGAAGATGCTATGTTTATAACTTTTGAAGGCATAGATTTTTGCGGTAAATCAACACAGGTAGAGTTATTAAAAGATCACCTTCTTGGCAAGAATAAAAAAGTGGAGATTATTAGGGAACCGGGAGGTACTGAAATTTCCGAGAAAGTTAGAGGAATACTGCTGGATAGAAAACATAATAATATGTTTATGGAAACCGAAATTTTTTTATTCTCCGCCGCCAGGGCTCAATTAGTTAGAGAAAAAATACGACATTACCTTGAACAGGGAATTTATGTAATTTCGGACAGGTTTCATGATTCGACTACAGCATATCAAGGTTTTGGAAGAGGTTTATCTCCTGAATCTGTTGAACATATAAATCAGCTTGCAATTGGAGACACAATTCCCGATGTAACTTTCTTTATTGATATACCTGTTGAAGAAGCCGAAAAAAGG
The DNA here is from genome assembly GCA_964530445.1 of uncultured Ignavibacteriaceae bacterium. Classification (GTDB taxonomy): domain Bacteria; phylum Bacteroidota; class Ignavibacteria; order Ignavibacteriales; family Ignavibacteriaceae; genus FEN-1297. The sequence continues at coordinate 3,766 of CAZHBJ010000077.1, forward strand.
AAAAAAATGAAAGAAAATAATCATCTTGACAGGATTGAAATTTCCGATCTCGATTTTTTTCAGCGTGTACGAAATGGTTATTTATATATTGCCAACCAGGAAAAGAGATTTAGGATTATTGATGGACGAGATAAAATAGAAAATATTCATAAGAAAATAGTAAATGAAATAGCGTTATTAGAAAAAAAGGAGCTCGTATGAGTTTTAGTAAAATATATAAAATTATTTTTGCCGGAGTAATAGTAGTACTATTTTCCGGATTTTTTAACGGGAACGATATTTATTTCAAAATAAATAAAAACATTGATCTATTTAGCAAAGTTTATAAAGACGTAACTTTTAATTATGTAGATAAAGTCGATCCTGAAGAATTTATGCGTGCTGGAATTAAAGGCATGTTAAGTTCGCTAGATCCTTATACTATTTTTATCGATGAAAACAAGAAGCAGGATTTTGATTTAATTACAAACGGAAAATACGGCGGCATTGGCGTTTCTATAGGAGTACGGGGCAATAGAGTTACGGTTATTGAAGTAATGGACGGTTATTCGGCTCAAAAGCAGGGCATAAGAGTTGGTGATATTTTAATTGAAGCCGGTGGAAAAGACATTACGCCGGAAAACGTTGATGATATTTCTTCGGTGGTTAAAGGTAAACCCGGCACTATGGTTGATTTAAAAGTTATACGTGATCAAAAGGATACTTTGAATTTTAATTTAGTAAGAGAAGAAGTAAAAGTTAAAAGCCTCACGTACTACGGATTTTATCCGGAAAACAGCAATAATGTTTATATGAAATTAACAAACTTCAGCCGCTCCGCCGGAGATGAAGTTCAGAAAGCGCTTAAAGAATTGCAAGCTCAAAAGCCTATAAAATCGGTTGTTTTTGATTTAAGGGGAAATCCGGGAGGTCTTCTTGATGTAGCTGTTGATATTGCAGATGAATTTTTACCTAAAGGTGATGTTGTAGTAACAACCAGAGGGAGAGATAAAGATAGTCAAAAAAGTTATTATGCAACTCAACAACCTTTATTGCCGAAAGCAAGATTAGCAATTCTTATAAACGGAGGTTCTGCTTCTGCATCGGAAATTGTTACTGGAGCAATGCAGGATCATGATAGGGGAGTTGTTTTAGGGACAAAATCTTTCGGTAAAGGTTTGGTTCAAACTATTACTCCGCTTGATTATAATACTTCCCTGAAAATTACCACTGCAAAATATTTTACTCCAAGCGGCAGGTGTATACAAAAAATAGATTATGCAAAAAACAATAAAGCAATTACTGAAGTTGATACTGTTATCAAATCATCGTTTCTTACCGATCATAAAAGAGTTGTTTATAGTGCCGGAGGAATAACGCCGGATACTCTTGTTAAAGAAAAAAAATTGGGAAACGTAGTAAGAGATTTATTAGCTAAAGGTATGTTTTTCCAGTACGCTGATCATTATTATTATCAAAATCCAAAAGCCGATTTTCATAAATTAAACGGCGATGAACTATTCTCCGATTTTGAAAAATATTTGGATGCCAATAACTATAAATTCCATTCTATTGCGGAAGATCAGGTAAATCAGCTCTTAGCGGAAATAAAAGGTAAAAAAGCCGATAGAGATTTAAAGGAAGGTTTAACCAGAATAAGAAGTGAATTTGAAAAAATAGGGAATAGTGAATTAAAAATTTATAAAGATGAAATAATTAGTGAAATAAAAATTGAGCTTGCTTCAAGGTATCTCGGCAATGACGGAATGATTCGTCATATTTTGGCAAATGACAACCAATTTCAAACAGCATTAAGAATTCTATCGGACACGACAGTGTATGATAAATTGTTAAATATTAATTGAATTTAATTTTATTATTAATTCTTTTCATAATTACCGGGATAGTTACCGGCATTATTGCCGGTATGCTTGGTATAGGGGGAGGAACAATTTTCGTCCCGGTTTTGTACACGTTACTTCCTCTAACATTTGTAAACAATAATCAGCTGACTTATATTGTTATAGGGACTTCGCTATTCTGCATAGCTGTTGCATCTTTTAGTTCGGGAACAAATCATTATCTCTCAAAAAATGTTAATCTTAAATTAGCCTCATTACTGGCAATAGGCAGCATTATATCATCTTTTCTAACAGTGTTTTTTGTTATCAAAGTAAAGCCGTTATACCTTCAATATATTTTTGTAATAATTTTTTTGTTAATTGCGGTTAAAATGTTCTTCGGGAAAGATAACTCCAACAAAAATGATTCGGCTTCTAAAAAGACTTTAAATATTTACTCATCAATATTATTCGGCTTTGTAGTCGGAATATTTTCTGCATTTACCGGTTTAGGCGGTGGAGTTCTGTTTGTTCCCATTTTAATTTATTTATTCGGATTAAAAACAAAAACAGCCATAGGTACTTCGTCTTTAGCTATATTTGCCACAGCAACTGCTGCAGCAGTTTCCTACGGGTTTCCTCATGTACAAGGTGATTTACCTCTTTATCAGTTTGGTTATGTAAATCTTTTAGCGGGAATTCCTATTGGATTAGGTGCGGTTTTTGGAGCTTATATTGGTGTTAAGATAACTTTGAAAACAAGGTCCGAAAAATTGAGAAGATATTTTTCAATTTTATTATTAATTGTTATAGTAAAAATAGCCATAGGTATTTTGCACTAAATATATTTTTATTCGACAACCAATTGAAATACTCCTATTTCCACTTATAAAATGACTAGAATATTTGTAATTTTGATAAAATAAAAATTTAATTTTCACATAAGTATAAAAATGGAAAAGCCGGTAAAAGATAAAATAAAAAGTATTGTCGGTGCTGGCAATTTTACGGATTCCGAAGAAGATAAATTATGTTACTCTTATGACGGCACCGCACTTTTGCATCAGCTTCCCGAAGCAGTCGTTTTCCCTGATGACGAAGAACAAATTTCCAGGTTGATGAAGCTTGCCAATGAGGAACATTTTAATATAGTTCCGCGAGGAGCGGGAACTGGCTTAAGTGGCGGAGCTATACCGGTAGAAAATTCTGTTGTTATTGTAATGACTAAATGGAATAAAATTCTTGAAATAGACAACAGAAATTTAACAGTAACAGTTCAGCCCGGAGTTATTACTGCAAAACTTCAAAGTGAAGTAGAAAAATTCGGATTATTTTATCCACCTGATCCAGGAAGCATGAGCGTTTGTACTATCGGTGGAAACGTTGCAAATAATGCAGGCGGACTTAGGGGATTAAAATACGGAGTAACAAAGAATTATGTCTTAGGTACGGAAATGATTTTGCCAAACGGAGATTTATTAAAAACCGGCGGTAAAAATGTTAAAGATGTTGCCGGTTATAATCTTCGTGATTTTATTGTAGGAAGCGAAGGGACTTTAGGCATCATAACTAAAATATTACTAAAGATAATTCCTCAACCGACAAGTTCAATAACTCTTTTGGCTTATTTTGACAGACTAATTGATAGTGCTCAAGCAGTATCGGATATTGTCTCTGCACACCTTACTCCCTGTATGATGGAATTTTTGGACAATACTACTTTAAATTGTGTTGAAGATTATACAAAGATCGGTTTGCCTCGTAATAGTGAAGCTATTTTATTAATTGAAGTAGACGGGAGGGGAAGTATTGTTCAGGAGGATGCGGAAACAGTAACAAGAATTATGAAAAAAAACAATGCTTCATTTATTAAAACAGCTGCAAATTTGGAAGAAGCTTTACTTTTAAAAACTGCACGTCGCAGTGCTTTTAGTGCTCTTGCCCGGAAACGGCCTACAACTATTCTTGAAGATGCCACCGTACCGAGAAGCGAACTTCCCGTTATGATTGAAAAGGTAACCGAAGCTGCAAAAAAATTCGATGTTACTTTCGGAAATTTCGGGCATGCCGGAGACGGAAACTTGCACCCAACATGTTTAACCGATGAACGCGATAATTCGGAAATTACAAGAGCGCATAAAGCATTTGATTTCGTTTTTAACGAAGCAATTAAATTAGGCGGCACAATTACCGGCGAGCATGGAACAGGTTTGGCAAAGAAACAATTTCTTGAACAGGTTGCCGGAATTCCCGGTATAGAAATGATGAAAAAAATTAAATGTGTTATAGATGAAAATAATATTTTAAATCCGGGTAAAATATTTACCATAAGTCCTCGTTGTGAAGGTGCTCTCCCTAGGAGCCGGGATCAAATAAAGGATTTCATAAAATAATTAATTCTTTCTTAAAAATTTTCTACATATGAACGAAATTAGTCCAAAGTCGGTATTGCTTGGAGTTTTGCCTAACGATGATATTCTCTCACAATGTATCCACTGCGGTTTATGTTTATCTGCATGTCCTACTTACGAATTAACAAAACTGGAGCGTTCGTCGCCGCGCGGAAGAATAAGATTGATTAAAGCTGTTGCGAAAGGGGAGATGCCCATAACAAAAACCTTTGCCGATGAGATGTTGTTTTGTCTCGATTGCCAGGCTTGCGAAACAGCTTGCCCTGCCGGAGTTAAATACGGAACAATGGTTGAAGCAGCAAGAGTAGAAATTGAAAAAGCCGGTTATGGTTCAACATCGGGAAGATTAATTAAAAAGTTTGCTTTAAGAGTAATACTTGCCTCTCGTATAAATTTAAAAATTGCTGCTAAGTTTTTATACTTTTATCAAAACTTCGGTATTCAAAAATTTCTTCATAAATCCGGTATATTTAAAATAGTCTCCCCCAGATTAGGTGAAGTAGATAAACTCGCTCCATCGGTATCAAAAGTCTTTAGTAATACTATGGTAAAAGAGATTACCAAACCTAACGGCAGTGTGAAATATAAAACTGCTTTTTTAACTGGGTGTTTGATGGATGTAATGTTCGCCGAAATTAATAAGGATACAATTGATGTTTTATCTGCTTGCGGCTGCGAGGTTTTTAGCCCTAAAGATCAGGTTTGCTGCGGTTCCCTGCATGCACATAACGGTGATATTGAAACAGCAAAAAAGCTTGCTAAAAAAAATATAGATGTATTTGAGAAGTATGATTATCAATATCTTATTTCAAACTCGGCAGGCTGCGGTGCATTTATGAAAGAATACGGTAAAGTTTTGGCTGATGATCCGATATACTCGGAAAGAGCAAAAAAGTTTTCGCAAAAAGTAAAAGATGTAACCGAATTTTTAGCTGTTGAAAAGCCGATTAAAAATTTTGGTGAGGTACATGAAACAGTTACTTACCATGATGCTTGTCATTTAGCCCATACCCAAAAAGTAGTTTCCGAACCAAGAGAGGTATTAAAATCTATTCCGGGTTTGAAAATAAAAAATCTGGAAGAATCCAACTGGTGCTGCGGAAGCGCAGGCATATACAATATTGTTAGATACGAAGACTCTATGCGAATTTTAAATAGAAAAATGAACAATATACAAAATACCGAAGCAGAAATTGTTCTAACGGGCAATCCGGGCTGTATTCAGCAAATAAAATACGGTGCGGAAAAATTTAATGTTAATATAAAAGTTATGCATCCGATAACGTTAATTAAGCAGGCAATACTAAACGGTAAAAATAATTCTCATTAAGAACTATCATTTCAGTATAAAACATATTTTAATTAAACTCTCAGCAAAGATAATTACTTTAATGACTTAAATCACTGTAAGTTAGTTAGGTTTTAAATAGATTTACGTCCGAGTCCAATCATTATTAATAAAGAACTAAAAAATAATAAAGGGCTGAGAAGGCTTTGTTAATCTAATATGACTATGTAAATATTTTTTTTTAATGTTTGTCGTATAGAATAATCAATATGCCGCAAAATTTTTGATTTGTAAATAATAATTTATAAGTTTGAAAATTAAAAATTAGTGAATAATTAATTACCCTTATTCAAATGCGGATTCATCTAATTTCAAACGAATCAAATTTTTCAAACTAAAAGCTAAAATAAAAAGACAATAGAGAAATTTTTATTATTCTCTGTTGGAAATTGAAGAAGTTTAAAATTTTCTCGCAACTACTATAGTTTGCAAATATAGAAGGTCGATGATGAAAAAATCTTTACTGGATTATATTTTACGCGTACGTTTACCGATCACCTTGTTTGTTATCATTGCCTCTTTTACAATTACATACTTTGCTACTCGTGCCGAAGATTACGGTGTTGGATATTCCCCGGTTCAGCCGATAAACTTCTCGCATAAATTGCATGCAGGCCAAATGGGGATTGATTGCGAATATTGCCATACGGGAGTGGAAAAATCGCGGCATGCTATGGTACCCGCAGTTTCAACTTGTATGAATTGTCATTCGATTGCAAAAAAAGACAGCCCCGAAATTAAAAAACTAAGAAATTACTACTTTAAAAACATAGCCTTACCATGGGTTAGGATTCATAAAGTCCCGGATTTTGTTTATTTCAATCATAGTGTCCATGTTAACAGCGGTATAAAGTGCGAAAGCTGTCATGGAAATGTTAGACAAATGAGCAGAATTACCCAAGTAAGATCGTTTACAATGTCTGATTGTTTAAACTGCCACAGGCATGCCAAACAGGAACTGCCGTATCTTAAAAATGTAAGTAACGGACCGGATGATTGTTATGCATGTCATCGTTAGTTAAGGAGTTAAAATGGAATTAGAAAAAGTATTTCAAAAAAAGTTTGAGCGTAAAAAATTTTTTACTTCAGCAGGTATAGGATTAGCGGGTTATTTCGTAATGAAATCTTTCCCATTTAAATTTATTAAAAGTAGTAAATTATTAAATAAAGACGATCAACAGAAAGTTAAAGTTCATATAAACTCACTTGCAGTCAGCAGAAAAAATAGGTAAGAATAATGCCGGAAATTGATAACGATTCGAAGCAAAATAATAAAAATGAAAATAAAGATCCGAATTACTGGCGCAGTTTTAAGGATTTGTTCCGGGATACTTCTTTAATCGAAGCTAATCAATCGGAATTTGCCGAAGGTGTTAAAGATGATTTTGAACCTTCAAAATTATCGGGAATATCCAGGAGAAAATTTTTAGCTTTAGTCGGAGCGTCCGCTGCATTAGCAGGAACCGGCTGTTCGGAATATAGAAGCAAAGGGCATATAATACCTTACAATAAAATGCCGGAAGAAGTGGTTGTCGGCAATCCGAATTATTATGCATCAACAAGTACAGTGGGGGCGCATAGCTGCGGTATTTTAATTAAGACCCGGGAAGGAAGACCGATTAAAGTCAGCGGAAATCCCGATCACCCTGTAAGCAAAGGTAAAACATGTGCCAAATGTGAGGCAAGCATTTTAAGTCTTTACGATCCGGAGAGACTGCAATTCCCGATGAAAAAAAATCATAGCGGTGAATTTAAAAAATATGACTGGAAACCTATTGATGATGAGATAATTGATACATTAAATAGGGTTGGTGATAAACAAATTGCATTTGTAGCTCACTCGGTTATATCACCTACCGGTAAAAAAGTGTTAGCTGATTTTGCTAAGAAATATCCCAACACGAAAATTTATTCTTACGAATTATTCAACGAACAAAATAGAAACTCTGCCTGGAAGAAAAGTTACGGTAGTGATATAGCTCCGCTGATTAAGTGGAATGATGCAAAAGTTATTGTCGGATTAGAATCGGATTTTTTAGGTACTGACGGCGACAAAGTTGAAACAGCAAGATTATTTGCCGAAGGAAGAGAAGTTCATAATTTAGAAAAGTTCAATAGACTTTATGTAATAGAAGGAAGCTTATCGGTAACAGGTATGAATTCGGATTATCGGTTTAGACTAAGACCGGATGCTCAATTCGAATTCGTAATGAGTTTAATAAATGAAGTCAGCACGAACGGTGTTTTTGTTCCCGTAGATGAACAGACTTTATCTAATTATTCATTAGAAAGGTTTGCTGCCAAATATTCGCTGAATAAACAGAACTTAAAATTATTAGTTAAAGATTTAGTAAATAACCGGGGAGCCTCTATAATATATGCAGGCAGAACCTTACCAGAACAGGTTCATATTGCGGTTAATTTGTTAAACGAAGCACTTGGGAATACAAAACTATATAGAGATGATTCGGCCAGGGTAAATATCCTACCGCAATCAAGTTATGAAGAATTTGAAGAACTGGTATCGGAAATAAATTCCGGAAATGTTGGAGTTCTAATTCATTATGATTCTAATCCTGTTTTTCATTTACCGCACGATTTGGGATATACCGAAGCTCTGAAAAAAGTTCCTGTTATAATAAGTTTTAGCGGCAGTCAGAATGACTCTTCAATTCTTGGAAATTATACTCTCCCTGTCAATCACGATTTTGAATCATGGGGAGATGCAAAAACAAGAACCGGGTTTTATTCAATGCAGCAGCCTGTAATTGATCCTATTTTCGATACAAGACAAAAAGAAGCTGTCCTTCTAACCTGGTTAAAAGGAAAACCTGTTGTTTATGATGATATGATTTATCATAAATACCTGATGAATAATTGGGAAAATAACATTTATCCTTCGCTTAATTCGAAAATGTCATTTAAAGAATTTTGGGTTGCTGCGCTGCATGATGGCGTAGTAATTTTTAATGAAAAACCCGAAAGCTATGGAAGTTTTAGCAAAAACGTGGTAACAGAATTACAAACCGGCAGCAAAACCCCATCTGATTATTTAGTTGTACTTAGGGAGAGTTATCAAGCGGGCGACGGCAGATTTTTGAATAACGGCTGGATGCTGGAATTTCCTCACCCTATTTCAAAAATAACCTGGGATAATTATGCTGCGGTTTCGCATACAACTGCAAAAGAACTAGGTATAGAGTCCAATGATAAAATATTAGTTGAAGTCGGAAATAGAAAATTGGAAATACCGGCTTTCATTCAGCCCGGTGCGGCGGATAAAACAATTACAATTGAACTCGGTTTCGGAAGAAAAACAATAGGTGTTGTTGGCACTGATGTTGGATTTGATGCAAATGTTTTAAGATCGAAATCAGGAGGAGTTTCTAACTGGATTTATAAAGCTGATAAAGTGTCAAAAGGCAGCGGCAGTCATAAATTGGTGTCGACCATGGAACATACAATGTTTGCCGAAGCTTTAACGGAAGATGCCGCTCAGAAGAGAAAAATTATTCAGGAAGGAACAGTTAAAGAGTATAAGAAAAATCCGCATTTTCTGGAAACAGAAAATCCGCAAAAAATGGAATCATTGTATAATCCACATGCTTACCCCGGTGTAAAATGGGGAATGGCTGTTGATTTAAATAAATGCATAGGCTGCGGTGAATGTGTAATAGCATGCAACGCTGAAAATAATATTCCGATTGTCGGTAAAGAACAGGTAGCTATGAGCCGGGAAATGGAATGGCTTAGAGTAGACAGATATTATTCGGGTACTATTGATGAACCGGTATCGAGCAATCAATTAATGCTGTGTCAGCAGTGTGATAATGCTCCATGTGAAAATGTCTGCCCGGTAGCTGCAACAACTCACAGCCCCGACGGTTTAAATCAAATGATATATAACCGCTGTGTTGGAACAAGATATTGTTCAAATAACTGTCCTTATAAAGTAAGAAGATTTAATTTCTTCAATTATAGAGATCATTTTAAAAATTCATATCAGCAAAGTCATTTGCTTAGTTTGGTTAATAATCCTGAAGTAACTGTCCGTTCCCGCGGCGTTATGGAAAAATGTACGTTCTGCATACAAAGAATTATGGATGCAAGATCGGAAGCAATAAAAGAACATCGTCCGTTAAAAGGTTCCGATGTTAGAACAGCCTGCCAGGATGCATGTAATACCGAGGCAATTAAATTCGGAGACATGAATGATAAAGAATCTGAGTTCTACAAAAAATATAGAACTCATGAACTGGGTTATTATGTACTTGAAGATGTAAACACTCGTCCTAATGTTACTTATATAGCAAAATTAAGAAATACTGAATCGGAGGAAATATAGTGACCAAGGATTATTCTGTTGAATTGGCACTTGTTGAAGGTAATCCGCCTCTTAGGGAATTAGATGAAGTAATATCAGCACCGATAAATTCCCGGCCTTCACATAAATATCATATCGCATTAGCCATCACAAGCAGTCTTCTTTTAATAGGAGCAATTTGTGTCGGACTAACTTTCTATTACGGTATCGGAATGTGGGGCAACAATATCCCGGTTGCTTGGGCATTCGGAATTACAAACTTTGTGTTTTGGGTAGGAATTGGTCATGCCGGAACATTAATCTCTGCAATTTTATATTTGTTAAGACAGCATTGGAGAACCGGAATAGCGCGGTTTGCAGAGGCAATGACAATTTTTGCTGTTATATGCGCCGGGCTTTTCCCCATAATTCATGTTGGAAGACCCTGGCTTGCGGGTTACCTAATTCCATATCCTAATCAGCATTCAATATGGCCCAATTTTATTTCGCCTTTAGTGTGGGATGTATTTGCTGTTTCAACTTACTTAACGGTTTCACTGGTATTCTGGTATGTAGGTTTGATTCCCGACTTTGCAACTCTTAGAGACCGTGCTACAAATAAAATTAAGAAAACAATTTATTCCGTATTCAGCTTAGGCTGGAGACATTCAAACCGCCATTGGGTTCATTATGAAAAAGTTTATATGATCTTAGCCGGTTTGGCTACGCCGTTAGTACTTTCAGTTCATACCGTAGTTAGCTGGGATTTTGCTGCCGCAATATTACCGGGCTGGCATTCAACTATATTTCCGCCTTACTTTGTTGCCGGTGCAATTTTTTCCGGGTTCGCAATGGTTAGTACGGTGCTTATCTTTGTCCGTAAAGTTTTTGATATGGAACATATTATTACTCTCGACCACCTGGAGAAAATGAATAAGATCATATTGTTAACCGGTTCTATGGTAGGTTATTCTTACATCATTGAATGGTTTATGGGCTGGTACAGCGGTTCGCCTTATGAGCTCTTTGTAACATTAAATAGAGCATTCGGACCTTACGCGTGGGGTTATTGGATAATGGTCAGCTGTAATGTTTTCTTCCCGCAGCTTTTCTGGTTTAAGAAAATTAGACGTTCAATTCCGGTTACTTTAATAATCGTTATTCTTGTTAATGTGGGAATGTGGTTTGAAAGATTTGTAATTATTGCATCCTCATTAAGCAGAGATTTCTTACCCTCGAGCTGGCATTACTTTAAACCTACTTTGGTTGATTTGGGAATTTTATTCGGCAGCTTCGGGTTATTCTTTACCTTGATTTTATTATTTGCCAGAACTCTGCCTGTAATTTCGATGTCTGAAATTAAAGGAGTAATACAGGGCGCTCATCCTTCACACGGAGGTGAGCATGAATCGTAATGAAAATAGCTTGTACGGTATTGCTGCTTTATTTGATTCGCCTGATGATATTTTAAATGCCGCAAAAAAAGTTCAGTCGGACGGTTATAAAAAATATGATGTAAATACTCCATACCCGGTTCATGGTATGGATTCGGCAATGGGATTTAAATCGTCTAAGATGGGATATGTTACTCTATTCTTCGGTTTTGCAGCAGCAACTTTTATTTTATCATTTATGTGGTGGGCTTTAGCTGTAAGCTATCCACTTGTTATAGGCGGAAAACCTTTCTTCGCATTGCCGGCGTTTGTTCCGATAACTTTTGAATTCACGGTATTATCCGGAGTTTTATCAACAGTTTTCGGTATGATTGCAGTTGTTTTCAATTTGCC
>CAZHBJ010000078.1:0-15326 GCA_964530445.1 uncultured Ignavibacteriaceae bacterium
AACTCTTTGATAATTAAACGCAAATTTGTCATCCTTCCAAAGTTCTTTAAATTTTGTGCAGCCGCTTTCACTCCATTTGGTATCATGATTCCCGGGGATTATGTAATACGGCATTTTTAAACTGTCGAGAATAGATTTTGCAGTTTCAAGTTCTGCATCCGTTCCTTTTTCGGATATATCACCTGTAATAACAACGAATCCAATATCTTTTTTGTTATTAATATTGTTGATTACATTTTCAAGATTTTTCTTTGCACCCGGAGAACCTATATGTGTATCCGTTATCCAGGCATACTTAAATTCTTGAGCTAATAATGCTGCCGATAAGAATAAGAAAAGATATAAGGTGAAGAGAAATTTTTTCATATTAATTTCCCGTTTTTTTATATTCAAAATAAAGGATATAATTGTCTTATTAAAATTTAATCTTTGTATAAAATGAATTCAAAATTATTTTTAAAGAAAAATGAAGAGCGGCGTATAAAAGCCGGGCATCTCTGGATTTTTAGCAACGAAATTGACAAAGTTGAAAACAATCCCGAAAACGGTGATTTAGTTGAAATATATGATTCAAAAAATGAATTCTTAGGCACCGGGCTTTATAATAAAAATTCGTTAATCTCAGGCCGCATCTTAAGTTCCGAACGTATTATTGATTTTAAATCATATATAAAAGAAAAAATTCATAATGCCTATTCTTTAAGAAAAGCATTTTATCCGGGAGCCGAATCGTTCCGTTTGGTTTTTAGTGAAAGTGATTTTCTACCCGGACTTATTATTGATAAATATAACCAAACTTTTGTGCTGCAAGTATATTCATTCGGAATGCAGAAAAATATTCAACCAATTATTGAAGTTTTAAAAGAAGATTTAAATGCTGAAAATATTTTTTCTAAAAACGAAGAATATTTCAGGCGATTGGAGGGTTTGCCTGAATCAGATGAATTATATCTCGGCGAAATAAAAACAGAAATAATAAACGACATTTCTATTAATTATAAAATTGATTTTCAAAAAGGACAGAAAACCGGTTTTTATTTTGATCAGAGAGACAACAGAATTTTTATTGAAAAGATTGTAAAAGGTAAAAATGTAATTGATGCATTTTGTAATTCGGGAGGATTCGGACTTCATGCGGCTAAAGCCGGTGCAGAATCGATAGTATTTTTGGATTCATCTAATTTTGAAATTGAATCTGCAAAACAAAATTATGAATTGAATAATTTTAAGAACAAGGCCGAATTTTTAGTAAGCGATGTGTTTGATTACTTCGAGAAAATATCTTTAGATAAGAAAAAATTTGATGTAGTGATGATCGACCCGCCTGCTTTTGCTAAAAGCAAAAAAAATCTTAAATCTGCAACTAAAGGTTATGAGAAATTAAATAGGCTTGCCATGCATTTGGTAATTAACGGAGGTTTTTTAGTAACTTCCTCATGTTCACATCATTTAGGAAGAGAAGAATTTATACAAGTTATTGCAAAAGCAGCAATTAAAGTAAAAAGAAAAATTCAATTAATTCAATTTAACGGCGCTTCATTGGATCATCCACAAATTCCTTCTATGAATGAAACATCCTACTTAAAATTTGCGGTATTCAAAATTGAGTAATATCATAAAGCATTTTTGCTATCTTGATAAATAAATGCAACCTTTTTAACTTCGCATACGTCTAATCCCATTACTTTTCATTAAGTAATCACAATTATTAATCATTAAATGAGGTTAAAAATTGGATATTTCTGCATTAAACGAAAAAATTAAACAAGAAAGCGCTTTTATTGATTTGCTTATGTCCGAGATTGGGAAAGTAATTATAGGGCAAAAAGCAATGGTTGAACGATTGATTGTCGGTCTTTTGGGAAACGGGCACGTCCTGCTGGAAGGTGTGCCGGGGTTGGCCAAAACCCTTGCAATCAAAACACTTTCATCTGCTATGAAAGCAAAGTTTCAAAGAATTCAATTTACTCCGGATCTTCTGCCGGCTGACTTAATCGGTACGATGATCTATAACCAGAAAGACGGAAATTTCTTTATCCGCAAAGGTCCTATCTTTTCAAACTTTATATTGGCAGATGAAATTAACCGTGCACCCGCCAAAGTTCAAAGCGCACTTCTTGAAGCAATGCAGGAAAGACAGGTAACAATAGGTGAACAAACATTTAAACTTGAAGAGCCGTTCTTAGTTCTTGCAACACAAAACCCGATTGAACAAGAAGGAACTTATCCATTGCCTGAAGCTCAAGTTGATAGATTTATGCTGAAAGTAAAAATCTCTTATCCGTCTCGCGAAGAAGAAATGAAAATTATGCGCCAAAATGTTAATGAAACTGAGGGTGCTGTTCAAGCTGTTATTACTCCTCAAGATATTTTGAAAGCAAGAGAATTGGTTCACGAAGTTTATGTAGATGAAAAAATAGAAAAATATATACTTGATATTGTTTTTGCAACGAGATCGCCTAAACAATTCGGGCTTGATAAATTAACCGATTTAATAAGCTACGGTGCTTCTCCCAGAGCTTCAATTAACCTGGCGTTGGGTGCAAAATCGATGGCATTTATAAAAAGAAGAGGCTATGTTATTCCGGAAGATGTTAGAGCAATCTGTTTGGATGTTTTAAGACATCGAATTGCAGTAACGTATGAAGCGGAAGCTGAAGAAATTTCTGCCGAAAATGTAATTCAGGAAATTTTAAATAAAATAGAAGTTCCGTAAGATTTTACCCATTCCTCCGATGGGAATAGAATCCCTTAGTAATAAGGGCGCCCCGATTTATTCGGGGCGGGGTATAAACATAAAAATATTTTTAATTGCAGAAGAAATTATTAAATGTTAACAAAAGAACTTCTAAAACAAGTTAGACAAATAGAAATAAAAACAAAGGGGCTTGTAAACCAGGTCTTCTCCGGTGAGTACCATTCGGTTTTTAAAGGTCGGGGAATGGAATTTTCCGAAGTAAGAGAATATCAATTCGGTGATGATATCCGTAATATCGATTGGAATGTAACTGCGAGATTCGGTCATCCTTTCATAAAGATTTTTGAAGAAGAGAGGGAACTTACCGTTATTTTAATGGTAGACCTAAGCGGCTCATTAATTTTCGGATCGATTGAAAAAACAAAACAGCAAATAGCCGCCGAAATCAGCGCTATTCTTGCATTCTCCGCTATGAAGAATAATGATAAGGTCGGGCTGATTCTTTTTACGGATAAAATAGAAAAATTCGTTCCGCCCCGTAAAGGAAGAAAGCACGTCCTTAGAATAATTAGAGAAGTATTGTCATTTGCTCCTGTTGGAAAAACGACCGACATTAAATCTGCTCTTGAATATCTAAACAATGCGATAAAGAAAAAAAGTATTGTTTTCCTTTTATCGGATTTTATGGATGAAGGTTATGAAAAGATTTTAAGAATTATCGGCAGCAGGCATGATTTGATAGGTATAATTTTAAATGATAAAAGAGAAGATGAAATTCCTGAAATGGGTCTTGTTAAGTTTACCGATGCTGAAACCGGAATAGAAAGATGGCTAGACACCAGTGATAAATCAATTCAAAAGAGGTTTAAAGAGATAAGACAAAAAAATATTTCCGAAAGAAAACATTTGTTTCTATCCAGCCGGCTCGACAGTATCGAAATCCAAACCGGTGAAAATTATATTAAACCGCTTGTTCAATTTTTTAGACTGCGTGAAAGACGATGGTGAAAAAACTTTTATCAATTATATTTATTATTTCATTTATCTCGATAAATGCTTTTGCACAATCGGTAACCGCAAATGCTTCAACCGATAAATCCGATTATCTTGTCGGTGATTATATCCATTTCAATATAAAAGTTGATTACAACAAAGGTACCCTGATCTATCCTCCTTCTATTCAAGATAGTTTAAGCGGCGTATCAATAATAAAAAGTGAATCTCCGGTAACAAAAGAAAACAACGGAAAAGTAACTACAACTTACGGCTATATTCTATCAGGCTACGATTCTGCGGGCGTAACCATTCCTCCGATTCCGGTGATGTATAAAAGTGCTAACGATACAACAATTCATACTGCTGCAACTAACGAAGTTCAATTTACAATACGAACAGTAAAAGTAAACACAAAAGACGGTATTAAAGATGTAAAGAAACCGATAAGAATTCCGCTTGATTGGAAAATAATTCTTATGTGGATTTTGATCGCTATTATTGTAATTGGATTAGTATATTATTTATACCTGCGTTATGCAAAGAAAAAATCTCAAATACAGCATGTTCACAAAGTAGTTAAACTTCCGCCGCATGTTATCGCACTAAATTCGCTTCAGAAGCTTGAAGAGAAAAAATTATGGCAGCAGGGAAAAATTAAGGAATACCATTCGGAAATTACGGAAATTATCCGCAGATATTTTGAAGAAAGATTCAACTTCCCGGCACTTGAACTTACAACTTCGGAGGCAATGGAACTTCTAAATCAAAGAAAGGATACCGAACCGATTAGAAGCATTACTTATGATTTTCTTACAAATGCAGACCTGGTAAAATTTGCCAAATTTACTCCTATGGTTTCTTTAAATGAAGAAATGCTTAAACAGGCTTATTCGATTGTTAATAAGACAATTCAAATAGTTCCAAGCGCGGAAAAAGAAGAGGTAAGCGATGTTCAGTGATGTAACCTTTGCTTATCCCTGGATTTTATATTTTCTGATCATTATTCCTTTAATGATTTTCTGGTATTGGAAAAAAGGCAAATCGGATCAGCCGTCAATTACATATTCATCATTTAATATTTTTAAAGAATTTCCTCCTACGTGGAAAGAAAGATTTCGTCATGTTCCGATAATTTTAAGGTCTTTGGCTATTGCACTGTTAATAGTTGCCCTTGCAAGACCGCAAAGTTATTCATCAGGTCAAAATATTTCCACAGAAGGGATTGATATTGTTATGGCGCTTGATATTTCCGGCAGTATGATTTCCGAAGATTTAAAACCGAATAGAGTAAAAGCAGCCAAACGTGTTATTGATAAATTTATTGACGGAAGACCGAATGACAGAATTGGGCTGGTTGTTTTTGCGCGTCAGGCATTTACACAATGTCCTTTAACTATCGACCATCGCGTACTTAAAAATTTGCTGGCAAAAGTTGAACCCGGAATGGTTCCCGATGGAACTGCAATCGGGAATGGACTTGCTGATGCGGTTAATCGACTGAAAAACGGAAAAGCAAAAAGTAAAGTTATAATATTGCTTACTGACGGTGTAAATAATTCGGGAGAAATTGATCCTTTAACTGCTGCGGAAATTGCAAAAACTTACGGCATTAGAGTTTACACTATTGGAGTCGGAACAGAAGGTGAAGCTCCTTATCCTGTTCAAACTCCTTTCGGCATTCGCTACCAGATGATGCCTGTCCAGATTGACGAAGGTCTTTTAAGGAAGATTGCCGATATTACCGGCGGGCAGTACTTTAGAGCTACCGATAATAAAACATTAAGTAATATTTATAAGAAAATAGATAAACTTGAAAAAACTAAGATAAAAGTTATGTCCTACCGAAATGCGGCAGAGTTATTTTACGGATGGGTGGATGCCGGACTTATACTTTTATTTCTTGAACTTTTATTATCACGAACAATTTTTAGAAAAGTACCTTAATAATTTTGAATTTTATAATTTAATTATATAATAACATGTTTCGTTTTGCACATCCTGAATATTTATACGGACTGTATGTTATACCGGTTTTAGTTTTATTCTACTGGTATTTGGTGAAAAACAGGAAAAAGATTCTTAACAAATTTGCTGAGAAAAAAATGCATGCGATTTTACTGCCTGCATTCAGCAAGGGAAAAAATTTAACAAGATTTATAATCCTTTTATTTGCGATTTTATTTTTACTAATTGCTGCAGCAAATCCACAGGTCGGGACGAAAGTTGTGAATGTTAAGCAAAGCGGTATTGATATTTATATTCTGCTTGATGTTTCTTTGAGTATGCAGGCGCAGGATATACAGCCTAGCAGGCTTGAAAAAGCAAAATTCGAGATATCAAATTTAATAAGTAAACTTAGAGGAGACAGAATCGGATTGGTGGTTTTTGCCGGTGAAGCATTCGTCCAATTTCCTCTGACTTCGGATTATTCCGCTGCAAATCTTTTCCTTTCTGCCGCAGATGTAAATTCAGTACCGGAACAAGGGACTGCCATCGCTTCTGCTATGAACCTTGCAACAAAATCGTTTGATTATTCGTCAAAAACAGAAAAAGTAATTGTTATCTTTACGGATGGCGAAGATCATCAAGGCGATATTCAAAAAGCGATTAATAATGCAAAAGAACATAATATTAAAGTGTACACAATCGGGCTTGGTTCACCGGACGGAGTTCCTATACCTTTGTATAATAAGCAAGGTAACCAGATAGGTTTTAAGAAAGACAGGCAGGGCAATATAGTTTTAACTAAGCTTGATGAATCTGTGTTAAAAGATATTGCATCGCAGACAGGCGGACAATATTTTAGGGCTGCAAATAACAGGGATGAGCTTGATATGATTTATAAAGATTTATCAACACTGCGTAAAACAGAATTCGGTGAAAAAAAAGTCACAGATTACGAAGATAGATTTTATTATTTTTTACCGCCTGCAATTATTTTATTATTGCTAGAGTTTTTTATGACTGACCGTAAGTCGCCTTTGTTTAGTAAATTAAATAAACGTTTCGGATTAGAAAAATAAATTTTAAGATGAAAAATTTTCGCATTAAAAATATTTTATCATTATTCCTTTTTATAATTATCTGTTCTACCGGTAACCATTTATACGGACAAAGTACTCGTTCATCCGTAAATAAGGGAGTCGATCTTTATAACAAAGGAAAAATTATTGATTCCGAGGTTCAGTTTAAAAAAGGATTATCTAAATCACCAAAGAATTTTCAAGCGAGCTTTAACTTAGGTGATTCGTATTACAAACAAGGTAAATATGATGATGCTTTGAAAGCTTATACAAGTGCTTTAAGTAAAACCAAAAATCCCGAATTAAAATCAAAGGTTTATCATAATATCGGCAATGCTCTTTTAAGATCGAAAAAAATTAAACAAAGTATTGGAGCTTATGCGGATGCGCTTAAACTTAATCCGGATGATCAATCGACAAAATATAATCTTTCTTATGCACTGGATATGCTGAAGCATAAAAATCAAAATAAGAAGCAGCAGAATAAAAACGATAAGAATAATAAAAACAATCAAAATAAGAACAACAAACAGAACAATCAGGATAAGAATAAAAAGAATCAAAAAAATAAAAAGCAGCAGAACCAGCAGCAGAATTCAAAAAATAAAAATCAAAAAAATAAACAGAATCAAGCAAAGCAAAACCAGCCGCAGCCGAATAAAATTTCGAAAAAGCAGGCGCAAGCTATTCTAAATGCTTTAAATAATGATGAAAAGGCTTTGCAGAAAAAGTTAAGAAAGATGAAAGGAAAACCTATAAAAATTGAGAAGGATTGGTAGCTTGAAAATTCGTAACTTAAAAGAATTATTTGGGCTTTTAAATAAATTATATGTTTAAATTAAATATAAAACTATTAACCACGATATTTTTTTTAATATCGTACGCTGTATTCCCGCAGACATTTAATGCTACGGTAAACAATACAACCGTGGGGCTTAATTCTCAATTCCAAATTTCTTTTACTTTTTCTGGAACCAATATCAATGGTATAAAAAGCTTTAATCCCCCAAGCTTCAGCAACTTTATGGTTCTTTCAGGTCCTGATGAATCTACCAGTATGCAGATAATAAATAGTTCTGTTTCGGCTTCAAAAACTTATACATATTATTTGCAGCCAAAGAAAATGGGCAAGTTTACAATAGATGCTGCAACAATAAATTTTAACGGAAAGACGTTCCAAACACAACCGCTGGCTATCAATGTGGTAAAAGGATCACAAAAAGCAGCCCCGCGAGCATCAAACAATTCCGGTAACTCTCAAGCAGTAACAACAAAAGAAATCGGTGATAACTTATTTATACTTGCTACTATTGATAAGCGGAAGGCTTATTTAGGTGAACAAGTTACGGTTACTTATAAGCTTTATACAAGACTAAGCATTGCCTCACAAATGCAGGTTTCAAAGCTGCCTTCGTACGAAGGATTTTGGGCCGAAGAAATTAATGTATCAAATACAATTTCCTTTGCTACCGAAATGTATAAAGGCAAGCAGTACAGGGTGGGAGTATTAAAAAAAGTAGCTTTGTTCCCGTCCCAGCTTGGAGAATTAGACGTTACCCCTTTGGTACTTAGTGTACCGGTCCAAATTAAACAAAGGCAAAAAAACGGTAATAGTATTTTCGATAATTTTTTCAATGATCCGTTTTTCAATAATTATCAAACTGTAAATTATACAGCAAAATCAAATACTATAAAATTAAGAGTGATCCCGCTGCCGTCTAAAAATGTCCCAAAATCGTTTAACGGTGCGGTTGGTGATTATACTATGAACTCCAGCATAAGCACTACAAAAACAAAGACTAATAATCCGATTTCTATAAAGATTAATATAAGCGGTTCCGGAAATATTAAGTTGTTAAATATGCCGGAGATTAACCTTCCGCCGGGATTTGACAAGTACGAGCCGAAAACATCTGAAAAAATTAATAGAAACGGAATAATAAGCGGAAATAAAACCGTTGAATATTTAATTGTACCGAGAACCGCCGGGAAAGAAAAAATACCTCCGATTCAATTTTCATATTTTAATTTGGCACAACGAAAATATACAACATTAACAACCAAGCCTTATACTATTGATGTTGAACAGGGAAAAGGTTCAAACAATGAACCGGTTGCCGGTTATACAAAGGAAGAAATTAAATTACTCGGACAGGATATCAGATATATAAAAACTGATGATAATGATCTTTCGAAAAACGGAAGCATAGTTTTATTCCACTTAGGATTCTGGTTAGCATCTGCTTTTCCGCTTTTACTTTTAAGCGGTTTAATTACATGGAAAAGAAGGGCAGATAAACTTGCAGGAAACATTCAGTTATTACGTTATCAACGTGCAGAAAAAGTTGCCAGATTAAGATTTAAAACAGCTAAAGGTTTAATGGAGTCAAATAATCAAACCGGGTTTTATGCGGAAATATCGCAGGCCTTATTTGGTTACCTGGAAGATAAGCTTCATATCCCGAAATCTGAAATTTCTCTTGAGAGAGCTGTGGAGGAGTTAGAGGGAAAAAGTATTAATCCTGAATTGATAGGTAACTTGAAGAATTGTACGGAAAAATGCGAGTATGCAAGATTTGCCCCTAGCAACGACGGAACATCTGAAATGAAGGATATGTATAATGATTTGACTAAAGTAATTATCGAGTTGGAAAAATCTCTATCGGTGAAAAAAAATGTTTAATATAAAGAGAAATAATTTTATGCATTCCGGAAAATCCTTTCCTATTTTCTTCTTTACGGCGATTATATTTTTCTCAAGCATAACTTTCGGATCCGAAGCAGGTGATTTAATGAAAGCCGGGAATGATTATTATCAACGGAAACAATATGAAAAAGCGATAGATACTTATAAAAAAGTAATTCAAATGGGGTATGAGGGAGTCTCTCTCTATTATAATTTAGGTGATGCTTATTACCGCGAAGGCAAAATCGGATATGCAATTTTGTATTTTGAAAAAGCTCACCGTCTTGCACCGGGAGACGACGATGTAAACCATAACCTGGCTATTGCCAATACAAGAACCGTGGATAAAATTAATACCATGCCCCAATTTTTCTTATTCCAGTGGTGGGAAAGTTTATTAGCTATTTTTTCTTTGTCCGGCTGGATTTATCTTGCTTATGTTTTTTATATAGCTTTACTTCTGTCAATTGGATTTTACTTTTTTGCCAAACGCCCCGGCTTTCAGCGTTATTCTTTTTTTGCCGGTTTATCATCTTTGGTTCTATTAATAATTACCGCATCTCTATTAATAGTAAAATTAAATAGGGAATTAAATGTTAAAAGTGCAATAATTATCGAACCTACTGTAACTGTAAAACAAGGACCTGATCCGACAAATAACGATGCATTTGTTATACATGAAGGCCTAAAGGTAAGAGAAGAAGATCACGTAAATAATTGGGTTAAAATCAGGCTTCAAGACGGTAAAGAAGGCTGGATGCTGCAGAAGGATTTGAGAACAATTTAGGACAAATCATTTTTCCCCAAAATTAATTATTATTCAATGTTTTCAAAATTAAATTGAAAACTTATCGTATTTTTACATTCACAATAAATTGATTGGAAAATCTTTATAATTTATTTTAGTATATGGAATCTAAAAAATATAACAATATCAAATTAGGAATAAGTATAGGTAAAGGCATTGTAAGCTTTATTCTTATACTGCTTTTTGTTGCAACAGGCTTAAGTTTCGGATTGCAAAATTACTTATCGGAATTATTATCCGGCAGTTATCTCATCTTTTTATTATTTGTATTTATAACCGGCTTGGGCTTCGGAATTATTTTCTTTCCGGTAAATTATTATTCTGAGTTCTATCTTGAGCATAAGTATAATCTGTCGAATCAAACTTTATTCAAATGGCTTTGGGAAGATTTAAAAGGGCTGCTGGTTTCGCTGGCAATAGGGATACCTATCCTTTTAATATTTTTTTACTCGTTAAACAAATTTAATTTAATGTGGTGGCTTCCTTTTGCAATAATTTTATTTGTTGTATCCGTCGTGCTTGCCCGGATTGTCCCTGTGCTTATTCTTCCTTTATTTTATAAAATCACCCCGATAGATAATGAGGACTTAAAAGAACGTATTCAAAAAAATGCCAAAGATGCAGGCATTGTTGTGGAGAATGTGTATAAATTCGATATGAGTAAAAATACAAAGAAAGCAAACGCCGCTTTTACCGGGATTGGAAAATCGAAAAGGATATTGCTTGGCGATACTTTGCTTGATAATTATACCGTTGATGAAATTGAAACAGTCATTGCGCATGAGCTCGGCCATTATAAAAGAAAACATATCATCAAAAATATTATCATCGGAACCGCATCTAGCTTTCTAACTTTATTCTTAATTGCCTATTTTTATAATATTTCGTTAAGCTGGTTCGGATTTAAATCAATTACCCAGATTGCGGCTTTACCGCTTTTATCTTTATGGGCGATGATTATAGGACTTATACTAACACCGTTAACAAATATTCTCTCAAGAAAATTTGAATATGAAGCAGATGAATATGCTATCTCATCAACGCGTAAAAAAGATGCATTTATTTCAACATTAAATAAATTAACCGATCAAAATTTAGGAGACAAGGAACCTAATCCGTTTGTCGAATGGTTTTTTTACAGTCATCCTTCCGTTAAGAACCGGGTAAACGCAATAAATAAATTTTATTCTGAAAATTTTAGTGAAATGAAATCAGTTGAGGATAATCTCAATTTCGAAGGTAATTAGTTGATATCTTATATCAAATTATTTTTTATAATTATATATACCACAATAATGTCGGTAGTCGCTATTATTGTCAGTATAATTGATAGAAGTTTTACTCTTTATTTTTTGGAAAGCAGGGTATTTTCTAAAGGAATTTTACTTATAGGCGGAGTTAAGTTGAAAGTAACCGGTATTGAGAATTTAAATCTTAAAGACACATATATTTTTGTATCTAATCACAGCAGCCAATTTGATATTCCTGCGCTTCAATATTCTATTCCGCATAAAGCAAGCATCGTTTACAAAAAGGAGTTGGGTAAAATCCCATTATTCGGCTGGCAGATGAAATTAGGACCCTATATTATGATTGACAGGCAGAATGTGGAGAAAGCTATTGAAAGTATTAAACGGGCAAAAAAAATGATGTCTGAAAAAGGCGTTTCTGTACTACTTTTTGCCGAAGGTACCAGGAGTAAAACCGGGGAAGTTCAACCTTTTAAGAGAGGCGCATTTTACCTGGCATCCCGCGCGGGTTATCCTATTATCCCGGTATCCGTAAGCGGCACTGAAAAAATTTTGCCTAAGGGTAAATTTAAAATTAAAAGCGGTACAATTAATATTCATTTTGATAAACCTATTTCAACTGATAATATAAAAAATCGAAAAGATGAACTTGACTTAATGGAAAAGGTAAGAGATATTATTATTCAAAATATCGGGAAAGGAAATTAAACATGTCTGTTAGCCGGAAAGATGTAGAACATATTGCAGAACTTGCGCGATTGAAATTTAATGATGAAGAACTTGACAGTTTTACAAATCAATTAAATGAGATATTAACGTATGTTGATAAGCTGAATGAGCTAGATACTGAAAATGTCGAACCTCTTTCTCATCCTGTTGAAAACAGCAATGTATTCAGAGATGATAAAATAAAACCTTCCGTACCAAAAGAAGAAGCATTAATAAACGCGCCTGAAAAAGATGAAAATTTCTTTAAAGTTCCGAAAGTTATAGGTGGAGATTAAAAGTTAAATTTCTAAAAATAAAATTATGATAATATAAATGATAGTCGGTATTATTCCTGCTCGATTTGCCTCCACAAGATTACTTGGAAAGCCTCTGGCCGATATATGCGGGAAGCCGATGATCCGGCATACCTATGAAAGCTCACTTAAATCTAAATTATTAAATGAAATTATTATAGCAGTCGATGACGAAAAAGTTGCAGAGGTTGCAAGGAGTTTCGGTGCAAAAGTTATAATTACTCCGAGAAATATAGCAACCGGTTCAGATCGTATTGCATTTGCGGCAAAAAATTTAAATAACGCAGATATAATAGTAAATATTCAAGGGGACGAACCCTTTATTCAAGGTGAAATGATTGACCAGGCAATCGAACCGTTGTTGTTTGACCGTAAAGTAAATGTATCTACACTTGCAAAACGTATCGATAATGTTCATGATTTTAAATCGACATCGATACCTAAAGTTGTGTTTGATTATAATAATTTCGCATTGTACTTCTCCAGGTCGCCAATACCTTTTGTCAGAGATGCACGCACAAATCTTGAACGAATTCGAAAGGCGGAAATATACAAACACATAGGGCTTTATGTTTACCGCCGTGATTGGTTATTCAAGTTTACCGAATTAGCCACAACCGATCTGGAAAAAGCCGAGAAACTTGAACAATTAAGAATGCTTGAGAACGGCTTCAAAATTAAAGTTGTTGTAACCGAATTTGAAAATCTTGCGGTTGATACACCTGAAGATTTGGAACTTGCGCGGTTGTATTATCAAAGATTTCTAAAAGAAATGAAAGATGAAGATAAATGATTATTCCTAATAAAATTTTATTGGCAAATATCCCTACACCTTTGCAAAAAATTAATTTTCGAAACAAAAATTTTTTAATTAAGAGAGATGACTTAACAGGTGTGGAGTTGTCGGGGAATAAAGTAAGAAAGTTAGAGTACTTGATATACCAGGCTAAAAAAGAAAGGGCTGAGCTAATATTTACAGACGGCGGTGAGCAGTCTAATCATGCACGTGCAACTGTTATTGCAGCAGCGCAAGCAGGGATTAAATCCAGATTATTCTTGTGGGGAAAGGATAGAAATAATGCCGACGGCAATTTATTTATAGATAAATTTTTGGGCGCCGAAATTAAATTCTTAAATAAAGAAGAATACGGAAATGTAAATAACATAATGTTTGAAGAACGAAAAAAATTATTAAGAAAAGGGAAGAATGTTTATGTAATTCCAGAAGGAGGATCGACTACTTTGGGAATTTGGGGATATGTATCGTTCATTTACGAATTACAAAAGCAAATTGATTTGAAAAAAATAAACGGTATTCTTGTAGCGGCGGGCAGCGGGGGAACAGCTGCCGGTTTGCTGGTCGGCTTAGCATTAATTAAATCGAATATTAAAGTATATGCAGTTAATGTTTTATACACTAAAGATGTAATTAGAAAAAAGATATTTCAATTAGCCGAGGGCTGTCTGCTTGATTTTAAAATCAAAAATAAATTAAATGAAAATAATTTGGAAGTATTGGACGGTTATTCAAATGAAGGATACAAAAAAATAGCCGAAGATAAACTTGAATTGATAAAGAAGTTTGCACAGGATAAAGGAATAATTTTAGATCCGGCATACACAGGGAAAGCATTTAATGCATATTACAAAAACTTTTTAATGAAAAATCTCGGTATGAAAGTCATCTTTCTGCATACCGGGGGCTTATACGGTGTATTTGGAAAACGCAGCGAATATTTAAAAATTAAATAATGTAAGTTTTTATGTCATTAAAATGATATAAAATAACTTTGCCTTACTGAGATTTTAGTTCTATTTTTGTTATATGGATTGTATATTTTGTGATATAATTGCGAAAAAAGAATCGGCGGAAATTTTGTATGAGAATGACAAAGTAATTTCATTCCTCGATATTAGACCGGTTAATTACGGGCATACCTTAGTCATTCCAAAAACACATTATGAGAATTTCCTTTCCGTTCCTTCCGAAGAGTTGGAAGCATTAATTCAAGCTACTCAATTGTTGTCCAATGCAATTGTAAAAAGCTTAGCCCCGGACGGCTTTAATATTGTTGTGAACAACGGTGTTGCAGCCGGACAATCGATTTTTCATTTCCATTTTCATATCATTCCCAGATTTAAAAGCGACGATTTCAAATTCCGGCCGAGCTTAAAAAGCTACGGAGACGGCACAATGAAAAAGTTTGCAGAAAAAATCAGATCGGCAGTAACAACCTAAAGGACTTTTTTATGGCTAATAATATAAGAGTATTAATTGCAAAAGCCGGGCTTGACGGCCACGACAGAGGCGCTAAAGTTATTGCCGCTGCTTTAAGAGATGCAGGGATGGAAGTAATATATACCGGTCTAAGACAGACTCCTGAAATGATTGTCGAAGCTGCAATTCAGGAAGATGTTGATGTTATAGGTATTAGTATTCTATCCGGTGCTCATATGACGATTTTACCAAAAATATTCAACCTAATGAAAGAAAAAGGATTGAATGATGTTCTTCTTACCGGTGGCGGAATAATTCCTGAAGAAGACATAATTGAATTGAAAAAAATGGGTGTTGGCGAATTGTTTACACCCGGTGCCCCTACAACTGCTATTGCTGATTATATAAAAAAATGGTGCGGTGAAAATCCGAGAAATTAGTTTTCGGAGAATTAAAATTGATATTTTTATATGAAAAGAATATAAGAAAAATAAATTATTACGTTTATAAATTCTAAAATAAAAAAGCCGGACAAACTGTCCGGCTTTTTTCATAAATAATGAGTTTATATTATTTCAATAAAATCATTTTCTTGTTTACAACATTGTGTCCTGCCTGCAGCCTG
>CAZHBJ010000079.1:0-15247 GCA_964530445.1 uncultured Ignavibacteriaceae bacterium
CCTGTCCTACATCGACAAACCTTACTTTTAAAATAGGTTCATCTCTGAATGTTACCTTGGAAGAGACTGCTGCATCATATTTTTTCCAATAGTATTTTTTGTTTGCATCATCCCATTCCCTTTTTGTAAAAGTCAGTTTCCAAACCTTATCTTCTTTTTTTACAACATCTACTTTGTCTCCCCAAAACAACGTGGCCAGAAGATTATCTTGTTTTTTGGGTTCACCGTATTTGTAAACTTTAACAATATCGCTATCTATATATTTTGAAGTTGACATATTAGACCTCCTTACATAATTATTATTTTAATATTTTTATTTTATAATTGTTGAATCTATATTGCATGACATGGTCTCCTCATTTTAATGCGTGTTGATAAAGTCAAATAAAATTAACAACCCCTGAATGTATAGTATTAAAAGTATTGAACCTGAATGGGCAGTAAATTATTTGCTGTATAAAAAAGATGTTCGCGCGCATTGCTGCGACGGATATAAATCCGGAAAAGGAAATTAAATCTGCAGTTGGTATAACGTGGAAAAGTATAAAATTATAATAATTATTTAATAATTAATAACTAAATAGTCAAGAATAAACTATTAATATAATAAGATAACATATTATCATCTGCATGCATGCTTTTCATCAATAACGGTTATCAAATAATCTCACAAAAAAAGCTTCCCCGGAAGAGGAAGCTTATTATTACCCCCATTCATTTACCCCCATCTATAAAAAGTATAAATATTTTACTTTCCAATAACCTAAACAAAAATCGGTATTTATCGTCCCCCGCCGGTATTTCTGCCGCCGTTGTTATTTCTTACCGGATTATTATTTGTATTCCCGGATCTTGAGGGAGAATTGCTGCCGGAATTTGAGGATTCAATTCTATTCCCGCCTGAATTTCCGGATATATTTGATGATGAATTTGAATTATCTCTCGTTCGCGTAGGCGCTGCCGGAGTATTTCTAGGCACACTTCCCCGCCCGCCGTTATCGTTTCTAATCTTTGAACCGGATCGTTGCTTATCTCCTTGATTACCCGGATTATTTACGGGACTCACCGGCTGGGGATGAACCGGAGGAGGATAGCCCGGAAGAGGGTGTATCGGACGAGGACAGACCGGGGCAGGAGGTGGAGCCGGAACCGGATAAATAATAACTACCGTGTTATCCGGACAATCTGATGAATAATTTTCATCATGTACCATTAGCCGGGTATAACACCCTGTTAAACCGAGCGTAAGAAAAAACGAAACTAATATTATAAATAAATTCTTTTTCATTTTAATTCCTCCCGCATTAACTAACTATTTTGCCTTGCAACAAAAACCGGGCCTAATTAAAACCATAAAATTAACTTGTAATGAAATACGTCAATTAAGTTGTGTTCATTAAATTAAACCTTTGTTCACTTTAAACAACAATAGTTTCCGTATAGTCTTTGCGTATGCAAGAAGAACTTAATTCCGCATCTTCCAAAGTAAGATCATTTTGGCTTTTTACTGATTTGCACCCATTATAATGAGAGGTTAAAAGAATAAGATTTTATGAAGTAAATGACAATGAATTCATTTCAACAGCAGCATCTTTTTTGTGGAAATAAAGTTACCTGCCGTCAGTTGATAAAAATAGATACCGCTTGGCAGATTACTTGCGTCAAATTCTACTTCATATTCTCCATGTCTTTTATTTTCGTTAATAAGTGTCGCAACTTTTCTTCCGAGGATATCATAAACTTTTAATTGTACGTTTGTAATGGACGCAAAATTTGCGTCTACTACATTTGGAATTGAATATTTTATTTTTGTTGTCGGGTTGAAGGGATTAGGATAGTTTTGCGACAATTTAAAATCATCTAATGTTCTTTTTTCATAAAATTCTTCGTTCGAATCAATTACTACAATTTTTGGTTTACCCGTAGACAGAATTGTTCCGTTATCACCGCATAAATAGGCAGTTGAATCCGTTAGAACGTTTAATCCGAAAAGATCGTATCCCGTTTTTGCATATTCACTTATCCAGTTTATTCCGCTGTCTGTACTATGAAGAACAAGTCCTTTGTCACCTACGGCCCATATAGAGTTTTCAGAAATTCCGCCAACCATGTAAATATTATTTGTGGTGCTGCTGGTTAAGGTTGTCCATGTACTGCCGCCGTTTGTGGTTTTCAATAACGTTCCTGAAGATCCTCCGCAATAGCCGACATTGTTATTAATAAAATAAGGATAAAACAGTGCATTAGTTGTCGTGCTGTTTTGTGCGGACCAGGAAGCACCTCCATTATAAGTTCTAAGCATTATCCCATCTTCGCCTGATATCCAGCCATTGTTCAAATCCGTAAAGAATACACCGAATAATAGTTTGGTTGTTCCGGAGTTTTGTTTAATCCAGTTTACTCCGCCGTCCGTAGTATGTATTAACTCCCCGAGATCACCGACAGCCCAGCCGTTATTCTTATCAACAAAAGATATACTCAATAATGTATTCGTTGTATAAGTTGTTTGCTGTATCCATGTTTTACCTGCATCGGAAGTAAAAAGAAGCACTCCAAGATCACCAACAATCCATAAATTATTTTGACTGATCATTTCTGCCCCGTAGAAAGAGTCGCCTGTTATTCCATTATAAATATCTTCCCAATTTTTACCGCCGTCAACAGTCTTAACAATTCTTCCGTATTGGCCGACACCAAAGCCGCATAATTCGTCAGCAAAGGTAATCCAGTTTATGCTGATATTCATTCCCTTGTTCGTAAAGTCCCAGGGATTGTAATCAGATTTTTTAGCCGTCAATCCGAATTCACCGACAATAAATTTAGTACCCGCTGCTTCATCGATATGATTTATTGATGCATAGGTATCCATATTATCATTATACCATGAAGCGCCGAAATTACTCGATCTGAGAATTGTTCCGTTATCACCGACAACCCAGAAATCATTGTCATTTAAGAATAAGATATCATTTAATCCAAAGGATATATCAGTCGTAATTTTATTCCAATTTGCGCCGTTATTATCCGTATAATATAGCGAGCCGTTTTCACCGACAGCTAATCCGAACTTATCCGTATAAAATTTAACATTAAGAAATGCGTTACCAGAATTATTTTGAACATCCCAGTTAGCCCCGCCATTTGTTGTATGCATTATATAGCCGGAGGATCCCACAATCCAGCCTTCATTTTCATTTATAAAAAAAAGATTATTTAAACTAATATTCTTGGGAACTTCTGATATTATAGCCGGCTCCCATACATTTCCGCCGTCCGTAGTTTTAATAATTGTTTTTTCATCACCGACGGCCCAGCCCGTATTTTCATCTATAAAGAACACCGCATTGAGTCCTAGCAGAGTCCCGCTGTTTTTAAAAATCCAATTTGATCCGCCGTCAATTGTTTTTAAAATCATGCCGTTATCGCCCACTATCCAGGCAGTAATAGAATCAGCTAAGGCTATATCACGAAAATTATCCGTAATACCCAAATATTGAATTGTCCACGTTGAACCATAATCAGAACTGAATAAAACGGTTCCCCAGTTACCGACAGCATATGCATAATGCTGATTGTAGACTTCTACCGACCACAAAGTATTCCCTTGCGGATATGGATTCTGCCAATTCCAATCGCTTGCCATAATTACATCGGCAAGTAAAATAAAACTTAAAAAAGTAATTTTAATTTTCATTTAAAACTCCGTATAAAATCCAAGACCTAATGAAAACGAAATGTAAAAGGACGAAAAATCGTTATAAGCATCATTAGACTGATTACGAACAAATCCTGAGCTGATTGCCACTCCCAATCCAAAATTATCGGATAGATTGAAATACCTTGAGATGTAAGATTCGATAAAAGTTCTATAATCCAGTCTTTGATCGGATATTTGGGTACCGATTAAATCTAAAGCAGGAGCTCCAAATTTTTTTTGTTCAAATGAAGCATCTAACCTGATCTCTATGTCAAAAAATATTTTTTGAATCAGACGTGAATGAATCTCAAACCCTTCATAAGCAAAAAAGTCATTATAAATATCTTCGGTGAGAAAAGTTGTATTTGCATATTGTGCCAAATATCTGACTAAAGTATTGGGATTATATCTGTACAAAAGTCTTAATTGAACGGAATTAGTTTTCCAATATGTTTTTGCAAATACATCTGCAACAAATTGTGCCGTACCATTCGAGTACGGAGAGATTAATATTTCTTTTTCGGAAGGTACTTTAATATTTGCACCTGTTTTACCTTTCCCCGATGATTTTATATTAAAACTCCGAACAGTTTCGAATCGGCTTGTATCGTAAACTGATTCTAAGTAGTATTTAAATCCACCCGACAATCCGAATCCATAATTAAAAATTTTATTCTCTTTATTTCCGAACTGCAGTTTCAGCACATCATTAATATTTGATAAAGTTGTTATGCTGCTGTAATCCCGATATTCAAATGCGTTTGTTATATCTGAATAAAAATCATCATTTAACAAAAATTTAAAAGAAGCAGTAAAGCCCGAACCCAAATTGTTAAAATCTTTAAATGATTC
Source organism: uncultured Ignavibacteriaceae bacterium (assembly GCA_964530445.1). Lineage (GTDB taxonomy): Bacteria > Bacteroidota > Ignavibacteria > Ignavibacteriales > Ignavibacteriaceae > FEN-1297. The sequence continues at coordinate 4,550 of CAZHBJ010000079.1, forward strand.
TTTATCATGTCTTCCGCCAATCCTAAGCAATAAATTCAAATGATTATTCGCAGAATCTTTAATTGCATTTTCTTCAGATTCTTGACCGGTCACGGCTTTATGAAAAAAAATATTATACCCCGCTCTAAAATTATGTTCGTAATAATTACGTTCGGTAAACCGGTTAAATATTACCAATCCGCCGATATAATTTAGATTTAATCGAGAAGCCGTAAAATTTTTTAAATAGCTTAATTCGGTATATGTTTGTTTTAACTGATCGGATAAATTTTGATAGTTATAAAGCGGATTTTGAAAATATCCAAAACTTGCAGAGTTGTATATAGATAGCTGCGGAAAACTATTGAACGAAAATAATAATATGGCAATTACGATATTCGGAATTTTGCTTTTCATTTTGACTTCTTTTCTGCTGCAATATCAAACCTTACTGTTTTTTCCCAAAAGTTTTTTTCTTTTTTTATGTATTCTACATAAAATGATTTTATAACAATATAAATCCAAAGCTGACAATAGCTGAAATACATCAAGACAATAATACCCGCTTTCCTTAGACCATCTTCTTCATCATAAGAAATGGCTAACATTATCTCAAATATGAAAAGTATAAAAGCCATAATCCAAACAGTTGTATATGGACCCGGTAAAGGCAAATTAGCAAGACCTAGAATGCTTATAATAAATATAAAATCGGAAATAAGGATTGCGAAGAAAAATATGTAATATAAAGCCAGGTTATATAACAGATCCAATGCAAGTAATTTGTTTTTGAAACTAGGTATTTTTTTAAAGAACTTTGCTAAGACATAGTGATTGCCTCTAACCCATCTTAATCTCTGTCTAATCCATACTTTCCACTCCTGCGGCTCCTGTTCGTATGTAATTGCATAAGGAATAAATTTAATTTTATATCCTTCCTGATAAATTCTGATGCTAAGTTCCGAATCTTCTGTTAACGCATCTTCGTCCCAGCCGTTCAATGATTTTATCAGGTGAGTCCACATTACATAATTAGTCCCCGGCAAGGTAGCGATGTTGTTGATCTGCCACCTTCCGGCCTGAAGCATCGATTGAAAACTTAAAGTTTCAATGTTTATAAATTTTGTAAGAAGATTATGGTTTTTATTAACTGTCCTGAATTTTCCCAGAACAGCTCCTAATTCTTTATGCTGAATTAATTGAGATACCAGATATTTAAGTGCATTTTTGTCCGGCGTATTATCGGCATCATAAACAGCAATCAAATCAGAATCGACCTGGCTTAATGCCAAATTAAGAGCCCTGGATTTTCCTTTACCGCCTGCTCCTTCGGGTACATCAAACAAGCATAAATGAGGATTTTCCTTTAAATATTTTTCAACCTTAATTTTAGTGTCATCGGTTGAGCCGTCATTGATAATTATTATTTTTAACTTTTCTTTCGGATAATCAAGTTTCAACATTGATTCAATGGTAAAACCAATTACTTTTTCTTCATTATGTGCCGGGATTAATACCGTACAGCTTGGATAAATAAAATTTTGCCTATCGATATTTTTTTTCTCTTTAAATGATTTCAAATAGTTGACGAAACCAAAGAAGGTTAAGGCAAACTGATACGCAATCATAAACCATATCAGAATTACCGTAATCAGAAATATCAAGCTTAAATCCAGTTCAAAAGCTGTCATTTATTTGTTAACCCGTATTTATTTTTTAATATTTTTACGAATAAATACATTACCAATAAAAGTGCAACGGAAAATGTCCCGAACAAAGCAATACCGGTTGTTGACCAAAAACTCGTTAAATTTATCCCTTTTGAAAATGCATCACCTACTATAAAATCAACATTATGTCTTCCCGCAGGAAGAAACACGCTGAAGCAATCGATACCCTGCATAGTATTTACTTTATAGAAATTACCGTCAAGCTTAGCTGAAGTTACAGCCCTGTTTAACGAAATTATCACCCTGGTATCCGATTCATATTCAAATGATAAATCCTGATTTCCATAATTAACGGAAAGCAGGTTGCCGTTAAAAGAAAGAATTCTTGTCTGCATTTCTGATGATTTAAATCTATTGTTATTTGTATTAAACTTAATTACATGATCGCCCGAAGGAATGATATAAGAATTACTGCGGCCGGAGAAAATTATATTACCATCTAAAGTAATACTTTGCACAGAACTATGTAATTCCAGATTAAATGATGAAGGTGATGAACACTGCAATACTTCCCGGTTAATTTGATACCTAACCTTACTTGCCAATGCGTAAGGCATATAATATAAATCTTGCGGATTTATACTCGACTCCGAATAAATCGTTAATCTATCCGTACTTAATGCTGCAGATTTGACAAGATGAAAACTTTCGGTTCCTGTTTGCATCAATGTCGGAAATGGAGTTATTTCATTTTCGCTTCTGAATTTTAAAATGTTTAAATCAAGCATCAATTTTTCAGGATGAGAAATCAAATTTTTATATGTTTCTCCGATTTCAAAATATCTGGTTGGATTAGTAGACCATAAGGTCTGAGGATCCTCGACTTGAAGAATGAAATTAAATTTTTTCTGTAATTCTAAAATCTTATTCATATCCTCGGCGATGTATTCCCGCAGTAAAGGTGAACCGTAACTATCCATTGCAGTAATAATAATTTGAAATCCGTTTTTATGTTCCGCTATTTTGTTAAACGAATTTAAAAACAGTCTATACACCTCGTTTAATTTATTTACCCTGTATTCAATAATATTATTCTTCACATAGGGGTTTAGCTTCCAATAATATTTTGAGTTTGGTTCAAATATTTTATTAAGCTCAATATTGTACTTTTCTTTTACTTCTTTTTGAGCCGACGGATGCATTGGAGTAAACAAATTCGGTTCGTTAAATCCGGTACCTGCTTCAAAATAAAGTTCGGCTAAATTCACCCCGTCCCAATTATATTTATTAAGAAAATTCGAAAATTCATTCTCAACTTCCTCAAGACATTTTGGATCGGTAAGGGCCACTGGATAGCGCCACGAAGGGCGAACATCCTGTCCTAAATAATTTTTTTCTCTCCATTCGGGATGTTCAAGCCAAAATTTTTGACTTACCTGGGGAAGTTCCAGCCATGCAAATACCAATATTCCATTCGCATGTGCCAAATCAATTAATGTTTTATAGTTGTAATCATATTTCGGATATTGATGCCAGCCCGCGACGTGAATAATACTTATACCCTGCTTATTCCATTGTTTAATTAATTTTTCAATGCTTACTTTTGATCTGAACCCGGGATCAAAATAAACTTCCAGATTATCTTTTCTAACAATTGGTTTCAGTTTAAAATATTTTCTTACGTATTCAAGCAGGTAAGGATATTGACTGCAGCCAAGCTGTGAATTGGGATCAAATTTGGAATTTATATAGATAAATTTTCCATTGCCGTATTTTCCCCCAATTATCATCGGTAAATCGGTAGTATAATCGGAGCAGAAGATCTCGTCTACATTTTTAGTATCAAATTTATATACCAGCTGATGATTATTCCAGACAATCCTTTCATTGCTATAATAATTATCACGTATACTCGATACTTTGATTTGTGATTCGGAATATCCGATTCCCAATTCCTGCGATAAATAATTTTTAGTATCCGTAATGATATTTCCGCCTTCACGAATAAAGCCGGTGATAATATTATAATCGGCAGGTTTTAGGAATTCAACAGAAGTATAAGGGACAAGCAGCAAATTATAATTTCTAAGATCAATTTTTTGATTGACAAAAATTGTATCAACCGGAACATTAACACTTTCAAACACTGCTGCTAACGAAGCCTGATCATTATAAGCATCACCCCTGGCAAAATGATTCCATAATATTATTATCTTTGGACTATCCCATTTTTCTTCTATATTAAAAATTTCTTCATACTTAGCTGTAATATCTCCTATAATCGATTCGAATATCCCGGGTTCTTTCTTCAAAAACTCTGTTAACTCAAGTTTATAAAATGCACCGGGCTCTAATACTACTGATTTTGTAATTTCCCCTTTTTGTCTTTTCTCCGGGATAATCTTTTTAGTAATCTTAGCATCTTTGTCATAATAATATTCCGATAAATACTGATCATTTATATATACAGAACATTTTTGACTGCCGGAAAGTAAAATCTGATTTTTTGATTTAACATAATGAGCATCTTCTTTAAGGTCATAAAATGTATAACCTAACTTTTCTATTCTATTAATTAATTGTTCTAATATTTTTATATCAAGGAATGAATGAAAAAAGAAGGATGCAAATCCGTCTCTTACTGCTAAATTTGCCTTCGCTCCATTAACTATGTCTTCAACAGCTTTCTTAACGTTCTCAGGATTATTATCAAACGGAATATAACCTAAGTTTTCAGGATATATTTTTTGTCCGTAAATATCCCTTTTAATAATGTAAGGGAAGAATTGACTGTAATCGGGATTCTCTATAGAAATTCGCTGTTCTATAGCCGTACTAAAAAATTCGGCAATTGTTTTATAAAGTAAATTAGATGCTGTGTAATGCGGAGTTTCCCAAAGCAGCGGATGAAGTCTATTATTTGAAAACTCTTCTAATCCTAATTCAATTTTTCTAACAAGATCTTCTTTGTTTTCGTCTTTTATGGGTAAATTCAAACCGGCATCCCAAAATTCAAAATCTGCTGCGGAAACATCCCGGTATTGATGAGTTATGCCATGCATAACAATAGTTCCGCCATTTTTTTCTGCATAACGCAATGCATCCGCCATATCAGGCTTATCGGATAATTTTACTCTAATTCCTTCAATAGGATCAACATAAAATGGAATTACACCTATTAAAAACGGAACCCCATGTTCCGAAAGCAGATCGGTTATATCTCTTATTTTACCCGGATCATCCAAAGGGGTAACATCTTCAATTCGAACAATTGCTTTGTGCGACTCTTCATGATTCTCATTTAAAATTTCGTGCAGATAATCAGCAAAAAAAAGATACCTGTCAGTTAAACCGGCATAGGAAAAAGGCGAATCTGCTATATAAGTTAAATTTTTAGATTTAATGATATAGGGAACTTCTTTTTTTAACTTAGATGAAATTGCAGCTGCTATGATATTTACTTTACTCAAATCATAAATCTCAATAAGATTTAAATTATCCTCACCTTTAGTAAAAATTTTATTATTTGCTTTTACATAATCGAAACGGCTGGTTGTATCTATTTTCAAAACCTCGAAACCGTAAATTGAATTGGTATTAAAATTTTTGGAAAATTCAATAAAGCCGGTATTCATCCAGACTATATTTTTATCTGATTTGATTATGTCGTCCAAAAAATTGATAGGGACAGGATTGCTTTTATAAAAACCTATGTAGAAGATGACATCATAATTATTAATATCCCCGGGTTTATATTCATTAACACCAATGACTCTGTACTCAGTATTAAAATGGCCAAGCAATTGAGCTAATTGATTTCCATCGCCCATTGCCAGATTATTTGATTTGGAAGATCCCTGAACAGCAATTAATATTTTTTTTTGGCTATAGATATCTGAAAATATTGATGAGAACAGAGTTAGGCTAATTACCAAATAAAACAAATATTTTTTACCGTAGGTACTCATTATTAATTCTCAAATATTATCATTTGCGCTGAATTTTCTTTTTGGCTTTTAGGATCAAATTCATTTATAGTAATTCTTGAGATACCAAAATAATTTTTAATCACATTCACGGTTCTGCCGGCAGCCAAACCATCACCGTAAGGATTTATTGCCATTGCCATTTTTAAATATTCCTTGTTATCTCTCAATAATATATCAGCTGCTGAAAAAATACTTATTTCATTTAATCCCACTAACTTTACAGTTCCAAATTCAATAGCTTCAGGTCTTTCGGTTAATTCTCTTAAAACAAGTATCGGGATGCCGAAAAACGGCCCTTCTTCCTGAACACCTCCCGAATCCGTAAGTATTAAATATGTTTTAGACATTAGATTTACAAAATCCAGGTAATCAAGCGGTTCTATTAAAAAAACATTCGGGATGTTTTCAAGAAATGAATGAACTATGGTTTGTACTTTAGGGTTAAGGTGAACCGGGAAAATAATGTTGTACTTGGGATAATTGAGTGCAATACTTTTAATTGCCTTACACGCATTTTCCATAGGTTCTCCCAAATTTTCACGCCTATGCATAGTTACTAATATTATATTTTTATCCTGAAGTATTATATTATTAAGCATAGATTGAGTGAATGTATGATCATTTTTAACGGAATATTTCAAGGCATCAATAACCGAGTTACCCGTAATAAATATTTTTTCCGATAAAACTCTTTCATTTAGCAAAGCATTTTTAGCAGTTTGTGTGGGGGCAAAATGCAGATCGGCTATTACACTTGTTAACCTTCTATTAATTTCTTCCGGGAAAGGATTTAATTTATCATTTGTTCTTAATCCGGCTTCAACATGACCTACCGGAATCTTTTGATAAAACGCAGCTAAACTTCCGATGAATGTTGTGGAAGTATCACCTTGAACTAAAACCAGGTCGGGTTTTTCAATCTCAAAAATTTTATCAAGTTCAACTATCGTACTCTTAGTAATTTCGGCAAGTGACTGGGATGTCCGCATAACGTTCAAGTCATAATCCGGTTTTATATCAAAAACATCTAAAACTTGATCTAGCATTTGACGATGCTGGGCTGTGGCAATTTTAATAACATTAAAATGGTCGGTTTCTTTTTCCAATTCTTTAATAATTGGAGCCATCTTAATTGTATCCGGTCTTGTACCAAAAATTGTTGCTATCTTTTTCAATTTAAATACCTTATTAAATTAAAAATTTATAATTAGTACAAATCGAACTAACTAAAAATCTGATGGAGAGGAAGAGATTCTAAATGACTTTACAAGAAAAATCACGCCAATTTATTTCATCAATTAAAATTTAAGATTTGCATTATAATCCTATTTTTTTTCTTTAACCTAACTAACAAGCAACATTTTGGTCGAAAATCTCGCCAATATGGTCGATACTAAAAATTATCCATATTGTTTTATAGAGTATTTTGTTTGTATGATTATTATGTAAGTGAGATATAAAATTAATGCTGACTACTGAATGTAAGAGGCAGAAATCATCTGCCTCTTTTTTATAAATGATTACTTTTTACCGCCGCCGCCGCCCGAGATCACGTTGATAACCAGGGAAACTGTGTCAGGTTCAACCGGATCAGTAGTATAAGTTCCTACGTCAACTCCTGAAATATCAATATGCGGAATCACGAATGCGATTTCATACTCTCCAACAGAAGTCACGCGCAGGTTGTATCCATATACGACCTTACCGGTAGCGTTGATCTCAGCAGTCGGATCGGAGCCAAACGGGACCACATACTGTCCGGTAGCCACGTTCTTTACACTAAAAGTAACTCCGGCATCATAGGCTCTTACAGGAAGGTATTCTGCTGTGGCATACCATCCGCCTTCACCGTCTGATGCGGCAAGTGTTCCATAAGCAGATTCGCGGTCCAGCTTGTTTGGTTCAAGCTTAACCACATTAAAACCCTGCATCTGCAAACCTGTGGCGTCAAACAAGCCAAGTTCTACCCGGATAGGCTGCCCTACCTTCAGCTTTGCATCGCCTGCCAGGTTGTCACCCCATTCAGCCGTTGCGGTTGCCGACGTAACCATATCTGCTTCCGCCTGCCAGGTATGAACACCCTGAACGTAATAGTAGGCTGCCGGATCGATCTCGTAGCCGCTTAGCGGAGTTCCTGTCGGTTCTTTTAAGGGACCAGGTACCAGAACGCCTGTGAAACTGCCGCCGATCATTATTGTTGGAACAGAAAGGTTATTCGTTGCACCAGGTTGATGTCCTCCTCCGCCCGGTTCATGACTGCCTCCGCCCGGATTACCATATTTAGCTGTTATTGAGGAATTGGTTGGATTAACCGGTTGATCGTAACAACCGATAAGTAAAATAGAGAAGGATAGAATCAATAATGGAAGAATTGTTTTTTTCATTTAAACCTCCATTAATAATTTATTGAAGACAGTATTGCTCGGACAATATGTTAATTAAAGAATTATTATTCAGTTTCTGCCAGGTTGTATTAGAATATTTTATTTACAGAAAAGACTGTTTCAAAAAATGAAGCTAGAACATAGAATATGTACGTTTATTTAAGTCAGTACAAAATTTGAGGACAACTACTTTAAAGAGATAACTCTTTCACTGATAGAGAATTTATCAGTATGAAGTAATTGAATAATCGAAATGAAAGCTCTGCGGCAAAATATAACTTTTATATTTAGAGTCAATAAAATATTTATTTACACAACTTAAATTTCCCTTAAAGACAGCTTAAATTTTCCTTAAAGGTTTTCAAATATAAATAATGACGAATTGTCAACTAAGGTTTCCCTTTATTTACGTAAGTCCTAGATGTAAAATCATAGCATATATGTAAAAGATTAATACCTCCATTAAAAAATGGAAAAATTTTTATACAATATTTTGTTTGTCATGTAAATGTAATTTTTATTTAAGATCAAGTTGTTTTATTGATCCGGCTGAAGTTTTAAAAATTCACTCACAAAGTTGATTGCACAGTATGAGACATCTAGTTTGTTAATAACCGGGTTTCTTATACTAAAAAATATTTTTAACTATAATAATCTGTCGGATACAGAGAGAGTAATTCCCACAAAAAAAGTTTATGATAGATTCGACCAAGAAGTAAAAAAAGGAAGTTACACAGCGGCTAAGAAAACACTATTATAAAAAGAATATCATCTTTATATAACTCAGCTCAAAATAATACTCTAGCTTTTATTGTACCGCGAATTGATTTCAGTTCTTGTAAAATTTCACTTGAATTGGTTTTATTGTCCACATCAAAAATTACATAACCGAGAGTTGAATCTGTCTGAAGATATTGAGAAGCAATATTTATCTTTCCGGATAAAAAAACCCTGGTAATTTTATTCAGCATACCGGGCTTATTTTCATGAATATGAAGATAACGCTGTTTATTATAATTCGGAGCTAGTGAAATTTCAACAAAATTTGTTGCTCCGATAGTTGAACCGACATCGCTGTACTTAACCAGCTTTTCGGAAACTTCGAGTGCAATACTTGATTGGGCCTCTACAGTACTTCCCCCGATATGAGGAGTCAATATAACATTAGGATACTTCCGAAGCCTGGAAACAAAAGGTTCGTTATTTGACTTAGGCTCTTTGGGAAATACATCTACAGCAGCACCGCCTATTCTATTTGATTCCAAAGAATCGGCAAGGTCTTCTATATTTACCACGCTCCCGCGCGAAGCATTAATAAGAAAAGATCCTTTCTTCATACATGATAATTCCTTTTGTGTAATCATATTTCTCGTCAAAGGAGTATCCGGAACATGAAGAGTAACTATATTCGATTTTTTCAACAGCTCGTCAAGCGAGCTGCAGGCTTTTGCATTTCCCAGACTCAGTTTCTTTTCTATATCGTAATAAAAAACATTCATTCCAAAAGATTCGGCCAGTATGGAAACTTGAGATCCGATATGCCCATATCCTACAATTCCTAAATTTTTACCACGGACTTCAAACGATGAGGAAGCATCCTTTAGCCAATTACCTTCATGGGCTGCCAGGTTCCTTTCGGGAATCCTTCTCATAAGCTGAATACATTCACTAATTACCAGCTCTGCAACCGACCGCGTATTAGAAAACGGTGCGTTGAATACAGGTATGCCTTTTCTTTTCGCATAATCAAGATCAACCTGGTTGGTTCCTATACTAAAACACCCGATAGCAATAAGCAGCTTTGCCTGGTTTAAAATTTCTTTTGTAAGGTGAGTTCTGGAACGAATTCCTATCATGTGCACATTTTTTATCTTTTTAATCAGCAGCTCATTATCCAGCGAGCTTTTTATATATTCTACATTGGTATATCCATTCTCATTGAAGTACTTAAGTGCGTTTTCATGAACACCTTCTAAAAGAAGAATTCTAATTTTATTTTTTGAAAGCGAATATTTTTTGTCTGCCGGATTTTTCATTTATGATAAAGATTATTATTAAAACTCATAATTTTGAATACAAAATAATAAAATGTCAAACATTTTAGTGTAACGGAGGACTAGAATTAATGAATTACCTCGCCGCAAGCAGTGAGGTATCTTAATTGATGATTTTAATCCTACGGCGCAAGCGGCAGGGAACCTGCCCGTTCTGCCGAAGTCCAACGGACGAAGGCGGATAAAATAACATTGCAATAAATTAATTTAATAAAAATTATGAAAGGTTTACTACAATGGGAGAAATAAAAAACGGGATCCTTAGTGAAATAAAATGATCCGTAGGAAATATTACGGGGAGAATAATTAACGGAAGAAATATTCTGTATGGAATTTTTTTTGTGCCTTCTTTCTTCCATTCGTAGAATGCGGATTTTGGAACCAGGACGCAATTCTTTGAGAGTAATGTCAGCCGCCTACGTTTTAATTCGGCAAGGTGATAGAATATTTTTTTATTTTATTGTTCGATTTGTAAGTTACGCCTTATACCGCATAATCAAATATTTAATATATATTAACAATTATTCACTGCGTTATTTAGCGTTCCCTATCACAGATATTATTACGTTTTAGCTTTAACTTATTTCGCGGCCATATCTTCAATAAAATAATTATCAATAAT
>CAZHBJ010000080.1:0-15089 GCA_964530445.1 uncultured Ignavibacteriaceae bacterium
AAATAATTGTTGAGATTGCAAAAATTTGGGAAGAAAAAGCTTAGTTATTAATTGCGCGCTGATTTTTATGATTTATTAAACAGCGTTACTCGGCATCAAAGATGACATCTTTTTTCGATAAAGATGTCATCTTTTTACCAAAACTTTAAATTTTTATTTCAAAAAATTTTCCACTTCTTTGTTAAACACTTCCGGCTTTTCAAATTGAACAAAATGCCCGCATTTAGGTACCATAACCAACTTACTGTTCTTTATAAGCTTATGTCCGTACTCAGCGACATCCTTCGTAAAGCCTCCGTTTAAATACGGATTCGGAATTAAATTATCATTTTCAGCAAATAAAATTAGAGTCGGCGCTTTAATATTTCCAAGAAAATCCGCAACCGGCTGATCAACCATACCGTTAACCGACTGCACAACGGTATAACAGTAATTCTTAAAATATTTTGCACCTCTTAAAGCAATTCTATCCGTTACCATAAATTCCGCATCTTTAGGCATATTATAAAAATTTGCAGCCACGTTATCTCTAATTGCATGTATTGATGTTTTTTCTACAAGTTCTTCAGTCATAACATCTCTAAACCATTGTTTTTGACCTTCGGTAAATCTTTCAAAACCTGCCGGTGAAACTAGAATCAAATCTTCAATTCGTTCGGGATATTTAAGTGCCATAACAATACCAATCTGTCCCCCCATGGAGTGGCCTGCCAATACAACCTTTTTCAGTCCGAGTTTATCCATAAACTTTACAAGAACATCCGCATAGTAATCCATACTGCCGGAATGGATTTCTTTGCTGGATTTTCCGTAGCCGGGCAAATCGACAGCAATACATCTGTAGTGTTTACTTAATTCAGGAATGTTCTTTCTCCATGCGGGAATATAGCTTCCTAGTCCGTGAACAAAAAGAATGGTCTTGTTACCTGTGCCTTCATCCACGTAAGCAATAGTTGTATTTTCGTCCAACATAGCTTTTTTAACCGGAAATGCATAATGTAAATCTTTGAATTCCATTTTTGTTAAATTCCCATAAGGTGAACAGCCAATTAATAAAACAGCAAAAACTGATAGTGTATAAATTATCTTCATTTTAAAAACTCGTTTCAATTAATTAAAACATTAACCATTTAAATACCGTAAATATTGTATAAGGATTTTTCGGTTTTACGGTAACATTGCCGTTTACATCGGGGCTGTTATAAAAACCGCCGAGCCACATATAAGCGGCATGAAGCTCGATATTCATATAAACAGCCGGTTGATAACTAATCTTTCCGTTCAATTCCCAGCCGATAAATTTTTTACCGTCGTTAGGATTAAAAATACTATTTGCTGCGGCTCCGCCTATCTTAGCAAAAAGTTTATGCGGTATGAATGAGTGATAAATATTTACCGTCCCGCCTATTTGTCCTAATCCCATATTTGAAATATCACTTACAGCTGCAATATACCGGTTAACAACATTACCGTTCGGATATAAAATATAAGCGCCAGTATTTATGTTCAGCGCTCCCGGTGCCGTCCACATATTCCCTGTTAATACTCCGGTATATTTATCATCTCGTGCAGATGTATTTTGAAGATTAGCTGCATCCTTATCGCCGGTAGTAAAGATAACGTTCATTTCAACTTTATCTTCGGGTGTTTGTCCGTAACGATAACCGGTTCTTAGATTCGAAGCTATACCGTTGATTTGTGAAGCATGCTTATACTCTCCGCTTATATCTTTTCTCACTTCGCCGAGATTTGCCCAGGCAAATGCGTTAAGAGAAAATCTGCCGGTTAAATATTCGGGATTATAATTTCCGTAAGTACCCAGCCAAAATAAATCGGCTTTGTACGGCTTTCCCTGAAGTTCGGTAAATTTATATGTTCCGTTATAATTGTCCAGCAAGCTGTTTAATCCTTCGCCTAGTACGGAAACTCCACCTTCACCATTTCCTCTATCATAAACGTAATGAAGAGAAAATCCCTGCCGCCATTCAGGCGTTATATCCTGTTCATACATTATATCCCATAATGTAACATCGTCAGGCTGCTGAATGTTATTTTCATACAACTGGTAAAAGCCTCCTTGGAACCTGCTGTAATTGAAATCCTTTCTAATTGAGATTCCTACAGCATCACTTCCCCACATCATTAAACCGTATGAAGTTGAAAGCATAGTTGTAAGAAAAGTACGGTAGGGATTGTAAGGTGTATCAAATAATCTTTGCAATCCGAGATTGATTGTCCATGCCTTGCCGGGAAGGAATTCAAGTTCAACATTTTGAGTTTGAATATTGACCTGATCGGCAGCAAATGCAGAGCCGAAATTTCCTCCCGTACCGTAATTTGCATCTCCCCATGTCCAGTCTATTTCAAAGGATGCTCTTAATAAAGCTTTTCCGTCCAGCAGTTTTGGTTGATAAATAAAGAAAGGAATCAGCCTTTGTTCGGAATACATTGCCTGTTCGCCGGTGGTTGTTGTGTTAAAACTAAAAAGTCTTCCGACAACCTGTCCTTTTAATAAATCGTTCTTAGCATAATAATTTTCAACAACATTACGATTAAAGAAGTAAGCTAAAAATTGAAATTCCTTTACAGGCTGATCCGGAACTTTTTCTCTGTTTGTATTCCAAGAAACATCCTGACTGAATACTTGGGCGCTAAGTAAAACTGTAATTAATAAGATTAAAATCTTTTTCATTCTTTTGTCCTTTATCAAAGAAACCGGGAGCTAAAAAATATTTTTTAGCTCCAATAATTTACTATTTCAATGAAGCACACTTTCTAGATTTAAAAGTGAATTTGAAGCTATTTACGATTTTTTAACGAAGCAGCATCATCTTCTTTACAGCGGAAAAATTTTGTGTCTGAATTTTGTAGATGTAAATTCCGCTCGCCAAATTATTAGCGTTAAAATCAACAAAATGAGTTCCGGCACTTATATATCCGTTTAATAATACAGCCACTTCTTGTCCGAGAATATTATAAACAGTTAGTTTTACATTTTCCGCTTGTTTCAACGAGAAGCGAATTTTAGTTGACGGATTAAAAGGATTAGGGTAATTCTGCTCGAGTTTGTAAACGTTGGGAACATTCGAAAATTGTTCAACGGATGTTACATTATAAACCTTTTCATATTTCTGCACATTAGATGTTCCTAAAGCTCCGCCATTCGAACTTCCAAAACCGCCTTCCGGTGTCGGGGGAACATTTTGCGTTCCGGTTGTTTGTACTACTTCGTATTTCATTGTCGGCGGGTAAGTGGTTAAATCTACTTCAAAAATTCCTTCACTTGTAAGAACTGCAGGTGATGATTGATCTAATGTTATAGTATAAATATTGCCGGTGCTGCTTGCAGCGGCTGTATAAATCCCGTTATAATTTATAACGGTTTTATCTTTGTTAACCTGTAATACGGAATAAGTGTTATCGGAATTAAAGACAGCGGTTAGTGAATCAACATTATTACTAAAAATCGCTTGAAGAATCGGGGCTATATTGTCTCCTGTAGAAAGCCATTTACCGTATAAATCTGTTAAATCCGGTGTACCTCCTATTTTAACGAACTTCTGAACATTAGTTGTACCGAGGGTGCCGCCGTTAGAGCTGCCGAAACCGCCTTCGGGAGTTGGAGGAACATTTTGTGTCCCTGATGTTTGGACTACTTCATATTTCAGAAAATCAGGTGAGGCTGTTGTATCAACTTCAAAAATTCCTTCTACTGTTGCAACAGTTGGTGTGGACTGCTCAATAGTGATTGTACAAATGTTACCTGTTCCGCTTACTGCGGCTGTGTATGTTCCGGCATAATCAATCTTGGTACCGTCTTTATTAATTTGATGAACGGAATAAGAATTGTCGGCATTAAATGTTGAATAAATTGTATCAATGTTTTGGCTGAAAATTACTTGTAGCAAAGGAGCAATATTATCTCCGGTTGATAACCATGTCCCTACAATATTTTCTGCAGATTTAACATTTGCAGGTGAATTCTGCGCCTGCAACTGAATCACTGAGAAAAAACTCAATATAAATAACAGGGTAAGTAATTTTTTCATTTGGTCCTCCTTTTTAATTAAGTGTTTTTAATATGCAATTCTTTTAATTTTATCCGGTCAATTTTTCCCGCTTCATTTCTCGGAAGCTCTTTAATAAAAGCAACATGTTTTGGTATTTTAAATTTTGCTATTTTGCCTTTGCAGAATTCGATTATATCTTTTTCGGATATCTTATATCTTTCATTTAATACAATGAAAGCTTTACCTGTTTCACCCCATTTGTCGTCGTGGATCCCTATTACGGCAATTTCTTTTACGGCAGGATATGTATAAAGAAATTTTTCTATTTCGGCCGGATAAACATTTTCTCCGCCAGAGATAAACATGTTTTTCTTTCTGTCGACAACAAAAAAATATCCGTCCGAATCTTGTTTAACCAGATCACCTGTGTGAAACCATCCGTCTGTAATTGAGGAACGTGTTGCTTCTTCATTTTTCCAGTAACCAGGAGTAACTACAGGCGATCGAAGCCATAATTCTCCTACTTCATCAATACCGCATTCATGATTATCATTCTGCATTACTTTTGCTTCAATATAAAAATTGGGGAATCCTATGGAACCTATTTTTCTTATCGCATCATCGTGATGAAGAGAAAAACAGTTCGGTCCGACTTCCGTTAATCCGTAACCCTGTCGTATAAACACTCCTTTCTCATGCCATTTTTCTATAAGCGGAATAGGCATTGGTGCACCGCCGACAATTGCATATCTTACGGTAGAAAGGTCTGCTTTTTGAAATTCAGCAGAATCTGCCATCATTTGAAGCATAGTGGGGACTCCGAAAAGAATTGTGGCTTTCTCTTTTTCCATCAGATTTAAAATTAAGTCCGCATCAAATTTTTTAAGAAGAGTGTGTGAAGCCCCATGTAATAGAAAAGGAGTGAAGAGGACATTCCATCCGCCGGTATGAAAAAACGGGGCAAAACCTTGTGTATGATCGGCTGAATTTAAATCCAGCCGAAGCCCTGTATTAATTGCATTCCAGTAAAGCATTTTATGATTTATTATTGCTCCTTTAGGAGTGCCTGTTGTTCCGGATGTATAAAGAATCATTACAGGAGTTTGAAAATCAAAATTACCAGTAAAATCTTTTGGCCTTTTAGTTACCTTTGAATTTAAATAATCACTAATAGTTTCGATAGGAATTATATGGTGAATATTTTTTATTGAAGGAATTTTATCAAGATTGTCCTTATAAATATTTTCATAAAAAAGAAATTTGGGTTCTGCATCCTGAATTAAGAAATTTAATTCGTCCGGCATTAATCTAAAATTTAAGGGGATTAAAATTGCGCCTGTTCTTACGCAAACAAAAAATAAAGCGGCATATTCGATATTATTTGTAGAATAGACAGCCAATCGATCCCCGGGCCGAATATTATTTTCATTTATTAATTTTTCAACAATATGATTGACGCACTTGTTAAATTCCGAATAAGTCCATTCACGGTTTGTCTCATATTCCCTTAGAAAAAATCTACCGGGAGTATATGTTGCCCACTTGGCAAGCCAATCAGTTTGACAATTCGACAACATATTCTTTCCTTTTAATTAAATAGATTGAATATCCGACGACAAGTGCGCAGACAATTGCTACTGCCCCGGCAACTCCCGGATTTTCTCCTGTCGCTTTTGTGAACGGCACTGCAACTTTTCCATAGTAAAAAATAAAATGAACAACAATTGCAGTAACGGAGGCGGCAATTACGGAAGCCTTCGGAACATTCTTTAAGAACATTCCGAATAGTATGGGGACAAATGCTGCGGCAAAATATGCGTAAACCCCGTTTTGTGCAAAAATTCCAACACTTAATTTCGGACTAACAAGTTGATTATAGGAAAGCAGGATAGAAATGACTGCAAGAACTCCAATTACAATTTTGTTAATATTAATAGTGGTTCTATCTTTTCTTGTATCATCGCCTTTTAATCTGTTCCCAAGTAACGGTTTAATAATATCTGCAGTTATTGTTGATGCTAAAGATTGTATTAATCCTTCAAGCGTAGAAATTCCTGCCGAAATTAAGCCGAGTACTACCAATAAACCTAAATAAACCGGGAATTGTTTGACAACATAAGCGGAAATAATTCCATCGAGCTTTAAAGGTATACCGTTTACCTTTAAATCGGGAAAAGCTATCCGTGCGTACAAGCCGGCTATAACTACAAGAAAGAAAATTCCTTCGGTAATAATTCCGGCAGTTAAGTAACGATTGACATCTTTATTTGTTTTTAGTAAAAGTGATTTTGTTATTATATGCGGCTGGCAAACTATTGCAAATCCCACAACAATTTGCGCAAAGAAAATTTCAAAGTAATCCCGGAAAAGAAAGCTGCTCTCATTAGTGGTTTGAACGAGCTTTGGGTCGATCGCTTTTAGCTTTGCAAAAAAACCGGCAATTCCATGACTAAAATTTTGATAACCGGAGCCTAGGAGAATGAATGCAACAACAAGCATTAAAATAGCCTGCACAGTATTTGTATAAACCATTGAGTTCGCTCCGCCGAACATCATATATCCGAAAATGAAAATCACAATACCGATGAGTATCGTCAACTCGGAAACATTTAATGTTTTTGATAGAACTTTTGTAAGTCCCACACAAATAAGAACGATAAATGTTATCAGCAGAAGGGAGAGAACAGCAAAGAAAAATCCAAAACCATTACTTTGATACCTGGTGCTCATCCATTGAGCCATGGTAAGGGCCTTTACGCTTTCTCCGTGTTTACGGAACCCCTTTGTTAAAATAATTAGAGAAATTAATGCGGCTGCTGGAAGTACGAATGCATAAGATATAACACCGCTTATTCCATACAAAGCAATAAAACCAGGATTGATTATAAACGTTGCCGCACTGGTCATTGAAGCAGCTAGAGCGAGACCAACTGCAATAGGGGAGAATGCAACATTTCCAACTGCATAGTCTTTAATATTCTTAATTTTTATAGCACCTCTTACGACAAAGAAAGTAGTGACCGCCATGTAGACGATTACCAAAATCCAACCAGCAAAAATTAATTGAGATGAAGCTATGCCGGTCATCTTTACCTCTGTTTATATTTTAAAAACTGCACATGCAAAAGCCAAACCTCCACCGGATCCCATAAGAATAATTTTATCTCCCGGCTTTAATTTGTCTTTTTGATATGCATCATTCATTGCCATTGGAATACAGGCAGAACCGGTGTAAGCATATTTATCCATTATAGTATGAGCCTTTTCATGCGGTATCGAAAGATTGTCCATCGTCTGCCATATTGAATTGATATTTATCTGAGTAAAAAAATAATGATCTATTTCTTTCGGTTTCAATCCCGCCTTATATGTTGCTTCTATAATCATTCTTGTCCAGGTTAAAGGATTTAATTCCTTTGGAAACTTTTTTACAAATTTTAATAAATGTTCCTTGCGTTCAACTTTTGCCGGCGTTAAAGGATTAAAAGTTCCTCCTCCGTATATTCCCATCCAATCATGATATTGTCCCTCGCTATGAAGCAAGCTTGCTAAGAAACCACGATTAGAATTTTCTTCAGCAGAAAGCAGAACTGCGCCAGCACCGTCAGCAAATAGAGTTACGGTTTTTTTATCACTGTGATCAAGATATTTACTCATAGCATAAGCGCCTACCACGAGAATATTTTTATATCGTTCGTCAGATTGAATAAATTTAGAGGCTGTATCAATTGCGGTAACAAATCCTGCGCAGGCTGTATTTATATCAAAAGTGCCGGCATTAACTGCATCTAATTTATATTGTAAAACAGATGCGGTTGACGGAGAAATATAATCAGGGGTATCCGTAGCCACTATAATTAAATCAAGTTCTTTTGCATCAACAGAAGCTCTTTCAAGAGCCATCTTAGCTGCATTTAAGCTTAAGTCGCTTGTTGCTTCATTTTCAGAACACCATCTTCTCTCCTTAATAGTTAAATTTTCAACAAGCCAGGTATCTACATCCTCTCCAAGAAGTTGATTGAAATAAGAATTAGGAATTTTATTTTCCGGAGCATATGCCCCAAAAGATTTTATAACTGCATTTCTCATAAATTTAATTCTACTATTTTTCTATTTTTTTTAGCTATTGTTTAGAATATTTTAATTCAAACCGGCAATCAAGTAATAACTCCACCGTCAACACTTAGTACAGTTCCGTTTATAAAGCTTGATTCGTCGCTTGCAAGAAAAGCATATGCATTCGCAATATCCTCGGGCTTACCCAGCCTGCCGACAGGAGTTTTATCTTTCATCATTTTCAAAACATCTTCCGGCATTGACTGAACCATTTCCGTCATTATAAAACCGGGTGCAACAGCATTAACGGTAATTCCTTTTCTTCCTAGTTCGCGTGCCCAAACTTTTGTCATTCCTATTACACCTGCTTTTGCAGCTACGTAATTTGTTTGTCCGAAATTACCATACAAACCGACAACAGAGGAAGCATTAATAATTCTTCCGTAATTTTTATCGATCATAAATGGAGAAATATTTTTAGTACAGTTGAATACCCCTGTTAAGTTCACATTAATTACAACTTGCCATTGTTCGGAAGTCATTTTCTTTAAAGAAGAATCGCGTACAATTCCGGCATTGTTTATCAAAATATCAATTTGTCCGAAATCCCGAACAACCTGCTGTGCTGCCTGACTAACATTATTAAAATTCGAAACATCCACTTTGTAAAATTTTGCCGTATGATTTTTTGAAATTAAGCTTTCAACAAAAGCAATGCCTTTTGTCTCATCAACATCCCACACGGCAACAGAAGCACCTTCACTAACAAATTTTTCTACTGTTGCTTTACCTATTCCCTGGGCTCCTCCTGTTACAATAGCAACTTTATTTTGAAGCGCATTCATCAATTTCTCCCTTCTTGTTTCTAACGTTTGAAAAATTCCAAACGTTCCAAATATTATATTTATAGTTATCAATATGCATATAATGTATGTTAAAAATATTCAGATTATAACAGGTTTAAATCTCCCTGCTCGACCACTCATCCAAGAAATTCTGGTAATGCTTTTCCATCATTTCATAAAATAACTGCATTTCGGCTAGACGGACTTTTAGTGAGTCGAGTGATTCATTTTTTTCCTTTGAAACGTTGCTTTTCAATTGTTTAGCCAGCCTGGTATTTTTTTTGATCAGCTCAAAATTATTCCTGAAGGCATTTTCAAAAACATCCGGCTGTATTTCATAGTAATCTTTACGGCTGTCCGGCTGCCATACACGGCGAATTAAGTTTTTATCGCGTAGCCTGCGGGTAATTTGGCTGACAGGCCCTTTGCTGCGCTTTAAATGTTTTGCGATGTCGTCTAGGGATAGCGGCTCAGGTGAGAATATTAGAAGTGCTACTACATGCCCCATCAGCTTGTTTAATCCGAATGCCTTATAAGCATATCCGAAATTCTGTATGATATCCCTTTTAATTTTTTCTTCTACAGACATATTCTAAACTTTTGAAAAATTTCAAACAATAAAAACTTAAATTAATTTTGTGACATTGTCAAATTAAATTTTGTAAAATAGAATTTATATAAAGTTTAGTTGTCAACAGTTATAAATATTTTGCCTGGAATATTATTATTTGTCAAAATAGGTTTAAATTAAATTTAATAAAATATTCTTTTGAATAGATAAAAATACATAATTATATTTTGTATCGTTTTATAGTATTATATTTAAAATAAAATAAAAAAATAATGACAGATAATAATTCTAATAAGAAATCAAATAATTTAAAAAAACCCGAACTTATGGCTCCGGCTGGAGATATGACAATGCTTATAACAGCTGTTAATGCCGGAGCCGATGCAGTTTACTTCGGTGTAGGTAAACTTAATATGCGTGCAAAGGCGAAGAATTTTTCCTTAGATGAATTAAAAAATATTTCCGAATATTGCCGTTCGAAAAATGTTAAAACATATTTAACGCTGAATACTATTATTTATGAAGATGAATTAGATGAGATCGAAAATATAATCCGTCGTGCTAAAGAGAATAAAATTGATAGAATTATCTGCTGGGATTTAGGGGCCATTGAGCTTTGCAATAAATATGAAATGCCGTTTGCTGTTTCAACTCAAGCGTCTGTTTCAAATTCAATTTCTCTTGAAACATATAAAAGGCTTGGAGCCGAAAGGATTGTTTTAGCCCGTGAATGTTCTTTGGAAGAAATTAAAAACATCAGAGCTAAGACCGATCTTGAAATTGAAGCTTTTGTGCATGGAGCAATGTGTATTGCGGTAAGCGGCCGGTGCTTTATGAGTCATCATCTTTTTAATAAGAGTGCCAATCGCGGCGAATGTGTGCAGCCTTGCCGGAGAGAATTTAAAGTAATTGACGATACAACAGATAAAGAACTAATTATCGGCGATGATTATATCCTCTCCCCAAAAGATTTATGCACAATAGAATTTATTGATAAATTAATTGAAGCTGGAATCGATTCGTTTAAAATCGAAGGGAGAAAAAGGAGTCCCGAATATGTTTATAAAGTTGTTTCGATATATAGAAAAGCAATTGATTTATATTTCGAGAGCGGGCTGACGCCGAAAATCAAACAAAATTTCTTAAAAGAACTTGAAGAAGTTTATAACAGAGGATTTTCTTCCGGCTTTTATTTTGATATGCCGAGTTCAAATGATTACAGCGATATACACGGAAGTAAAGCCGCTACGAGAAAAGAATTTGTGGGGAGAGTTGTTAATTATTTTAAGCAGCCGCAAATTGCTCATGTAGCTCTTGAAACCGGGAAGATAACATCCGGCGATAAAGTTTATATAATTGGGCCGACAACAGGAGTTGTCGAATTAATTTTAAGTGAAATGATGCTGGATGATAATTTTATTCAGGAGGCGGTGAAAGGGGATTCCATAACTTTTAAGTGTGAGCAGCTTATTCGTCCCCGGGATTCAGTGTATTTAGTGAAGCGAGTGCTGCCGGTTGTACCATCTGATGTTTGAGCAAAGTCGAAGCATCTGATTTGTTTGATTATTATTTATCCTCTACGAGGATATGATGTGCTTGCCTAAAGCTTACCTCACAATTACAATAATTAAACATCTACGACGTTTAATTAGAACTAATATTATAGTTAATAATCATGTAAAACCACAGAAATATGTTTAACTTCGTAGAAGTTGAGATTATTGTATATAGTTTTATTCTATACTAGTACAAATCCTCGTAGAGGATTTACAAATTTTCGTATTCATTTAATTCAAAAAATTCGAAAAGGAATTTCTCATTATATTCTATTTCATATTTTTTAAGAAAATCGATATACTCTTCTTTAAATGATTGTTTCTTATGATGCTGTTCCTGCCGGGCTATATATTTGTAAACCCTATCCAATTGAGATCTTGCATAAGAAAAAGCTCCATAACCATCCTGCCAATGAAATTTATTCCTGAACCAGTTTTTAGAATTAATAAAAGTCGATGATTCTCTTTTTATGCAAGCGACTAAATCGGATATTTTGTCATCAGGGTTGGCGCCGTAAAGGATATGCATGTGGTCGGATATTCCGTTTATAATAATTGATTTATGTCTTCTATTCGTAATTATTCCGCTAATGTAGCTGAAAACTTCCTCTCTTATTTCTTTAACTAATAGCCTTTCTCTATACTTTGGAGAAAAGACTAATTGGATGTATAGTTGGGTAAATACGCCAGGTTTCATTTTGTCTCTCCCTTTTGTTTGTCCTATATGAGGATATGCAGTTTTTATTACTTCACTTTATTACCACAATTAAACGTTTACGACGTCTAATTACAATCAGTATATACGGACATAATCCTTTGAAATTAAATTGGCTTCGTAAAAGTTAAATTCCTCTAACTCAAGTTTGAGATAAGATTGATATTTTTTATTTCTCCGGCGACTATTAAAATATCATCTTCGGTAATTACATATTCCGAATTTGGTATTACGTTGACTTTCTCTTCTTTTCCCTTTTTAGTCTTTATTGAAAGCACATCAACTCCGTATTTTACTCTTATATCAAGTTCACGAATGGACTTGCCTATAAACGATTTCGGCGTATCAATTTCCGAAATTGAATATCCTTCCATAAATCTTACCTGCGGAGTTTCTTCCTTCATCATTATACGGCTTGCAAGATTTGAAGTAATATCGCGCGCTTCTATTTCTTTTTGATATGCAGACTGAATATCTTTCATCCATATCATTCCCGTAATTTTTTTAGAATCCGAATGATCAACAACAGGAAGCCCTTCCAAATCGTATTCTCTCATTTTATCTGTTGCCGTCTGACAGTTATCATCGGGTGTTAACGGCGTAAAATTAGTATTTGCTATATCGCCGGCTATAAGCAAGTTTTTAAGCGAGTCCCTTTCGTACAAATTATCTTTAATATCATAAATGGAAATCATTCCCAGAACATGTCCCTCCGGATCGGTTACGGGAAATTCCGGACCTTTTCCGCGAATAACTTTGTTAACAACCTGATTGAAATTATCATTAATGTTTATAGTGTCATAGCTTGTGGTATAAATATTTTTAACGAATATCGATTCCATTATATTTAATTCGGTGCCTTCTTTAATATTTATATTCCGAAGCAAAAGTTTTAAAGTGTAAATCGATTCTCTGCTTAATTTTGAAGAAAGAATTGTGCTTATTATACATGTTATCATCAGAGGAAGAATTATACGGTAATCATTTGTAAGTTCGAATACAATTATGATTGCAGTAATCGGTGCTCGTGTAGTACCTGCAACCAAACCGCCCATAGCGACTAAAGCATAGGCACCCGGTGTAGCGGTAATAGCCGGAAATAAATTATGAGCAATTGAACCGAAAAAATATCCGAGCATTGCCCCGATAAAAAGTGAAGGTGCAAATATTCCTCCCGAACCGCCCGACCCAAGAGTTAGGGAAGTAGCAATGAGCTTTACAAATACTAATAACAGTGCAACATACCAAACTAAATTTTCATGTAATGCAAGGTTTATCGAATCGTAACCGACTCCCATTATCTGCGGAAAAATTAATGCGATGATGCCGATACCTATTCCGCCGACTGCAGGCTTAAGGTATTCCGCAATGTGAAATTTGTTATCGAAAAAGTCTTCAAGAAAATATAAAACTTTAATAAAAAGAAAAGAGACTACTCCGCTTACTGCGCCGAGAATAAAATAAAAGAATATTTCATATGGGGAGGAGAGATGATATTTGGGAACTAGAAAAGCTGCAAAGTCTCCCTGGAAGCTGTGAGAAATTACGGTTGCCATTACGGATGAAATAACAATAGGCGAAAATTGTGCTACGGCAAAATCCATAAGTATTATTTCTACGGCGAATAATGCGCCTGCTATAGGAGCGTTAAATGCAGCGGCAATTCCGGCAGCAGCCCCGCAGCCGACAAGCGTTTTTAATTTCTTGCTGGGTATTCTAAAAAACTGTCCGACAGTTGAGCCTAAGCTGGAACCGATTTGAACGATTGGTCCTTCTCTTCCTACCGAGCCGCCGGTGCCTATTGAGATTGCGGATGCAATTGCTTTAATAACGGCAACGCGTGCACGGATCATTCCTCCTTTTAACAAAATTGCCTGCATTACTTCCGGAACTCCGTGACCTTTTGCTTCCGGTGCCCAAAAATAAATTATCGGGCCGACTATTAATCCGCCGATGACGGGAATCAGCAGTATCTTAAACCACGGGGCGTGCATTACATTAAGTAGAAAATTTTCTCCGCCGGGGAATGACAATAATGAAATTTCTTTAATTAAAACGCGGATGGCAATCGCTCCGAAACCTGCCAGCACACCTATAATAATTGCAACAATTATCATAAATGTATGCTCGGTCATCTTTGCACGCTCAAATAGATCAGCTGTTTTGTATGAAATATTTAAGTATGTTTTTTTTAACGACATCTTACTCTTTTTGTTAGTTCCCCGG
Organism: uncultured Ignavibacteriaceae bacterium; assembly: GCA_964530445.1. GTDB lineage: Bacteria > Bacteroidota > Ignavibacteria > Ignavibacteriales > Ignavibacteriaceae > FEN-1297. Next base: position 13,980 of record CAZHBJ010000080.1, read on the forward strand.
TTGTGCCGATTATTTCAATAAAGATATAATACCAAGTTGAAATATCAAAATATTTTTTAATATTTAATTGTTTCGGTTTTGAAAATTAAAACTATTCGAATTGTTGTTTAAACTTTTCAAAATGAATTTTTATTTCATTAACTTCATTTTTAAGTAATTCAAGTTCCGTTTCAAGTTTTGTTATTCTATCGTCATCATTAGATGGAGTGTCTTTTATTTCATTTATTTGAGTTTCAATTTCCGGTTCACCGGAAAGTAAATGCATATATCTCGATTCTTTCATCCCTGTCTGTCTAGGCAATTTAACAACGAGAGGTTTTTCTCCGTTCATCAATTTTTGAAGTACATCATCAACTTGAGCCAGACTTTCAAAGTTAAACATTCTACCGCTGCGTGATTTGATTTCCCCGGGGGTTTGAGGTCCTCTTAACATTAAAACGCACATAACGGCAATCTCTTCCGGTAAAAATTTCATTGCTTCGGTAAAGACCTGCCGGTATTTAGGTACGCGAATATCGCTGCCGGTTATCCTGCTGGCAAAGGATTTTTCTCTTAATTTATCGAGAGTATTTTCAATTATGCTTTCATCAAAAGAAACAACCGGGTCCCTGTTCGATTTTTGGTTGCATGCATTTTTTAATGCATTAACAGTTAAAGGGTAGTATTCGGGGGTTGTAAGTTCTTTTTCAATTAAGGAACCAATTATTCTTATTTCTTCAAACGTTAATATTTCATTCATAAAAAGCACATAAATTTTATTTTATAAATATAAAAAAGATCTAAAGAATTATTTTATTACTACGGAAAGTATTATTTAAATTTGAACACATCAAATATATAAAGAAAAACAAAATTTATTTATCAAAATAAATTATTGTTTTTTAAGGTAGAAAATGAGAGGTGAATTTTATTGAAAGCGAATTTATTTTAAATTAAACTTCTCTTCCGAAAATCCAGCTGAATTTTTCGTTTGCACCTGCAATTGATAGTCTTTTGGAAACCGCAAGGTATCTTTCGGACAGCGTACAAAGATAATCCTGTGCTTTTGCAGCCATACCGGAGAGTCCGCCTAATTTGTCAATATTCCATCCGTTAACAAGATTGCTGATA
>CAZHBJ010000081.1:0-14649 GCA_964530445.1 uncultured Ignavibacteriaceae bacterium
TAATGATATTTTATCATATAATATTTTTTCTAATCCTTAAGTTGACGCCTATGTGAGCTACTCTGCGTAATAAAAAACTTCCGTTATGTTCTTAAAATAATTACTTTATAAAGATCCATTTAATTTGATTTATATATCGATCTACCGGGTTGGCTTCCAGATGACTTTACCTTCCGGATCAATATATCCCCATTTATTATCCACTTCAATCATTGCCCGGTTATTATAAAATACTCCTGCCCCGTTATATTGCGGTTCAATTACTATTTTACCCGATTTATTAATATAACCCCATTGACCTTTTATTTTTACCGCTGCCAATCCTTCTTCAAATTTAGAAGCCGCAGTGTATTTAAATGGAATAACAATCTTGCCTGTTAAATTTATAAATCCCCATTTGCCCGAAGATTTTACCAGAGCTAAACTATCGGAAAAAGAACGCGCATCTTCAAAAGCGGGAATAATTATTAAACTATCTTTCGTATTTACAAACCCCCATTTCCCGTTTAACATAACAGGCGCTAATCCCGATGAGAAATGACGCGCGGCTTCAAATCTAGGCCGAACTACAATTTCTCCCTTTTTATTAATGAATCCGTGTTTTTCACCTATCGCAACATTTGCAAATCCGTTGACAAAATCACCTGCATTATCGAATTGTAAAGGGATAATTAATTTCCCATTTTTATTTATATAACCGAATTTATCTGTAATAACGAGAAATAAAAAGCTTTCTTTATGTTCTATCCATGCAAGTCCTTCCGAAAAATTTCCGGTATTATAGAATTTAGGCTGAATTACCAAATGATAAGAGGTATCTATGAAGCCCCAACCTGAATTTGTAAATATGCCGACAGCAGGCTTTTCAATTTTAGCTAGACCTTCATAGAAAAAACCGCCATTAGACAGACTTGAAATTTTATGAAATTCACCATCAGTATTAAGGTATCCCCATTCATCTACAATAGAAGTACCGTCAGGTTGGTGAGCAAACATATAAACTCTCGATCGGCCATCTAAAAAACCGGAAGCTTGATCATATTTCGGTTTTATAATAATATTACCCGTTGAATCTATAAATCCGTATTTGCTGTTTACAATAACAGGGTATAGGATATTTTGACTATATGTAAATGAATCAAAAATAAAAATTATTATCAAACTACAGAATACAAAAAAGGTTTTAAGCATTTTGTTATCCCGCTAAAATTATATTCATACTAAAAAAGTTAAAATGAAGGAATTAAGTGCTATCTAGACAAGGTTAAAAACACTGATGTGTAAAATACAATTTTATTAAGAAATTATTCCAATCAAAATTGATGGTACTTATACTAAGGATAAAAGTATAACAACCATATCTGTCCAAAATAAATATAATAGGCTTATATAAATAAATACTTATAATGTTTTAATGTCATCCCTTCGGGATTTTTGATTTGTTTGTATATTGTTTTTTTAGAATAATTTCACGCTTTCAGCGTTTATTGCTAAGAGGCTGTCTTAAAAGTAATTTTCTATCTAAAAATCCGTGAAAATCAGTTTAAATCTGTGTCATCAGCGTTACATTATTCAGAAAAATATTACTTTTGAGACAGCCTCGAGATTAAAGTAATAAGATAGTAGTCGAATAGCTTTTAATCCTGAAAGGATGAAATTATTCCTAAGTAGAATTGTCTTGTTTTCAGTTCATTTGAAAAACAAATCACTTGATTCCATTTATTTTGGACAGCACTGATAACAACAAGTGAGATTAAAAATCTTAATTATTCAGATAAATTTAAATGAAAATTTTTAATTAGTTAAAAATTTTTATCATTCATACCTTAAAGCTTCAATCGGGTCGAGGTTAGCAGCTTTATATGCAGGGTAAGTTCCAAAGGTTACACCCGTTATTACGCACATTGATAAACCTATTACTACCCAGTCGTATGGTATGACCATAGCGGCATGTAAAAACGTACCGGCAAAATTACCAATGATTATGCCTAACAATATTCCAAGGAATCCTCCGATTAACGACAAGGCTATGGCTTCAATTAAAAATTGTATTAATATAGCGCTTTTCTTTGCACCGACTGCTTTTCTAATACCTATTTCCCTTGTCCTTTCCGTAACAGAAACAAGCATAATATTCATTATTCCTACTCCGGCGGCAATAAGAGCAATAATGGAAACTACAAGTGCACCAATCTTTATACCTGCAGTCATATCATTTATTTGGGAAATTACGGATTCATTACTAAATATTTCAAAATCATTTTCTTTCCCGGGTAAAACCTTTCTAATGGTTCTCATATAACCTATCGCAGCTTCTATCGAAGTTAAATAATTTTCTTTGGATGAAGACATTACAGTAATTGAAACACTTCTATGTCTTTTACCGTATATCGATTCAAAAGTAGAAATAGGAATAACAATATAATTATCCTGCGTACTTCCGAAAATGTCGGGTTTCTTTTTTAGAACACCTATCACTTTATACGGCTGCCCGTCAACTCTAACTTCTTTACCTACAGGATATATATTGTTAAAAATTTTGTCCACTATATAATGCCCAAGTACACATACATGACCGCTATATCTAATCTCACTTTCTAAAAACTCTCTTCCGCTTTCAATTTCCAGGTTTAGTGTTTTATAAACTCCCTGAGTTACACCGACAACATATGTATCGGGATTCGTTTTGTTACTTCCGAATTTAACAATTTTACCTCCGGCTCCAAGATAAGCACCCATTCTTTCAACATTGCGCATTGAATTTTCAAGACGGTAAAAATCGTTTAATGTAATATCTTTTCTGTTTCTATACTTTCTCCATTCGCCATGACTCATAACAGCCGGGTATTTGCGTATTTCAAATGTGTTTTTACTTAAAAATTGTAAACCTTCTTCTATAGTACTTTGAAGCATAGTAATTATAGTCATAATAACTATAATAGAAAAAATACCGACTACAACTCCAAGAATTGTAAGAAATGTTCTTAATTTATTTGTTTTTAGTGATTCAAAAGAAATGAAAAATATTTGAAAAAATTTCATCTATATTCCCGCTTTTTAATTTTTGATTTATAAAATGAGCGCCTGTTTATTAAATCAAAAAAATTTTTAATCTCCTATTTTACGTTAGCTGAAACATAATAACAGGCGGGATTAAATACAAATGAAATTTTAATTTGAATAAAAAAAATTCAATCCTTCAAAGTAGAATATTTATTTGCAAAAAATATTCTTTTAAATTTATTTTAAAAAATTAAAATAAAGCCGAATATATTATTCATATCTTAACGCTTCAATCGGATCAAGGTTCGCCGCTTTATATGCAGGATAAGTTCCGAAGATAACTCCTACAAACAAACATAAAGAGAACCCTATAATAATCCATTCAACGGGTATAGCCATAGGTGCATGTAAAAAGCTGCCTGCATAATTTCCGATTCCCACACCTAAAATAATTCCTATGAAGCCCCCGAATAAAGACAGTATTATTGCCTCGATAAGGAACTGAAGTAAAATTAAATTCCTTTTAGCTCCTATAGCTTTTCGAACTCCTATTTCTCTTGTCCTTTCGGTTACAGAGACAAGCATTATATTCATTATGCCTACGCCGGCAGCAAATAAGGCTATAATAGACACAACTATAGCGCCGATTTTTACTCCGCTTGTTATATTATTTATCTGGCTGATAATTGATTCGTTGCTGAATATATCAAAATCGTTTTCTCCGCCGGGTTTAATCTTTCTAATAATCCGCATATAGCCAATTGCGGATTCAATAGTCGACTGATAATCTTTTTTACCTTGAGTCATTACTGTTATATCAAGGCTTCTATGCAGTTTACCGAAAACATTTTGAAAAGTAGTAATCGGAATAAGTATATTACTATCTCTGCTTCTGCCGAATAATGCGGGTTTTGTATTAAGTACACCTATAACTTTTACAGGAAAACCATTTATCCTTATAATTTGTCCAACAGGATTTAAATTAGGAAATAATTTATCAACAACGTCCTGCCCTATATCGCAAACATCATTAGAATATTTAATATCAATGTCCCTTAAATCCCTGCCGTATTCTGCAGTCCAGTCATTGGTTTTCATAGCTTCTGCCGTAATACCGATTACAGTAATATTGGGGTTTGTTTTCACACCGTTATATTTAACAACAACTCCATTCCATTCGTCTTGCGCTCCTATATATTTTGCACCGGCCAGCATATTTTTTAGTCTATAATAATCATCAAGCGTAATATCAGGCCGGTTTCTATATTTCATCCAGGCACGATGACCGCCGGACATGATAGCCGGAAACTTTTGAATTGCAAATGTGTTTTGCCCCAATTGAGATACTCCATTTTCAATACTCTTTTGAAGCATTGTAATTATCGTCATTATTACAATAATGGAAAATATTCCTACCACTACTCCAAGAACTGTTAAAAATGTTCTTAATCTATTTGAACTAATGGATTCAACCGAGATGAAAAATATTTGAGATAATTTCATAAAAACCAGCCTAACTTTAAATGAAGAATAATACCATCCATCTTAACTAATTATATTAGACAATAATAACCCTTCATTAGTTTATTGGTCACGAAAATAAAAAATGAAATTAATAAGTACAAATATTAAGGTGTGATAATGAAAAGGAGGCTGTCTTAAAAGTAATTTTCTATTTAAATATCCGTGAAAATCAGTACAAATCTGTGTAATCAGCGTTCCAAAATTCAGAAAAATATTACTTTTGAGACAGCCTCTTAATTTTAAACATTTATAAATTACTACTCATATCTTAAAGCTTCGATAGGATCCAGATTTGAGGCTTTATAAGCAGGGTAAGTTCCGAAGATTAATCCGACTACAATACACAATGAGAAACCGATTAAAACCCAATCGAAAGGAATTGCCATTTGAGCATGTAAAAGACTTCCCGCAAAATTACCGACACCGATTCCAAGGACAATGCCGATGAGGCCTCCGGTTAAACATAAAATTATAGCTTCAATCAAAAATTGATAAAGTATGGAACGTCTCCTGGCTCCTATTGCTTTTCTGATTCCTATTTCTCTTGTCCTTTCTGTAACGGATACCAGCATAATGTTCATTATGCCGACACCGGCAGCAATTAAAGCTATAATTGAAACTACTATTGCCCCAATTTTAACCCCGGAAGTAATATCATTAATTTGATTGATAATTGATTCGTTACTAAAAATGCCAAAATCGTTATCTTTTCCCGGAGCTACTTTCCTAATTGTTCTCATATATCCTATTGCCGATTCAATTGTTGCCTCATAGTCATCTTTCGATTGAGACATAACCGTAATATTAATACTTCTATGCAGTTTACCGTATATAGATTGAAACCTAGTAATGGGCATAATTAAAAAACTATTCCTGCTTTGTCCGAACATTGCCGGCTGCGATTCCAAAACTCCGACTACTTTTAAAGGATGATTATTAACCCTTATAATCTGTCCGACCGGATCAATATGTGGGAACAGTTTATCAACGATATCCTGTCCTATATCACAAACATCATTAGAATATTTAATATCGAGGTCCCTTATATCCCGTCCGCTTGATGTAGTCCAATTATTTGTTTTCATAGCGGGAGCCGTTATACCTGCAACCGAAATATTCGGATTTGTTTCTTCTCCGTTGTATTTAACTATCTGTCCCATCTGCCATTGTTCTGCACCGATATATTTTGCCTGCACCAGCATGCCTTTTAACCTGTTGTAATCCTCAAGCGTAAGGTCTTTCCGGTTTCTATATTTAAACCTCGCATGATGTCCCCCGCCGATTAATACGGGATATTTTTGTATTTGAAAAGTATTTTTACCAAGCTGCGAGACTCCGTTTTCTATACTATTCTGCAGCATCGTAATAACAGTCATTATAACGATTATTGAAAAAATGCCTACAACAATACCAAGCATGGTAAGCATTGTTCTAAGTCTATTCCCTTTTATAGACTGAAACGACATGGAAAAAATTTCAGTTAATTTCATTATTCAAACCTCAAAGCTTCCACCGGGTCCATTTTTGCAGCGGTATAAGCCGGGGCAAAACCCGAAATTAATCCGGTAATTAATGAAACCAATATGGCTATTAAAACTACACTATAATCGATAGAGGTAGGCAGAAACTGGTTCACCAGCAGCCCTAAAAGTATGGAGGCAATCAATCCTGCTATACCTCCCACCAAGCAAATGAATGAAGATTCCAAAAGAAATTGAGTTAGGATAGTTCTTCTCTTGGCGCCTATTGCTTTTCTTAAACCTATTTCTTTAGTTCTTTCTTTAACAGATACAAACATTATATTCATAATTCCGATAGCACCGACGAACAATGATAACCCTGTAATAAATAAACCCGCAATTTGAATTACGCCTACTCTACTGTTGTAAAGATCAGTTAATCCGGATTGCTGATTTATACCGAAATCATCCGGCTGATTATACATAAGCCCTCTTATTTTTCTCATAATTCCTTCGGCTTCAGCTTTGGTATTTTCTATTGCACCGGTACCGGCAGCGCGTACATTAATTGAAATGCTTCTTCTTCTGTGCCCGGAAAAATATTTGAATACAGTTCCTATCGGCACGTATGCCCGCTGATCCGGATTAAAATCACCTAAAATAAAACTACCTTGCTTTGCTAATATTCCTATTACTTTAAATTCGACCGGACCAATTTTAATAAACTTACCGAGACCATTTCTATGAGGGAATAAGTCTTCCGCTACCTGGCTGCCCAGGATACAAACATTTCTCGCACTTCTCGCTTCAATCTCGCTAAAAAACCTTCCTTCATCAAAAGTTAGATTAGTAGTTTTAATATAGTCGGCATCCGAACCGTCAACAGAAACACTCTCTACCGATTGGTCTTTATATTTTATAGTTTGTCTCGTATCCAGTGTAGGAGCTATTGCAACAGGCAGTTTGGCTAAAGCTTTAAATCTTTCATAATCCGCCATTGTAATATTACGCCTATTCCTTTGTTCCCACCATGGAGCATTGGAAAACCAAGTCCACTTATCGATATATAAAACATCAGAACCCAAAGCGCTTATTCCCTGCTGAAATGAATTATTTAATCCTTTTATAGCCGTCATCATTAAAACTACAACCGTTATTCCTATAAATATGCCAAGCATTGTTAGAGCAGCTCTAACCTTATTTGCTCTTAACGCTCTTAAAGCGATCATCATACTTTCTTTAAATTCAAATGATAATAACGCTAGCCCAGACATAGTTTCACCTAATATTAATACTAATTACATATTTTATTTATTAACTTCACTTTTAAGCTTCGGAATATACCTATTGCTTACCGGTGAATCAGCTTCAATTAAGCCATCCTTTATTCTTATGATGCGTGCAGCATGTTCCGCAATATATTCCTCGTGAGTAACCAGGATTATTGTGTTTCCCTTTTCATAAATTTCATTAAACAATATCATAATCTCTTCACCGGTTTTGGAATCCAGATTACCAGTCGGTTCATCGGCAAGAATAATTGAGGGCTTTGTAACAAGAGCACGGGCAACAGCTACTCTTTGTCTTTGACCTCCTGAAAGCTCATTCGGTTTATGATGCATTCTGTCTTTTAATCCTACATCGGTTAAAGCTTCTTCCGCCCTTTCGCGTCTTTCCGCAGCAGTTACCCCGGCATAAATTAATGGAAGCTCAACGTTATGCAATGCATCCGATCTTGACAAAAGGTTGAATGTTTGAAATACAAAGCCTATTTCTTTATTTCTAATTTTTGCAAGTTCATTATCAGTCATTTGACTAACACTTACACCGGTAAAATCATATTTACCGGAAGTCGGAGTATCCAAACAACCCAGCATATTCATCAAAGTAGATTTACCTGAACCGGAAGGACCCATAATGGCAACATATTCATTTTTATCGATTCTTAAAGAGATATCTCTTATAGCATGCACTTCTTCCGAACCAACCTGATATACTTTAGCTATGTGTTCAATATTTATTATGTTCATCTTAAATTCCGATTTTATTTATTATTTTGACTGAACATTTTTCCTTTATTTTCTATTCTTATATCCGAGCCGTTGTGTAGATCTCTCGAAATTGCTTTATAAGGTCCGGAAATAACTACTTGTCCTTCTTTAAGTCCTGTTTTAACCTGGATATAATTATCATCACTTATCCCGGTTACCACATCTGCCGATTTTGCTTTACCTTTATTAGCAAGGAATACAATTTCCTGCAGTTTATTTACATTTTCTTTTTTCTTGCTTTTTTTAGTATTCTCATTATTTTCTTCATTACCCTGCTGCTGCATTCCTCCCATTGAATTTCTTGCCGTAACACTTTGAATCGGGACGCTTAACACATTATGTAAAGTTTTGGTTTCAATGTCTGCATTGCAAGACATACCTGGCTTAAACCCGGGATCAAAATCAATAAACTTTAGTTTTACCTCAAAATTTACAACTTGTTCCTGTGTGCCCGTTCCTGTACTGATAGCCGTATTTCCAATTTGATAGACAATACCTCTAAATACTTTATCTCCAAAAGCATCAATTTTTATTCTTGCAGTATCTCCAACCGAAAGTAATACAACATCATTCTCATCTACATCAACTACGGCAAGCATACTCTTTAAGTCGGATACAGTCATCATATTAGTACCAACGTTATAAAGGCTTCCGAGGACTCTGTCACCGAGCTGAACATTCAACTGGCTTACAACGCCGTTCATAGGCGAATAAATAGTAGTTTTACTTAATTGATCCTTTTGAACTTTTAATGATGCTTCCGTCTGCGAAACTTGAGCTTGAGCAGCTTGAAATGATCCCTGCGCAGAAAGATAAGAGCTTTTGGAAGCTTCCAGATCGGCATCACTTTCAAGATTTTTAGCGTGAAGCTCTTTTGCACGTTTATAGTCCGAAGTAACTTTGTCTAATTGTGCTTTACTCATAGATAAATTTGCTTCAGCACTTTTTAAACTAGCTTCGGATTGTTCAACCTGAGCCAGGTAAGCATCCTGCCTTATTTTAACAAGCAAATCACCTTTTTTTACATACTGCCCTTCCTTAACCGGAAGTTCTACAATTTCTCCTGCTACTTCGGGCGTAATAGTAACTTTAAATTCAGGGTCTAAGGTTCCGGTTGCAGTAACACTTTGTGTAATTGTCCTTTTTACTACTTTTTCAGTTTGAACGCTTACAATTTCCTTTCTACTGCTTCCCAAAATAGCAACAACAATAATAGCAGCTACTAAAACACCTAACGCGGAAAATATTATTACTTTCTTTTTCGATTTCTTTTTCTTTCCGTTAGCCATTTAAATACTCTCCTCTATTAAAATTTTTATTCATATTTTTTATAATTAAGAACACCCAGATAATATTTTAATTGTTCGTTTAGAACTATATATTGAAATTCGGAGTTAATATAATTGGTTCGAGCATTGGTAAAATTATAATTTGCAGTTAGTAAGTCCAGCAAGGTTCCCGACCCTAAGGAATATTTTTCCTGCGCAATTTTCAAATTTTCTTCACCTGCTTTTACATTATTTTTACTCACTTCAAGTCCGGTTTTTGCAGCTTGAAGATTTAAATAAGTTGTCTGGATATTTTGATTTATAGTTCTTCTTAAATCTTCAAGGTCAACTTTACTATTCATAACATTTATCTTTGCCTGTTCAACTCTATTTTCAACACTAAATCCGGAGAAAATCGGTATACTTAGTGTAAGACCTAATGAATAGGTTTGGCTATTTGAGAGATCACTAAGACTATGTAAAGTATTTGAATGCAAATAATAATCATAATTTCCGGTTAATTTGGGTAGATGACCGGAAAAAGCCATTGTAACACCTTCTTCAGCACTTAGTACATTTAGCTTTGCGCTTTTATAATCAGGTCTATTTTCAAGAGCTTTTTCAACCAGACCCGACATATTCTGATACTCCTTGGTTAAATTAGTTTTTAGCAAATCTTCTTCCTGAGCAGTCAGTGAATCTTCGAAAGTATAATTTTCGAATACATTCAAACCCAGGTAATATAAAAGATTACTTTTAGCAGTTTCAAAATCATTTTTAGCTTTAATTAACCCGAGTTGCGCATTTCCGTCCTGTACCTGTGCAGAATATACATCTGCTAAAGTAATCGCACCAAGTTTATTTCTCTCAGTAATAGTCTCGAGATTCTTTTTATTCCACTTTACATTATCCTGTTGTACTTTCAATAACTGCTGATCATTAACTACTGTATAATATAGGCTCATTGTTTGGAATACAATATTTTGTTTAAGATTTTCAAGAGATAATTGAGCAGATTTCAAATCCTTTTTACTTTGGCTTAGATTTGCAAACTCAGATAAACCGTCAAACAAGGTTAGGTTGCCTCCGACACTTGCGGAATAACTTCGCGTTTCACTGGTAATTGCAGGCTGGTTAATTGTTATTCCGCTAAATGTATAAGATCCGCCAGCCTTTTGTTTATTCCTTGACCAACCCCAACTTGCATTTGCACCGATTGTCGGAAGAAAATTTCCATAAGCTGCCTTTACAGAAGATTTATTAGATTCAATATTATTAACTGCTTTTTTTAGCGTTGTGTTTTTCTGAAGAGCTATGTTTACTGCTTCATTTAATGTTAAGACTTTTTGTCCATATGACATAAAGGTAAAAGAGAATATACATATTATGCCTAAGAAGAGACGCATTATCGACTCCGATTGTTTTATTTTAAAATTGTTAGCTTGAAGTTTAGACATGTTGAATTATAAAAAGGTTAATTATTTTTTAAAAATTGATACAATAAATTAGGAATTTCTAATAATATTTTCGCCACAAAAATAATTATAATGTCAAACGATATATTGTTTTATGGATAAACGGTTATATTATTAATTAAACGGCTTAATAACATACATTAAAAATTAAGAAATTAACGGGAATTTTATAAATCGGGGATATGGATAGTGTAGAATGTAAATTCTACATAAATATTTATTCCTTTTCCCAACTTAAACAAAAACTTTTAGATATTAAATCGATCCTTAATTTTTAACAGATAACCGAAAGCTTCTTCATAATTATTAGCGATTTCTCCGTCAAGAATTGCTTCCTCTATTGCCGACTTAATTTCTCCGACCTTCTTTGAAGGTTTAAGATTACATACTTTCATAATTTCTTCACCTCTTACCGGAGACTGAAATGCTCTTAATTTATCTTTTTCTTCTACCTCCCAAACTTTCTTCATAACTCTTTCATAATTATCCAGATATTTGGATACTTTTTCCGGATTTTTACTTGTTATATCAGCGCGGCATAAAGTAATTAAATCTTCAAGATCATCTCCGGCGGCTACAATTAAACGCCTTATAGCCGAGTCGGTAACTTCCTCCTTTGCAAGAGCGATTGGTCTTAAATGCAGCCGAACGAGTTTTTCAACATAATCAAGTTTATTAAGCGGAAGTTTAAGTTTTTTAAAGATTGATTTCATATTCCTGGCGCCAACTTCCTCATGACCATGAAATGTCCAGCCGGTTCCCTCTACAAATTTTTTTGTTTGAGGTTTTGCAATATCATGAACCAGAGCGGCAAATCTTAACCAGATATTATTCGTTACTCTTGAAATATTATCAACCACAAGACATGTATGTAAAAAAACATCTTTATGATGGAAATCTTTTCTTTGCTCAATGCCGGATAAGTTTGCAATTTCCGGAAATATTATTTCCATAACGCCCGAATTAAATAACAACTTTATTCCTATTGAAGGGACCGGAGAAGATAATATTTTTAAAAATTCATCCGTAATTCTCTCTTGAGAAACAATTTTTAATCTTTCCCTTAACTTATTTGCTGCTTCGTTAATTGAATCATCAACTTTAAAATTTAATTGAGAAGCAAACCTATAAGCTCTCATTATTCTTAACGGATCATCGTTAAAAGTAATTAATGGATCTATTGGAGTTTTAATTATCCTTTCTTTCAGATCATTTATGCCGTTGTATGAGTCAATCAATTCTCCAAAGTCGGATTCATTAATTGAGACAGCAAGAGTATTGATGGTGAAATCGCGACGGCTTATATCCTCTTTAAAAGTTCCGATCGATACAGCCGGTTTTCTGCTGCTTCGATTATAGGACTCTTTTCTTGCACCTACAAATTCAAGATCAAAATCATTAACACGAAAATGTGCGGTGCCGAAGTTTTTAAAAATTGAAATTTTATTTATTCCTAAAGATTCTGCAAATTTTGATGCGTAAAGCGGACCATCACCTATTACAAGGAAATCCATTTCATCTCTATTACGGTTTAATATTAAATCCCGTACAAAACCCCCGACTATATAAACTTTAAGGTTCATTTCACCGGCAGTTTTAGCTGCATTGGAAATAAATAAATATTTTGATAAATCTTCTTTAAAATTCATTTGAAAAAATATTTTCCGGCTTTAATTTAGATTTTAATTGTTAACATTTGCAGTATTTCTGCCCATTAAAATCGAAATAGGTCTTAACGGTTCAATATTGCTGCAAAATATTTTCATTGCAGCCGCTATTGGTACGGATAAAAACATCCCCGCAATGCCCCAAATCCAACCCCAAAATATTAAAGAGAAAAGGACAAATACAGGGCTAAGATCCATTTGGCGCCCCAGGTAATGAGGTTCCACAAAATTTCCAATAATATTTTGGTTAATAATAAGCAGCGCCGCTAAAGAAATTGTCTTAACACCTATTCCGTATTCTAGCAAAGCAATAACAATCGGGAATAAAGTCGCAATAATAGAACCGATATTCGGAATGAAATTTAATATAAAAGTAAGTAGTCCCCAAAAAATTGCAAAATCAATTCCGAACAGCCATAGAATAATTGTAACAATTAAACCGGTAGTAAAAGAAGTGATTGTTTTTATAATGATATATGACTGTAATTGAGTATTAATTGAGTTGATGGTATTTTCAATTACATTTTTTTTATCTTTGAACGCAGTTTTTAACCTCTCTTCAAACTGTTTCTTCCCCATAATCATAAATAGCCAGAAAATTATTAGTACAAAGAAATCACCCATCATAGAAGTGAAAGATGAAAACAAATTTTGTATGATTCCCGCTTTGAATAAATTTTGGAATAATGAACTTACATCAAATTGTTCGGTTTTTATGTTAAACATTTGCGCAACTTCTTTAACGGTTAAATTAAACGGGTTAAGCAATTGCTGAAGAAATACCGCTACGTTTTCGGAGTATTTTTCAAGTTTGGCGGTAAATGTTCCGAAGTTTGCCACAACCAATAAACCGATTAAATAATAAATCCCGCTGATGAAAAACAAAATTAAAATCAGTGAAAGCCATTTGGGAAATTTGAATTTTTGGAGATATTCTATTAACGGATGAAATAAAAATGTTAAAAAGACGGCAAGCGTAACAGGAATTAAAATTTTCTTAAATGCAATAAGTATATAAACGAAAATAACAAAAGAAATAAATCCTAAAAAATAGGATGTCAGTTTCATGTAATTGATGCTTAAACCGTTATCATCTTCTTTAATCATATTTCAATTTATTTTTGTATTTAATAAAACTTTATCTGCGTTCTTTTTAAACCACTCGATTTTGGTAAAATTATTTTTCAATATTATTTCAAAATTCCTTTCAGCATTGAATTCTAATGCTAACAAAGCTGTTTCTTCGGCTTTATTAAAATCCAGATGATTGAGCATGTAATCGGAAAGTTTAAATGCGGAATAGCTGCTTATAAAATCTGTAACTTTAATTTTTTTATTAAATATTTTTAAAAATATATTATATCTTTCATTAAAAGATTCCGCTAATCCGATTAAAACGGGGATTGAATTATAATTATACTTAATCGAATTCATATTTTTTAATATTATGTATTTATCAAAATCATTTCCCTTCAGATAATCTGCCGCCAAGCTGTCTTTTACCAAGGCAATCCTTAAACTAGATAAATAATTATAATTATACGCAGGATTTTGTTCATTTAAACTTTTATATATTGAATCCGCTTTAATAAAATTATTTTTGATGGAATATAAATCTCCCAGTTTTAGTTCGACTCTATAATAATAAGAACTTCCTTTGAACTGCTTAATACTTTTAAGCAAAAATTTTACTGCATCATTTGTTTTGTCCAGCTTGTTTAAACATTCTGCATAACCGATTACCGCCGAATAATTATTGGTCACTTTTAAAATATTTTCAAATATTTTTTTAGCATTCTTATAATCCTTATCCCAATAATCTTTATCAGCTTTATTCAAATTTTCAGCTATATATCTCGGACATGCTTTATAAAAAATTGATTTTGATCCGTAATAGTAATTTGCCTGGTTAATTCTGTTTGTAATATTTAATGATTTTAAATATTTGTAATATTTTTCAATAGAAGTTTCAATCGGGAATCCGTAAGCAATTTTAAAATTATTTCCTGCGTAATATATTTTAAACTTTTCAATTCCGTAATTTGAAATTAAATATTTACAAAATGATCCGGCATAAATATAAGATAATGAAGAAGTAAGAGTATAAAAATCGAAGCTGTTAAAGAGCTTCTTTAAATTTATTTTACAACCGTTACCATATGCTAAAGACGCCATATAATCTATATCATTATCATTAAAGA
>CAZHBJ010000082.1:0-14548 GCA_964530445.1 uncultured Ignavibacteriaceae bacterium
TAATTCTTATTTCTTTTATCTCTTCGGGATCGGATGACCATAAGTAAGGATCTTTTGCAAATAATCTCCTGGAATACTGCTTTTCATTTAATGACTTCATTGCTGCGGAAACCAGCGATTTGGATTTACCAAAGTTTATTTTTTGTTTACCGAGCTTATCTCCCAATATTTCATTTCGTTTTTGAGCAAGCGTCTTCATTAAATTATCATAGGGATCAATAAACTTTTGAATGCCTTCATTAACAAGCTGCTCGGTAACAAAATCAATATCAATATTGAGTTTTCTTAAATCTTCAAATAGTTTATAAGATTGATCGACATCCTTTTCAACAGTGTTTTCTTCAAGCTTTCCGTGATCGGCAAATGCATCTATTGTTTCATCCGGAAGAGTATTTACGGTATCGGGACCGATTAAAGGCTCAACATATTTCACATCGCTGTACATCGGATCCTTCGTACTTGTGCTTGCCCAAAGCGGCCGCTGCACCTTTGCACCCAGCTCAACTAATCTATTCCAGCGCTCGCTTTTAAATATTTTTTTATAGCTTTGATAAGCAAGCTTGGCGCTTGCGATACCTGCTTTACCTAAAAGGTTTTCGGGTTTTAAACTGTTGTCATTAGTATCACCCGGAATAATTAAATGCCCCAGCAATTGATCGGTAAGTACATCAATTCTGCTTAAGAAAAAGCTAGCAACAGATCTGATTTCTTTTATTGATTTTCCTTCATTCGCTCTTCTTTCCAATGCATTAACATATGCATTTGCTACCGCTTCGTAGCTTGAGATTGAAAAGAGAAGAGTTACGTTAATATTAATTCCTTCATAAAGTACTTCTTCAATTGCTCTTGCACCTTCTTCGGTGCCGGGAATTTTTATAAAACAATTCGGACGATCAACTTCAGCATATAATTTTCTAGCTTCTATTTTTGTACCTTCTTCATCATGAGCTAAGTATGGAGAAACTTCAAGGCTGACAAATCCGTCCACTCCTTCACTTTCATCGAAGACAGGCCTTAATAAATCGCAGGCGTCCTGCACATCTTTCACAGTTAGTGCTTCGTAAATTTCATGTATTCCTTTTTTCTGATTTACAAGTTGTTTTATTTGTGAATCATAATCATTTCCGCCTGTAATTGCTTTATTGAAAATACTTGGATTTGAAGTTATTCCGCGCAGTCCTTGCTGAGTAACTCTTTTCTTTAATTCCCCCCCCTTAATTTTTTTTCTTGTTAAGTTATCAAGCCAGTAACTCTGACCGTATTCCAAAAGCTTAATTAAATTACTCATAATAAATTCTCCTTAAGTGCACTTATTTTAAGCGCTATTATTTAAATGCTAAAAAATAATATTTGTTCTTAATAATTTAAAAAATGAATAGCCGAAATATACAAGTCTAAATCCGCAAATGCTTTATCAAAGCATTAAATCTCGCGAAAAATTATTGCCGGCGCTTATATTTATACAAATTAATCTGTCGTATATACCTTTGTTATAAAGTTACAAAAATTTAATTTTTATATTTTTAACAAACTTAACAATCAAATCGTCTTAACGGTGTCTCACAAATCAATTATAAAAATTTTTCCGAGATATATCTCATTAAAAGGAAATTTGTTAATCCTCTACGAGGATTATTTACTGAATTACCGGGTTATTATTTTAAAATAATTTGACCTCTCCGAGGTCAAGATAGAATAAAACATCGTAGATGTTTTATTATTATTAAATACATAGTGACGAAACCAATTAGACATCCTCGTAGAGGATGAATAAACATTTTATTTTACAAAGTTTTCTGAAGTGTAAGAAAGAAATAAAAGAAAATAATTATTGATATATTTATATTTTAATAATACATTGATAAAGAAACTATAAGTTGAGCAAATGAATAATGATGAATTAAAAATTCCTCCTCACTTTAAACCCGAAAAAGTCGGCAGTGTTTGGAAAGTTGATTATCAAGCAAGAGCTACTGATGCAAATAATTGGGCTGATGAATATAATATAGGACCGTCAGGTTCGGATAAATTTAAAATATGTCTGCTTGCTATTGATATGCAGAATACATTTTGTGTCCCCGGTTATGAGCTTTTCGTTTCCGGGCGCTCAGGTAACGGAGCGGTTGAAGATACAAAAAGATTATGTGAATTTATTTATCGTAATCTAAACGTAATTACACAAATAATCCCAACTATGGACACTCATCAGCCAATGCAGATTTTTCATTCGATTTTTTTAATAAATGATAAAGGTGAAAACCCTCCGGCACTATCTTTAATTTCTGCCGATGATATTGAAAAAGGAGTTTGGAAAATTAATGAAAATGTATGCCCGGGCTTGGGAGTTGATCCGGGTAAGGCACAAAACTATTTAAAACACTATACACAGGAATTAAATAAATCCGGTAAATATGAGCTTACTATATGGCCGTATCATGCAATGCTCGGAGGATTGGGACACGCATTGGCTTCTCCAATAGAAGAAGCAATTTTCTTTCATAGTATCGCCAGATGCAGTCAGCCTAATATTCAAATAAAAGGTAATAATCCTTTAACGGAACATTACTCGGTTTTCGGACCTGAAGTAAAAAGCGGAATCGATGGTGAAAAAATTGCAAATAAAAATATTGACTTGATTGAACGAGTGTTAAAATTCGATGCAATTATAATCGGCGGAGAAGCTAAAAGCCATTGTGCTGCCTGGAGTATTGAAGATCTGCTTAATGAAATTCTTTTAAGAGATAAAAAACTCGCTCAAAAAGTTTATCTTCTCGAAGACTGCTCTTCCCCGGTTGTAGTACCGGGAGTTGTAGATTATACGGATGAAGCGGATAAAGCATATTCAAAATTTGCTGAAGCAGGAATGCATTTGGTAAAATCAACAACTCCGATTTTGGAATGGCCGGGAATTAAAATTTGATTTGCTTAATTCAGACTTTTGATGACTTTTTCTGCAATTGTCTTTCCAATGCTCAATGATGCAGTTGCCGCTGGAGAAGGAGCATTTAAAACATGAATCATTTTTTCCGCTTCAATAATTCTAAAATCATCTACCAACTTTCCATCGGGTTCAAGCGCTTGGGCTCTTACACCTGATCCTTCGGGATAAACATCATCATATTCGATTTCCGGAATTAATTTTTGAAGCGCTTTAACGAATGCAGCTTTACTGAACGATCGATAAAATTCGCTGATGCCCATTTTATAATGTTTCGATGCCATTTTCCAGAATCCGTTATAAAAAAACATTTCGGAAACATCTTTAATTGAAAAATCTTTATGTTCGTATCCTTCACGCTTAAACGCAAGAACAGCATTCGGACCTGCTTCAATACCGCCTTTTATCATTCGCGTAAAATGAACTCCGAGAAACGGAAACTTAGGATCGGGAACCGGATAAATCAAATTTTTAACCAGGTATTCTTTTTCTTTTTTTATTTTATAATATTCACCCCTGAATGGAATTATTTTCAACTTAGGATCAATGCCGCATAATCTTGCTATTCTATCCGACTGAAGGCCTGCACAATTAACCAAAAATTTAGTTTTAAATTCTCCGGCAGTTGTATTAAGCACAATTGCGTTTCCGTCTTTAGCAATTGAAAGAAGCCTGCTGTTTAATTTTATTTCTCCTCCTGCTTCGGAAACCAACTTTCCGTAAGTCTCTGTAACTTCAGTATAATTTACAATACCTGTTTGAGGCACAAATAATCCTTCAATACCGGATGCGTACGGTTCATATTCTTTTATTTCTTCAGGTGAAAGTCTTTTAAGTCCTTCCAAACCGTTTTCTTTTCCCCTTCTTTCCAATTCATTAAGTGAAGAGATCTCATTTTTATTTGCAGCAACTACAACTTTTCCGCATTGTTCATATTTAATATTGTTCTCTTCACAAAAGCGGTACATTAACTCTCTGCCGAAGACACAATTTTTTGCTTTTAAGGAACCGGGTTTATAATATAAGCCGGAATGTATCACTCCGCTGTTATTTCCTGTTTGATGAGCAGCTAATTTGCTCTCAGCTTCCAATATTAAGGTTGAATATTTTCCTGAGCGATTTACGGCCAGTGCCGTAGAGGTTCCTACAATTCCTCCTCCTACAACAGCAATATCATAAATTTTTTGAGTCATGAGTGTAAAATTTGTGATTTAAATAAAACATAGTTAGTAAGTTACAAAATTACCATTTCTTCAAATCATAAAAAACGTTAGTATTGTATTTGTATCCCTTTCAAATATTTATGACGGATTTAATTCTGACTAATAATTTCTTATCAGCATAATAAGACGGGTTCAAAACAATTATTGTACTTAATATTTACAGCAGATCTATTTTTAATCAAAATAATTCTTAGCTATTTATGAAAATAAATAAGAAGCAAAAAACAACTATTATCATAGGCACAACGGTCATTATAATTATTTTTATTGCCTGGCTGCTCAGCGGCTCATATGTATTTACTCAAACCAGGGTTTTAATTGAAAAAAAAGACCCGCTTTTCGGTTCAACATATAAACAGTGGAAAGATAAATTTATTTTAGGCCTTGACCTAACACTTGTAATTACTTTTTTAAGCTTGGTAATCTCATCGGTACTTGTTTACATATTCAAAGATAAAAGAAAGGAACTAAATGAAAAGAGCAACTAAATTATTATTTATTGTATTGCTATATTGTTCAGCCGCTTTTCCCCAGGGATTTAATGTTAAGGCTAAGGGAAATCAAACTTTTTATTTTCTGGATGACAAAGGAAGAAATCAAGCATCATTCCACAGCGTAACCGCATTGGATGAGGTTGACGGGTTATCGGAAAAAATAAGCGGACAAGTTTCTTTCAACATAAGTGATGTTAAGAATACTCTTAAAGGTAAAATTTCTATACCGACCGCATCGTTAAAAACAGGAATCAGCATGAGAGACAGGGATCTTAAGGAACCCAAATGGCTGGATGCCGAAAGATACCCGACAATTTCATTTACGATTAAAAAGGTTCTCGATATTAAACAAATCGCGCCGAATAAACTCGATGTAAAAGTAATGGGAGGTTTTAATTTACACGGAGTAACAAAGGATATTCCCGTAGAGGCAGCGTTAACTTATTTGGATGAAAGTGCCGCAACAGAAGCCCGCGAACCGGGTGATCTTTTGGGTGTGACTGCAAAATTTCCGATTACTCTTTCAAATTATAATATAAAAAATATGATTCTCGGTACCCGCGTAGCAGATAAAATAAATTTAGAAGTGAATATTGTCGGAACGAATAAACTCTCTAGTACTAATTAAAATTGAATACTGTTTAATAACTTTGTGCCCTCCATAATTGTAGGGCACACGCAATTTATTAAAATTTCTATTCTATAACCGGAGTTTCTAATTTTTTAAGATCGGAATATAATTCTTCTTCGGATAAATGATGCTCTACAAGCTTGCCTGAGAAATACGAATCATATGCACTCATATCAAAATATCCGTGTCCGCTTAGATTAAATAAAATTGTTTTGGGTTTACCTTCTTTATCTGCTTGTAAGGCCTCTTTAATTACGCAGGCTATTGCATGCGTTGATTCAGGCGCCGGAATTATTCCTTCACTCCTTGCAAACTTAACACCGGCATCAAAACATTCAAGCTGATGAAAAGCTTGAGCTTCAATTAATTTATCCTTTAATAATTGACTGACTAATACACCAGCACCGTGATACCTCAAACCGCCTGCATGAATGGGTTCGGGAATAAATGTGTGCCCAAGTGTATACATAGGTAAAAGCGGTGTTAGCCCAACGGTATCTCCAAAGTCATAACGGAATTCTCCTTTGGTAAGTTTAGGACATGAGGCTGGTTCCGCTGCAATACATCTTATATTTTTATTCTCTTGAAAGTTTAATCTTAAGAATGGAAATGAAATTCCTCCGAAATTTGATCCGCCTCCGAAACAGCCGATAACGATATCCGGAAAATCATCTGTCTTTTCAAATTGTTTTACAGCCTCCAGACCTATGATTGACTGGTGCATTAAAACATGATTAAGAACGCTTCCCAGGGAATATTTTGTCTCGTCGTTTGAAGCGGCACGCTCTACTGCTTCCGATATTGCAATGCCTAAGCTTCCCGGTGAGTCCGGGTTTTCTGCCAATACTTTTTTACCCGATTCGGTTAAATTAGTAGGAGACGAAAAAACTTTTGCACCCCATGTATTCATCATCGATTTTCTATACGGCTTCTGCTCAAAACTTACCTTAACCATGTACACTTCCAGATCAATTCCGAAAATTTGACATGCAAAACTTAAAGCGCTTCCCCACTGACCGGCGCCGGTTTCGGTTGTAAGCTTTTTTACTCCCTCCTGTTTATTATAATAAGCCTGGGCAACTGCTGTATTCGGTTTATGAGAACCGGCCGGGCTTACGCCTTCATACTTATAATATATCTTTGAAGATGTGCCGATTAATTTTTCCAGGCTGTAAGCTCTGTAAAGCGGAGAAGGACGCCACATCTTATAAACGTTTTGAACTTCTTCCGGGATGTCAATCCATCTTTCTTTTGAGACTTCCTGTTTAATTAATTCCATAGGAAATAAAGGTGCTAAATCGGCCGGACCGATGGGCTGTTTTGTTCCCGGATGCAAAGGCGGAAGAGTAGGATTCGGCATATCAGCCTGAATATTATACCATTGAGTAGGCATTTCGTTTTCGGTTAGCAAAATTTTTTTATTCTTTTCCATAATTTTAAAGATTTTGTTTGTGGTTAAAGTGAATTATTTAAATAAATTTTTATAAACAATTTATATAACAGAATTAGTCTTAATAAATAGATATTTAAAAATTCAGATGTTAGTTGAACCGGTAGGCAAACTTTAGCACCTGGAAAAAAGGATACCGGCATTTTTGTACCGCATCCTAAAAATAAGATGTAAATTTTATTTAAATATATCTCAAATTAAAAGCATATACAAGGAATCAAATTATTGCCATTCGTTTTTCAGCATTGAAAACACGAGCAGATCATGAAATCTGCCGTACAAATATTGCCCGCCCCTTTCGATTCCTTCCAATCTAAAATTTAACTTTATTGGTATGGCTTGACTTTTTTTATTATCCGACGCACATTTAATAGTAACCCTGTTTAGCCCGGCTTTTTTAAATCCAAAATCAATCAAAGCTAAACAAGCTCTTGTTACTATTCCTTTCCCCTGGAAACTCTCAGCAAGCCAGTACCCTATTTCGGCTTTTAAATTTACGCCGTCGCCATTATGATAATCAATTAATCCCACCAGTTCGTTTTGGTACCGGATTTCAAGAACATATCTATCGCTAAATACGTCTTGCCTGAATAAAGTTTGAATATAAAGAATTGTATCGTCAATTGAAGATGTGTTATCAACCCAGCTCAACCACTCCCTTAAATATTCCCTGTTTGCATCAATTAATTCGAAAAGTTTTTCTGCAGAATCAATTTCCAGTTCTTTAAGGATTATATCATCATCTACTTTCAGAGTCAGCAAGTTTTTTCCTCTTGTTAAAGGAATAATATTTCCAGTAATTAGGTTACAAATAATTTTTTTACGATTGGAAACTTAAATATAATTTTAAGATGGAGCAATAAAATAATAGCATTAATTTTAGGGGAAAATGTTTTACCGTTCATAATAATTGAGTTGTAAAATCAGTAAAGAAGTCATAATTTTAGCGCGCTAATAATCTACTTAGGGAATATTAGCATTTGAATTTTGTTTTTGATTATAAAAGGATATTCAAAACGATCGACTTTAATATTCATTAGTTGGAAAATATTCCTTAACTACTTATAAAATTGATATATAAAAGCTTCTTTAAATGTCCTTACAATAAATCCCAATGTTTATCTTCATTATACAAAAGGTGATCCATGTACTATCGTTTTTACTTTTTCTTACTTTTTTCTGCTTTTGTAGCATTTCCGCTTTCCGGCCAAACAGTTCAAAAAACACCTGAGACACAACAACTGCTCGACGCTTTTTCTTATGCCTCAAAAGCATATAATATTCCGGAAGATCTTTTAAAAGCAGTTGCATACGAACAAACAAGATTTACAAACATTATTGAGTCTGATTCGGATCGTTCTTCCGGTGAACAACCGCCACTCTACGGAATAATGGGATTAAGAAACGATGACTGGTTCGGCCATTCCTTAACTGAAGGAGCAAAACTTATAAATCAGCCTCCTAGCCTCGTTGCAACTAATGAATCACTTAATATTGAAGCTGCTGCCGCGCTTTTATCTTCAATAGCCGACAGTTTAAAAATCGATCGATCGAATTTAAATAACTGGCGCCCGGCATTGGAAGAGTTTTCCGGGATTCCGCAGGACAATTTAAAACCGTTTTTTACTTTTGATATTTTTAAGGTTTTATCGGACGGCACTACATTAAAGGGAATGGATATTCCAAAATATGCCGAAATAAACATGAATCAATTTTCTACGGAAGTGAATCCAAACAGTACAAAGAGATCTCTAAGGAAGGTAGAGGATCAATCGGATTACCCTCCTGCCGTGTGGAGCCCCAGTCCTAATTATTATCATGACGGATATTTCAACCAATTGTTTCTTGTAGTTCATGACACCGAAGGACCTTTTGGTGCATCATTATCCTGGCTGCAAAACCCGGCATCCAATTCAAGTGCACATTATATTATTAGGAGTTCCGACGGTTATATAGTTCAAATGGTACATGAAAAGTATGCAGCCTGGCATGTAAGATGCTGGAATAGATATATGCTGGGGGTAGAACATGAAGGATATGTAAGCGATCCTTCGTTTTTTACAGAGGCAATGTATAAAGCTTCAGCCGGTCTCTTCCGCCATTTTATTGAAACATGGGGTGTCCCTCTGAACAGAAACAGAGTGATAGGTCATTATCAATGGGAATTCCCGGATTGGGTAAATTTTATCAAAAAGAATTACCCTTATATTGACCCGACTTGCAACAGCCATACCGATCCCGGTCAGTATTGGGATTGGAATCATTATTTCAGCTTAATAAAAAGTTACGCTACCGTGCCTAAAGCAGTATCGTTTTATCCTACCAGCAACGCGGATAGTGTTTGGCCTTCAACTCAAATTAAAATTTCATTTAGTATTGCTATGAGCGATACCGGAGTTCAAAAAGGATTTAGCATTACTCCAAATACTCCCGGCACATTTACTTTAGAAGATCATGCTCATACTTTGGTGTTTACTCCTTCTTCTTTTTTATTACCTCAAACAAAATATACCGTTTCTATCAATCCTTCTTCCACAAGTATATTAGATGTTCCGCTCGATTCTACTTACTCATTTAGCTTTTACACAAAGACTTCCATACCGCTGAATATTGTTAATTCATATCCGAGAGTAAATGAAATAGGAGTTAGTCCGACCGTAAAAGTATTTTTTAATTTTAATTTACCGGTTATTTTTAATTCTTTGATAGATAAAGTGGTATTTCAAGATTCGGCCGGAAATAATATTGATTTTTCAAATGAAGCATATAATGAATTTAACGGTAAAGGCGTTTTATCATTCCAACCCGCCAGCCCATTGAAAGACAATACTAAATATAAAGCAATTTTAAAATCCGGTATACAAAGCAACTACGGTACTCAAATAGATAGCGATTTCGTAATTAACTTTACAACCGGAAAAAGTAATTTTACAAAAGGCGTTGTAATCGATAGTTTTGAGAACATAGGAAACTGGATAAACCCTTCTAAGAGTTTGGGTTCAAGCGGAATAGATACTACTAAATCCAAGTTTGAAATTGTTAGTGGATTAGCGACTGACGGTAGCTATGCCGGGAGAATCAGCTACTTATTTAATAATTCTTCAGGCGGTGTCTGCAGTGTAACCGATGGAGCAAAACCTAATATTGGAATTTCACAGGATAATAAATTCGGAATATGGATATTCGGTGACGACAGTTATAATTATTTAGCATATCAATTTATAAACTCAAGCCAAAATATTTCGGTAATTGCAGATACACTGGATTACACGGGATGGAAATTTGTAGAAATTTCTTTAAACGAAGTAAGCAGCAGCGGAAATATATTGTTCAGCGGGGTATCTATAATACAAAATCCTGCCGGATCCGACAGCAACATAATTTATATAGACGGTGCACAATACAGCAATCCCAATGCAACGGGAATTGAAAACAATAAATTAACTTCGACGCCTTATCAATTCAAACTAAATCAAAATTACCCGAACCCGTTTAACCCGAGTACGGTTATTAGTTATCAGATTCCAAAATCGAGTTATGTTTCATTAAAAGTATATGATATCCTCGGTAGAGAAGTAGCTTCACTTTTAAATGAATATGAACAAGCGGGTTCACATCAAATTGAATTTAATACCGAGAATATGAAAAGAACATTAACAAGCGGAATATATTTTTATACGCTGAAAGCCGGTAAGTTTACCGAAACAAAAAAATTAGTTTTAATGAAATAGTATTATTTTCAATAAGAATTGATATATTTAGAAGCGCTTAATCATAGCGCTTCTTTTATTTTAAAAGCACCTATCGAAATACTTTATTGAAGAACTATTACGTCACTTAAATTAAAAGAGTGCGGCAACTCAAAATTATGACTTGTAAAATTAATTATACTTATAGCATATATACTTTTATTTTAATTTTATAATTGATGTATTATGAAAGAGCATTTTAAAAAACTTTTTGATTATAACATCTGGGCAAATACCAAATTAATTAACAATATAAAAAACCAGCAGATTAACGATGCCGGTGTTTTAAAATTACTTTCTCATATTGTCCTTGCAGAACAAATCTGGATATTAAGACTAAAAAACGAGAATTATCAAAATAGAAATTTTGGGCAGGTACTTGATATCGCGGAATGCCAAAAGATTTCAAATGCAAATTATCAAGAGTATATTGAATTTATTAATGTAAAAAAAGATGAACCGGGATTTACAAATTCCATTACATACAAGAACAGCAAAGGAATTGAGTTTACCAACACTATCGAAGATACTTTAACACACGTTTCTTTTCACTCGGCCTATCACCGCGGTCAAATTGCCAGAGAAATTCGTAAACTTGATAAAGAACCTGTTCTTACCGATTACATAGCTTATGTAAGAGAAAAATTAAATCATTAAGTCATCTTACGTATAATCGTACTCTTTATCATAATCATATTCTTAATCCGGTTAAAAAATGAGTAAGATTATGAATAAGAGCAAGATTAAGATATAATTGCATAACATAACTCATTAATATAATTGAAAGAGATTTTGTTAACCGGAATAAAAAATAGCAATCATTTAGACAAGCAGGTAATTTCATATAATCTTGGAAGTGATGAAGATCTGCCAGCATCTATACTAAGAAATCAAAATTCCAAAGAAAATTTATTTCACCATTCATTTCATATTCAGTTTAAAAAACATAAAAGCATAATCTGGATAAACAACCCGCAGTACCGGTTTGACCTAGTGCCGCTTGAAGATTATAATAAATTATTCCTAAAAGATTTGCCTATTTTTATTACAAGCTGTAATAATGAGCTTGCGCAATTCTTTTCACAAAATAAATTCGAATCATTAAAGGCAGGCAAGGAAGCAGTGCTGAATTTGTCCGGAGATCATTTTTCAAAAAAATCGTTGAAAGAATTGATTCGGGCGGGTTTTAGAAACGGCAATATTGAAGAAATATTTTATTCGGAAGAGAACTATGAAATGCTTGAAAAGTTTAAACTACAATGTGTCCATGGTAAAGAACCGCAGTTAAAACATTTCTTTAATGATAAATTCCTTCCTATATCAAGGCTTTTTATTTATAAAGACAAACAAAAAAATTGGTTCGGCGGAATACTGATTACGCCTAAAGGGAAAGGGAAAGTAATTACTGATTTGATATTAAGAAGAGAACACTCGCCCAGAGGAACAATGGAATCTTTGATTTATTATATAGCTAACTTACTAAAGGATGAAGGAAATGATACATGGAGTCTCGGTGAAGTTCCTTATGTAGTCAGCAGCACCAGGATTTTTTCAAAAGAATTTTTTATAAATTTTATGGGCAGAAGGCTGAGGTATGCTTATAATTATTTAGGACTCTATAACTTCAAAAATAAATTCAATCCCGATTGGGAAGATATTTATATCTGCTGCAAACCTAAACTAACTTTAATTACTTTATTAAAAATTTCCTGGTTAAGCAATCTGGCAGAATTAATCTTGAAAAAAACTTTTTTAAATATCAAAAATATTTTTACCGCTTAACCTTTACTCTCAACAAAATATGCCGTTAATTTGTCTTTAAAAAAACCGGGAAATTGATGCGCAAATATATTTTCTTAATTCTATTGTTGCCTACTTTTACTTTTGCACAATACAGAATTACTTCTTCTTACTTAATTGAACCGAACAAAGCTGTGGGGTACGTTGACAGCTGTGCATCTTTCTGGCTATCTGCATATGATCAGACTAAAGGTGGTTTTTATACTAACATCGACAGAAGCGGAAATCTTATTTCTTCATGGGGAACAAATAAAGATATGCAGACGCAATCGAGAGATGCTTATGGTTTTGTAAGAGCATTTATGTTGACCGGAAATGAAAACTATTTAACTATGGCTCACAAAGCTTTAGAGTTTATGTACCAGCATGCATGGGATAAAACAAACGGCGGATGGTTCAGTAATCTTGATGTAAACGGCAATCCGACTTCTTCCGCCAAAACCGCATATGACCAGCATTATGCATTAGTGGGCTTAACAGCTTATTATGAAGCCACGCATGATACTTCAATTTTAAATTGGATTTTAAGAAGCTACCAAAGCAGCAATAATTTATGGGACTCAAGGCCGGATTACTTCGGATATTATGATCATTCAAATGCCGACTGGACGGGTAAGGCTGGAAAAAGCTTCAACGCAACTGTTGATGCAATTACTACTCATCTTTTGTCCTTATATTTAATTACCGGCAATCAGATTTATAAAGCAAGAATGTATCAGGTTGTAGATAATATTCTTAACAGGTTTGTACCCAGCATGGGTAGTCAGTCAATCGGATTCGTCGAGGAATATGATTCAGATTGGAATTTTGATAACACCCAGACAATGACGATAATGGGTCATGTACTGAAAGCTGCCTGGTGTCTTGGAAGAGTTTATCAGCTTAATCCGGATACTTCTTATATAACCGCAGCTAAAAAACTGATTCAGGATGTTTGGCAGAAAGGATATGACCACCAATTAGGCGGACCGTACAAGGATTTTAACAGAACCAACGGTCAGATGCTTATGTGGGGAATTCCCGATACCGCAAAGGCTTGGTGGCAAATGGAACAGGCTATTGTTTCGGGACTCGAATGGTTTAATATTACAAAGGATTCTGTCTGTTTGCAGATGGCGGATGAAACGGTAAATTTCTTTATGAAATATTTTGTTGATCACCAATACGGTGAAGTTTATGAAAACCGTACACGCTACGGCGGACAGGCCTGGTACGATAATAAAGGAGACAATAGTAAAGCCGGATATCATTCAATTGAAACGGGATACTATATTTATCTATATGGAAATCTTTTATTGAATCATCAGCCGGTTACTCTTTATTATGATTTTACTCCTTCGGATTCTTCAAGACAATTAGTTTTAACTCCGCTTTCCATTCCAAATAATGAATTGATTATAAAGTCTGTAAATTTGAACAGCCAGCCATACAACAATTTTAATGCATCAAACCGAATATTAATACTGCCTGCAGGCATCAGCGGAAAATTTGCAGTCACATTTGAGCCGGCACCAATTACAAATGTATTAGCTACGGACAAAAACGCGATACCGAATTCTTTTAAATTATATCAGAATTACCCTAATCCGTTTAATCCAACAACGAGGTTAAATTATTCAATTAAAAAAGAGTCGGACGTAAAAATTATAATATATAATTCAATAGGACAGCACATTGCAACTTTAGTAGACAAGGAACAAGCGGCAGGAAATTATTCAATTAATTTTAACGGAATAAAATTAGCAAGCGGTGTCTACTTCTATTCATTATTAGCTCAGCCGAATGATGGAAGTGCGGGGTATCGGGAAACACGTAAGATGATTTTATTAAAATAAAAATATTAAGCAGTATTTATCAGCAGTTATTTTTTACGGCCAACGAACTTATTTGAATATTAGCACAGTAAAATCATTAAATAATTTAAATCATTTCGGAAAGCAGTTCCTGGCGGGGATTTGCAATAACAACTTTGTTTACAAGAAGACCTTTATCCCCCACTACCTTTGCACCGGCTTCTACAGCGCTTGTAACTGCGGCAACTTCGCCCGTTACGGTAAAAAATGCTTTTCCCCCCAGAGCCATCGCCAGACGGACTTCAATTAATTTTACGTTTGCTGCTTTAACTGCTGCATCGGCGCCTTCAATTAATGAAGCTACGGAATATGATTCGACTATTCCTAAAGATTCCAGCATCTGTACATTATTATGACCGGAAATTGCAGGAAAAATTGTCCGGTGAACATTCGGAATTACGAAACTGTCA
>CAZHBJ010000083.1:0-14530 GCA_964530445.1 uncultured Ignavibacteriaceae bacterium
ATCTCACTTCGAATCCAAAATAATAGGCAGCCCGTCTTTTCCGCTCCCGATAATAATAACCTTTGTATTGTTTGACTCCGCAATTTTCAATGTTGCTTCAATACCTTTCCAGCGAAGCAACTGTTCGCTGATGCCCGCCGCTACAATCGTCTGAAAGTCTGCTATACCCTTTGCTTCAATGCGTTTTCTGTCGGCTTCTTGTTTTTCTTTAGTCAGGATGAATTCCATTCTTTGGCTTTCCTGATCGGCCCGCTGTTTTTGTTCAATTGCTTCCGTAAGCTGTACCGGCAGAGCAACATTACGTATTGGAGTATTCTCAATAGTTACTCCGCGGGGCGCTACCGTTTTAGCAAGTTCTTCCTGTATGGAGGAGCCCAATTGTTCCCTTTCGCTTGAATAAAGCGCGCTTGCCTGAAAACTTGCCGTTACAGCGCGGCTGATGGAACGGAACTGGGGAATAAGAATAATGGTTTCATAATCTCCGCCTGCAACCGTTTTATATACTCTGGCGGCTGAATCGGGATTAAGCCTGTATAGCGCACTTACTTCAAGCCCGATGGTTAGTCCCTCGCGGGAGAGTACCTGCATTGTTTCCTTATGCTCTTTAGTCTGGATGGAAAATTTAATTACTCTGGCAAGCGGATTTACGATGTTGATTCCCGCAGGCAGAGGTTTATTGGATACAATGCCGAAAAAATCTACTACGCCAACATGCCCCGCCGGAATTTGTGTGAAGCACTGAAGCAGTGAGAGAATTCCAAAAAATATTGCAACAAAAATGCTGACGGTGCCGGCTGAACGATACGCAGTATTGTTCTGATCCTTATTCTTTTTTGAAGCCGTCCAAACAAATATTGCAATCGCTGTAATTAATAAAAATAAAATAAATAACATAATTAACTCCATGTTTAATAAATATACATGAAAACTTGCATATTGAAGATGCAACTATTTGGAATTCATTATCAATCGGGCAAAAGGATGAAAAAGGAATTACATCTTTAGGGTGAGCCTGCTTGTTTTTTATCATAACCATAGTACATAATAGTGCTCTATAAGTTGTGATAAATGGATTTTAATGTTGTAGTTTCAACGATTAAGATTGTAGTTGCAACAAATGGTGCGGTACTCTTATTTAGTTGAATTGTAAGTTGAACTGTTAAAAGTGTAGTAACCCCGGTAAGTATACCGGCTTTTCAACTAAAAAATATTAAAGACCCGTAACGTTTACGGGTCTTATTTCCAAAACTATAGGCCGATCTGTTGCTTTTAGTAAGTATTGTGATCAACGACGATCTCTACTCGTCGATTGTTAGCACGGCCTTCGGCAGTGGAGTTGTCTGCAATAGGACTATTTTCGCCCATACCTTGCGCTTTTATCAGGTTACCCGGATAACCGCGTGAAATAAGGAACTCACGTACCACGTTTGCACGCTGCTGCGATAAATTTTGGTTGTATTCGGAAGAGCCCTGGGAGTCTGTATATCCTTCAATGGTAAGATTCCGTTCTTTGGTCTCCAATAGCGCATCCGCAACCTTGTTTAGTCTATTCTGTGCCGAGGGTAAAAGTGCCGATTTGTTCGAAGTGAATACGACACTGCCCGAAAGCGTAATTACCATTCCGCGACCTTCCTCTTTGACAGCCGCGAGTTTTGCAAGATCAGCTTGTACCTTAGCCGTCTTGTTCTCTGCTTCGAGCTGTGCTTTTTGTGCAGAAGCAATTTGTTCAGTCCTGTTTTTCATAATCTCTGCCTGGATTGTCTGGTAATCTTTGTCTGCTTTAGTCATGGCCTCATTTGAAGCAACCGTAACGGCCAATGCTTCGGCTATCTTGGCTTTTCGATCAGCTATATAAGCGAGGTCACTCGTACGGAATGATTCAGGCTCATCTAGGAAAGATTGCTCAGCCAGGTCAAGTGCCACTTTTGCTTTGTGCAGTTCTGCAGGTACTAATTGAGCCGCCTGCCCTGTGCTCGCTTTCTGGTAAGATTGGCGTGCGCTGATGAGCTCGCTTGGAGGAATGTTAGCTGCACAGCCGGCAAGTAGTCCGATAAATATGAGGACTATAATATACGTAATAGGTTTCATAGGTCACTTCCTTTCACTTGATATTTGGTTCTCTTGCTGGAGCTTTTTTACTCGCTCCGATGCCTTTGACGCTTTCATACTGTCGTTATAACTACGAGAGATCGCTACGGCAAGTTCAGCATCAGACTGGGCTCGTAGCAGCATTGACTCAGATTGTTCCTTTTCGCCATTTGCTTCATGCATCTTAGCTTTCCCCAACTCTTCTCTTGCGAGTTGTAAATATAGGGACGCGCTGGAAATGTCTGCGGCACCAACCTCCTCAGCAGCCCGAATTGCAGATGTGGACGCCTCCTTATTTACCGTTTCCGGGGCGCTTCCGCAACCAGCAATCATTGCTACGAACAGAACGCACCCTGCTAACATTGTCATGTTCATACGTTTCATTGATTTCTCCTTTTTATTTATTAAGTAATGATATTTTCTATTCATGTTATTCAATAGCTGAAAATCTCTTTTTAAATTCAAAATAAAGTACCGCTGATAAAATCTAAATCAAATCGAACAAAAGAATGAAAAGGGAACTACATATTTTGGATTATGATTTCATCGTTTTTCTTGATGAGAACAATTAACCAAAAGATATCATGTCAATCTTTTTTGCTAAATATATCATTAAGCTCGTTTCCAACACTATCCATATTGCTGCTAAATCCCAGCTTGAAATTATCCCAATTATCTTTTCCTTCATACCGGTAGCTGTTAATCATTTTCTTCAGTTCAATATTCTTTTGTTCTAACGTCAGTACTTTATTTGCATATTTAGCTTTGAATTTTTCGCTAGACTTTTTCATTTCCGCTTTGAAATCATTAATCCTTTTTTCATTATTTTCGATTTTTGATTCTGCTTCGTTCTTGAATTGCTGCCATTCATTATCGAATTGAGCCTGAGAATCTTTCAAAGCCTGATCTGCTTTTTGAACTTCTTCTTTTGCGTTTTCTTTGCTTCCTCGATTGCTCTCACAACCGGTTAATATTGATCCTGTAATCAGCAAGATAACCGTTAAGATAAAATATTTATATTTCATAACCTTCCTTGTAAAAGTCGCTTTATTGTATTGATATATTATTAAGTAAATGGGAATAGTTCAATCGTGCAAAGGGATGAAAAAAGGACTACATCTTCTGGGTGAAGCGGTACCGGAATTTGTCTATTAATCTATCATCAACCTTCGAGAATTTGGAGACGTTTACATTGATTATCCCGGACGGACTATTCTAACTTCCGCCGAATGTTCCAGGTGATCGTTAACGAGAGTAATAAATTTATAGTTATTATTAACTCCGTCGAGAGTTACAGTTAAATCTTTGGTACCATTGTTTACTTGAAGAATTGTGATGTTGTAAATAGTGTTTCGGAACCTGTAGAACACTTTATAACTCTCCCAATCGGCAGGCAGGCACGGCTCAATATACAATTTGTCAACTTCGAGCTTAAGACCTAGAAGCGATTCGGTAATGAGCCGGTACATCCAGCCGGCGGAACCGGTGTACCATGTCCATCCGCCGCGGCCGGTGTGCGGTGAAAGGGAATATACATCGGCAGCCATTACATAAGGTTCAGCTTTATATTTTGTAATTGCTTCATGAGTTTTTGTATGGTTCACCGGATTGATAATACCAAGCAGTTCCCACGCATTCGTACTGTCGCCTAAAGAAGCAAACGCCATGGCGGCCCAAATAGCGGCATGCGTATACTGCCCACCGTTCTCCCTGACTCCGGGAACGTAACCTTTTATATAACCGGGATTCAAATCCGATTTATCGAAAGGCGGATCCAAAAGCTGGATCAATGCATTATCCCTTCGAACTAGATATTGATCCAAAGCATTCATAGCCATGAGTGAACGTTCCATTTCTCCAGCGCCGGAAAGTACAGACCAGCTTTGTGCAATGGAATCAATCTTGCATTCAGGATTGCTCGCAGATCCGAGCGGCGAGCCGTCGTCAAAGTAAGCACGGCGGTACCACCTGCCGTCCCATCCGTTCTGTTCTATATTCACACGCAGCGCGGAAGCTTCAAATTTACAGCGTTCGGCGAATGTATTGTCTCCTTGAATATCGGCAATTTTTGCGAACTGCATTAGTACTTCATAAAGGAAGAATCCCAGCCAGACACTTTCGCCTTTTCCTTGATTACCGACCATGTTCATACCGTCGTTCCAGTCGCCGGTGCCCATTAGCGGCAATCTGTGCTCACCAAACTTAAGACCTTTTAGTACGGCTCTCACACAGTGCTGGTATAAGCTTTCGGTTTCCTCCGATCTGTTCGGAAGGTCGTAATACGAGTCGTCCTCCGCATTTACCTCTCGACCTTCTAAAAAATTTATTTTTTCATTAAGCACACCGGTGTCGCCGGTACTCATTACATAACGACACGCTGCTAAAGGCAGCCACAGGTAATCATCCGAACAATGAGTTCTGACTCCACGGCCAGACGGCGGGTGCCACCAATGCTGCACATCGCCTTCTTTAAATTGACGGCTCGCTGAGAGAAGCAGGTGCTTACGTAAAAGTCCGGGCTCGGAATGAACGAGTGATATTACATCCTGCAGCTGATCGCGGAAACCAAAAGCCCCGCCTGATTGGTAGTATCCGCTGCGTGCCCATATGCGGCATGCTAAAGTCTGGTACAAAAGCCAGCCGTTCGCAAGAACATTTAATGAATCGTCGGGTGTATCAACCTGCACGGCACCCAGCGTATGTTTCCAATATTGCCATACCGACTCTAACGCATTTTGAGCGGCAACTGCTCCGCGGAAACGCTGCAGCAGCTTTCCCGCTTCATCATAATTATTTCCGGCACCGAGTTTGAAAATTATTTCACGTTCTTGTCCGTTATCCAGGTCGAAAGGAACCATTATTGCGGCACATGGATCCAAGGCGGCTCCAATCTTACCTGAAAGGTGCATTCGGTTCATGGCAGCCGGTTTTTGAATAGTGCCGTTGCGGCCTATGAATTCTGTTCGACTACAGCTTAATGTACTTTCAGCGGTGTCCGTTTGAAAGAATGCTATTTTTTCGGAGAACTCTGAGTTATAAGAATTCCGTGCATAGATCGCTCCATTAAACGGATTAATTTCCGTAATTACGTGCATAGCGGATTTGGGAGACAGATCACCCAACACCAATTCTACATAACCCGTAGCAGTCAGCTTTCTCGGCCTGCCCGACGAGTTTCGTATTTTCATCACGGAAAATTTTATCGATGCGTCAAGTGCAACATAAATCCATAACTCGGAGCGAATACCGTCCTCGGTATGTTCGAAAACACTGTAGCCGAATCCGTGGCGGGTAACATAAAATCCGGAGCCGCTACTCGGCAGCGGAGTGGGCGACCAGAAATGTCCGGTCTCTTCATCTCGAATATAAAAGGCTTCTCCGTTCGAATCGCTTACCGGATCATTATTCCAGGGTGTTAGTCTGTACTCATGCGCATTTTCGTTCCAGGTATAAACCGGTCCGCTTTCCGAGACAATGGTACCGAAGCCCGGATTTGCTATTACGTTTGACCACGGTGCCGGTGTCGCCTGTTTGTGGGAAGTGGTGATTATATATTCGCGTCCGTCTCGAGTGAATCCACCGTATCCGTTATAGAAGATCAAATCGGTTCGGTCGGAACTCGGAACATCCATACGGTTTTTATTAAAATTTCTAACCGGCTTTAAAAGCGGTACCTGCACTTCGGTTTTACTGCGATGATTTATTTGGGACTCAAGGGTTCCGCGTCTATCTGAAATGATAACGCGAGCGACGGATTGAATAAGAATGCGGTCTTCATTTGAAATCTGATCAGCCTGCCTCACGAATATTCCGCCTGGCCTGTCAATTATATTGGCTTCTATGCCGGCGGCAATCAATCTCATTATTTGTTCCTGAAGCTGCTGGCGGTAACCGGCATGGTCTTCGTTCCAAATTACAAGATCAACCGCAAGTCCTTTTAAGCGCCAATATGCGTGAGCCTGCACTACTCTTTGTACAAGACTGATATTAGCCGGGTCTTCAATTTGCAGAAGCACGATAGGCAAATCACCTGATATGGAATATCCCCAAAGTCCGGATTGTCCTCTTCTATTTTGGATAATAATACCGGGGTTCGCACGAAGGAAGGAATTAGCGTAGATGACTGAGCTTGCTAGGTGTCCGTAAAGCTGTGCATCGGTTTCCGCGGCATTTATTTGCCGCAGCACTACCTGACTGTGCGTATATGCAAGCTCGAAGACACGGTTAGCTAGCCGTCGGTCCTGATACTTATCTATAAGGCTTAAAGCTTTATCCCGGGTTTCACCGAGTCCGAATATCATATCTATTGCAGCCGTTTCTTCCGGCTCGAGTATTATCCGATACCGGATGGCAACAATCGGATCCAGCACCGGACCCTGACTGTTTGAAAGCGCAGCCGGCTCTTTCATAGCTAGAGGATTATTTATTGTATTTCCTCGGCCGATGAATTGCATCCTGTCGGTTTCATATGACACTTCTTCAATTTTTGCGCCGCGTACGGCCATCATATGAAACATCCATAATGTTTGATCCTCTGGCGATCGAGGTCTGCGGGTGCACAGAATTGCGTGTTGCTCCTGTTTAATTTCGGTTTGAACAAAAAGATTACTGAACGCAGGATGCAGTGCGTCGGAAGCCGATGTAGCAAGAACAACTTCCGCATAGCTTGTAACATCGATTACCCGTCGTGTGCGTAAGCGGTTGGTGAGATGAATCCGGCGTAGTTCAATGTCGTCTTCCGGCGAGACTACGATCTCGGTGTGCATATCGAAGTTCTGATCACTCCGGCGGAATTCGGCATGTCCTTCCGAGAAAATAACTTCATAATTCTTCGATTGCTTTAGTGCCGGTTGATATGCGGTTGACCAAAACTCTCCGTTCTCAACATCGCGGATAAAACAAAACGTACCCCGGTTGTCGCAAGTACCGTCTTCACGCCAGCGGGTGACGGCAATATCTTTCCACCGGCTATAGCCTCCGCCTGCGTTTGTTATCATTACGTTGTACCTGCCGTTAGATAGCAACTGCACCTCCGGAATCGCGGTATCAGGGTTTTTAAATATACGCACCGGCATTTCCGTAATTCCCGTACTGGCATGAGTATCCGAAAGTCCCGAAGTATGCGAGTAAAGCGACATGGTTCTCGGAATTTTTTCATGAAGCAGCAGTATGGTGGCTTCGATCACCGGATCCGATTCAAACCGCTTCTGCATAGGCCGGTCCAATAAAAGATAAGCAAGCGAAAGCAGACTCATGCCTTGATGATGCGCCATGAAAGATTTAACCACCACGTTTGTTTGATCCCGGGGGAGGCGTGATGAAGTATAGTCTACCGCTTCATAGAAACCGAACTTTCCTACTAATCCGTCAGAGGCAAGCTGCAGAAGGTTAATGCATGCCTCTTCGGGCTCTACCATCAGCGCGAGTGCCGACGCGTAAGGCGCGATAACCAGGTCTTCCGCCAGTCCGCGTTTAAGCCCCAAGCCCGGCACACCAAACGCACGGTACTGGTAATTTAGATTGACATCGACCGTATTAAAACATGATTCGGAAATACCCCACGGTACGCCGCACTGTTTCCCGTATTCAATTTGTCTCTTCACAGCCGTTTTGTAAGTATGGTCAAGCAGCGTGTTTTCGAATGTAGGCATCACCAGAAGCGGCATCAGGTATTCGAACATCGAACCGCTCCATGAAAGCAGGATTGGCTCACCGCCGACTGTAGTTAACAATCGCCCTAAAGCAAACCAGCTTTCCTGCGGCAATTGTCCCTGGGCAATAGCAACGAATGTGCTTAACCTGGCTTCCGAAGCCAGAAGATCGTAATAACTTGGATCCCGCCGTTTTTCGTCGATACTGTAGCCGACGGAAAGTAAGTGACGAGTATTGTCATACATGAAGTCATATTCCATATCGGAAAATTCACTTGATTGCATTGCGATGTTTTTAATATCTGCAATCCTCTCATTAGCGCGTTTTGCACCTTCTGTT
The DNA here is from genome assembly GCA_964530445.1 of uncultured Ignavibacteriaceae bacterium. Lineage (GTDB taxonomy): Bacteria > Bacteroidota > Ignavibacteria > Ignavibacteriales > Ignavibacteriaceae > FEN-1297. Next base: position 8,080 of record CAZHBJ010000083.1, read on the forward strand.
ATAAGCTCTCGAAACTTATTGATCTGTTCATTTTTTTTAGCCGAGTTGTCGTGTGAAAGCCACCCTATAACCGGCGGCAATTCTTTATCCAATCTTGCCAGTTCGTTCAGTGTGGGAATTTCATCGTTGCCGGGAAATAGGCTCTTAATATCGGAAGCAGCGGGATGGACAATCCACGGTACAAGGAATGTCAGTTCGTTAAGAGCGCTCCGGCATTGTTCGGCCAGTGCATCTGCCCACCAGGCAGCTTGATTGTCAGTGCTTGAAATAAATCCTTTTTTAAATTTCTCAGCAGATGCCGTTATAAGTTTAAGTCTTTGCCATACTGCCGAAAGTGTTACCGGAGGGGAGTCTAACTTCGAATCTTTTTGAAGCTGAGCGAGTTGATCTTGACCGGATTCCTCATCAAGTTCTGTTAGAATTCTTAAAGTGTCGCTTATACCTTCGAACAAACGCGGTTCAACAATTTTATGATCGGGAAGAGCTAAAATGCCCTGGCGAAGTGCAATCAGATGGCCGGCAAGGTTGCCGCTGTCAACCGATGAAATATAAAGAGGCCGCAGGGGCATTAGAGATTGAGTATCGTACCAGTTTAAGAAATGTCCCCTGTACCGTTCCAGTGTTTCCATAGTTCGGAATGTGTTCGAAGTACGTGCGATGAGCCGGCCGGCATTAATATAGCCGAAGTCGTACGCAGATAAATTCGCAAGGAGCGCAAGGCCCATATTTGTCGGAGAAGTGCGGTGCGCAATCGAGGCCGCGGGGTTTTCCTGAAAATTATCCGGCGGCAGCCAGTTATCTTCAGGACCGACAAACGTCTCGAAGAACGACCATGTTTTCCTTGAAAGATTTCGTAAAAATAATCTCTGATTAACAGATAATTTTACCTCACGGTGTGCGAGAGGCAAACTTATCCACCACGCAATAGCCGGAGATGCGGCCCAGAGAAACAGTATAGGTATGGCAATCACAGGAACAGTCTGTTTTGAAAGCTCGAAATAAACTACGGTAAAAACAGCAACAGCGGGAGATATCCACATCGTTTTAAATGAACCGAAGAGATTGATGCGGTTGTTATGTCCTCTAACATTAGATGGATTCCACTCGAGAAGATTTTTGTGGGAAATCAGCATGCGCCAAACGGTACGGATAATAGCATTCATACTGAAAAACGCCTCATATGGTAGAGTAATAAGTGTAAAAGCTGCTTGAGCGAAATGCATCCCTGCCGACCGTAGCGTAACTGCGAGGTGCTGACGTATAAGCATCTCAGCCGGTTTCTTTAAAAAGTCCAGAACGGAAATGAATATAGAGGGTATAAGAATAATTCCAATCGCAGAAAGGGTCCAGAACCAGGCCTGTGATAAAACGGTCCAGCCGAAAATAAATAAAAGTGTAAGTGCAGCAGGTATTACGCTGCGTCTTAGGTTATCGAAGATCTTCCAGCGTGACAGTCCGGACAATTGATTTTTTTTAAAACTGCCGTTGAGACCGTGAATTACCGGAAGCAGCCAGCGAACCAACTGCCAATCACCGCGAATCCAACGATGACGCCGGTTTACATCGGAATTATAACGGGGAGGATATTCTTCATATAACTGTACATCACTTAAAAATCCGGACCGTGCGTAGCATCCTTCGATAAGATCGTGACTGAGAATTTGATTCTCGGGAAAGCGCCCTCTGAAGGTACGCTCAAACGCATCGACATCATAGATACCCTTACCTATGAATGATCCTTCGCCGAACACGTCCTGGTATACATCGGAAACAGTGCGGGTATACGGATCGATTCCGGGCTGACTTCCGTAAAGCCGCGCATAACGCGAACGGTTCGTTCCGGGCAGACTCACTGCGACGCGCGGCTGCAGAATAGTGTATCCCTCGCAAATACGCTGTTTGCTTTCATCATAGCGCGGACGGTTCAGGGGATGTGCCATAGCTCCTACTAACTGTCTTGCCGAGTCGCGCGGTAATTGCGTATCTGAGTCGAGAGTAATTACATATTTCACGGTTGATAAAATTTCGGTCTTACCTATGACAAGCGAGAATCGGTTTTTCGAGCCACCGCGAAGCATAGAATTCAATTCTTCAAGTTTACCTCTCTTGCGTTCGTAACCCATCCATAAGAACTCTTTAGGATTCCATTGCCGGGGCCGGTGAAAAAGGAAGAAAATATCGTTATTCAATCCTTTGTATTTTTCATTGAGCTCTTCTATTTCTTTACGCGCCAGCATTACAAGCTGGTCGTCCTCAGGAAGCGTTTCTTTTACGGAATCCTGGAAGTCGGTTAAAAGGCTAAAGTGCAGATTGTCATCACGGTTTGCCAGAAACCTTACTTCAAGTGACTCCGCAAGTTCCTTAACGTTTTGAGTATTCATTAACATCGCCGGGATTACCACAAGAGTACGGTATTCCGGCGGAATGCCTCCGGAGAAATCCATTTTAGGCAAGGGGCGGGGCAAGGCCAAAAGTGTGGACAGCCAATTCGTCAGCGCCACAGCAAGCTGACTTGTGCTTAAAAAAAATATTATACCCGTAATTACAAGCAACCAACCGCGTACTTCCGGGGAATAGACTTTCATAAGTAAGCCGGATCCAAAGATAATAGTCATCATAATTATAGAGCCAGTGTAAATCTGCAGAGGAATCCGATACCCTAGTTTTCTTAAAACCGCTGAAGCAGAAAATCGTACCTTGGTCAGATTCTCGAGCCGGTTCAAACCCTTATCTATAAGGTAATATCCTACATGTGCTGTTCTATCCCCCCTTCCCTTATCAACAGCACTTTCCTGCGCCAGTCGAATAGCACTTTGCGCCACTTGTTCCTCCGACTGAGAACAGTTTTTCGAAATCTTCTCTACTACATGGCGATACCGGTCACGGGTAGTAAAATCCATTTTATTGTAAACTCCGCACGGATCTTTATTTAAAATCTGCTCAACAATGCTCATATTTTCAACGAACCGGCGCCAATCAGTCGATTCCAGGAACCTAAGACTGCCTATGCTGTTGCTGATCGAAACCTGGTCCGCAGCCTGCTGCTGGTTACCCGACTGTACTAATTTTTCAATTGTCAAACCCGATTCGGAAAGCTGCTGTTCAATCCATGTTAACGGCGACACCAGCGAATGACTTAAGCCCTGCAGTCTGCGAGAAAATTCCGAAACAAACGGCGAACTCATTGGCGGGTCTGTTCGAGCCATATCCGCGATTATCATGATTAAACTTTTAGGATCTTTTTCCGCAACCTCTAATATCTTATCGGCCCAGGAATCCGCCAAATCTCTGTCAATTCTTCCGGCAGCAATTCTTCCGGCAACGCGGCGGAGGTTCTCAATAAGTGCTAAACGCAGCATAGTTGGGATTGCCCACAACTCTCCTAATTTTAAGGTAGTGATAGATTGGTATGCGGTTACGAAACGGTTAAGATTTTCCGGATCAACCCGGCCGTCGCCGTGCGCGATAGTTTCCTGAGCAATATCATAAACTCGGGGAAGTCCCTTCGAAGGGCCGTTAAGTAAGCGCGGCAGTTCTCTGCTATAACCCTTCGGTAAATGCCTCTTTCCTGTTCGGATCTGTTCTTCGATCAGATAAAAATTATCAAGCAGCCATTCGCCGGCAGGCGTAATCTGATGTTTTTTCTTAACTGTTTCAGTCAGCAAATTGTGGACTTCGAACAAAAAGATTTCATTCTCTGCCAGCCTGTTCAATAAGTACTGATCTGGATTGCACTGGGTACATAAAGTATGCAGACTTGCGAGGGTCTTGCCGTGCTGTTCCATTTGATCGGCGCTGAATAACTCCGAACGTAACGGCGGCTCTCCGCCGGGAATTTTTTTTATGAGAAAATTCTCGCTAAGTTGAGTTTTCAAATGGAACAAAGATCCGTTTATTTTCGGGTTGATTACCTTCATAGTATTTCCATAGTGGGGAATGGGAAGTCTCATGCGCTGTGTTTCTAATTGATTATAGACAATACTATATAACATAGCCCAAAAGACTAACGTCAAATCTCAAAAATAAACTACAAAAGATGTTAGGTAATTAAATCGTCCAAAGGGATGAAAAAAGGGTTAACTCTTTAAATTGATAAAATAGCATATACTGTAAAATTTGATAAAACAAAAAAAATTATTTCAGTTCTAGATATTTGTCGAAATCTTCCTGAAATGGAAACCGTAAATCGTAAATAGTATGGCTAAGGAAAATAATTGCGGCCTACGGAACAACGACCAGAAAAAAAGCTTCCAGTAATAAACTCTTTCTTTCCCTATAATACCCAATTTGAAAATCGATTTGAATAACGCTTCAACGTAACTAAAATTAATATGGAATACTTTCTTTTTGCCGGGATTAAAATCCTTTAAAAACATTTGTGTTCGTTCATAATAATATTTAGGTGAATAGATAGTATTGAGTATATTTTTATATCCGTCTAATAATATTTCAGTATCCATTTTGGGAATAAAATTAATTGAAAAATCGGTATTGTTTCCGGTAAAATCGGTAAGAAGTCTCTTTTCTTTCTCCATCCGTTTATGCAGCTTTGTTCCTTTTGGGGCATTTAATAATCCAACCATAGCAGTAACAATTCCACTTTCCTGGATAAACTCTGTAAGTTTTTCAAAAATAGATGGCGGATCATTATCAAACCCTACAATAAATCCGCCCTGGACCTCCAAACCGAATTTTTGAATTTTTTTTATACTTGTAATTAAATCCCTGTTACTGTTCTGAGTTTTATTGCACTCGAGCAGGCTGTCTTCGTTAGGTGATTCAATACCTATAAATACAGCCTCAAAACCTGCCTTAACCATTAAACTCATTAACTCTTCATCATCGGCCAGGTTTATAGAAGCTTCTGTATTCAGATAGAAAGGGCTGTTCCTTTCTTCCATCCATTCGGCAATTGCAGGCAGAATCTCTTTTTTAAGCTTTCTTTTATTGCCGATAAAATTATCATCGACAAAAAATACGGGACCTTTCCAGCCGGTAAAATATAATTGATCCAATTCGGCAATTACCTGTTCTTGGGTTTTTGTTCGGGGTCTTCTTCCATATAGCACGGTTATATCGCAAAACTCGCAGTCATAAGGACATCCCCGCGAATACTGAAGATTCATTGATGAATATTTATTTATTGAAATAAGATTCCAAAGAGGCAGAGGGGTAGAAGTAATTTCTGCCCACCGGTCAGATGTATACTTTTGTTTAGGTTTTCCTTCCTTTAGGTCTATTACAAACTGCGGAAGAGTAATTTCCGCTTCATTAAGAATCAAATGATCGATATTACTATAATATTCGGGACTGCTTGTAAATAAAGGTCCCCCTGCTACTATTTTTGTGTTTAGGTTTTTACATCTTTGAATAACTTCATTAACAGACCGGCTTTGGATTGACATTGCGCTCAGGAAAACATAATCAGCCCAAATAATATCTTTATCAATTAATTTATCTGCGTTCATATCAATTAATTTTTTATTCCATTCATCAGGCAGCATTGAAGCGACTGTTAAAAGTCCCAACGGCGGAAAGCTTGCTTTCTTTGATACAAATTTGAGTGCATGTTTAAAGCTCCAGAATGTGTCAGGATACATCGGATATACTAAAAGGATATTCATTATTATCTCTTTAAGTTGTTTGGAATATTTTCTTATACGGCAATTCGTTTCTCTATAGTTTTTAAATATGCATTCTGATCATGAAACATTGCGCCTTCAGGAAGCCAGTTCCACAGCGAGCCCATTTCATTTTTAATGATATCTTTATAGAATTGAGGAAGCTCTGTAGTCTCTTGCTCAAAGTAATCCCGGAATCCAGTTTCGGAAGTTAGATGCTTAAAAATCATTTTATTATATGCAACCCTTCCGAAACCTTCTTCCGATATTGCCCTCACAACGTTCATCCACCGAGGAATGAATGCATTCGTTGCCATTAAACGCTTTCCAATTGCTTTCCAGGAAAATGTGTGTTCTCCTAGATTTATAATATGAGAATAAAATTCCGGCCAGGAATAGTTCATTGGTTTCACATTCATCGCATGATTATTATCCAGGAAATGAAACGGAAACGGAACTACCCTGTTTAATTGCTGATATTCTAAGTTGAGAGGTGCTGCTTGTCCGAATGCAGATAATAGCGAATAACCGGGGAATGCACCTGGCGTCATATCTACGAATTTTTTTGTCAGTTCAAAGGGCTCCTCCCCTTTATCTGAATCAAGCCCTAGTACAAAATTAGTTTGAACATAAGGAATATACCGCAGAATCATATTAACCTGATCGGCAATGTGTTTAACCTTATCCATTCCTACCAGGCTTCCCGTTTTTGATTTATTGCCAAGATCGAACCATGATTCTATCCCGGGCAGCATAGCTCCGAAACCATTTTTTTTAAGCCGTTTTACATGCGGTTCGGATAGCAATGACAAGCTGCTTTCGGCAATAAA
>CAZHBJ010000084.1:0-14383 GCA_964530445.1 uncultured Ignavibacteriaceae bacterium
TCTGTTCATTTTGCCGGTTTACAGTGATATTATTAATCCCGGAATTTTCCGGATCACTGTCATTATATTTATTTAATCGGCTTTCAGGTATCATTTTTTGAGATTTTATTGCTTTATCCAAAAGTACTCTGCATTGAATTTTAATCGTACCTATTATATATGCTTCTTCATTCCTAATATTTTTATTAAAATCGATATTTGAAACGCTTAAAAATATTTGATTTGAAAAACCTTCAAAATCATTATAAATAGTTCTTTTAAAAAGGTCGGAATATTTGTTGTAAAAATTATTTATAATTTTTTGCCCCCTTGTGCCATAGGTAAAATATTTTTTGTTTATCTCCGCCGGGTTCATGGAGATACTGTTTTGAAGGAAAATGAATTTTTAACTTTTCAATTATTCTTCTACAATTTAATGATTTATATGAAAAAATAAACTGATTTTAAGGTTAAAAAGCGCTTTTTAAGATTACATTGGAATACGGGAATCCATCGATAAATAAGTAGAACTGCTAAACAAATTAAACAGATTTGTTTGGATAGAAAATCAAATATTCTTTAGTAGGAGCATTATTTATTTAATAAATTTTATCTTAGCAGAATCATCTTCTTTGTTGAAATAAAATTTTCGGCTTTCAACTGGTAGAAATAAATTCCGCCGGAAAGATCAGATGCATTGAAATTTATTTCATGACTTCCTTCGCTTTGATTTTGATTTACAAGGTTTTTCACTACTCTTCCTAAAACATCATAAACTTTTATAGTTACCAATCCGCTTTTCGGAATTTGATAAGTAATCATAGTAGTCGGATTAAATGGGTTAGGATAGTTTTGATAAAGTGCAAATTGTGCGGGATTTTTATTGTTGTCCTTATATTTAACACTTAAAGGGGCCCCGAACATTAGGTTATTTATCATCCCCCCAAACAGGGTCTTCGAAGTATGATCGCTGCCCGGCGGTTCACCAGGGGAATTATAAGAATATAAACCAAACTTATCGGATAGAGCAACATAACAAAGTATTAATCCGTCAAGTTTGTAGTGTCTTACTATTGATAAAGCACCAAAGAGGTTTAACGTATCTATAGATTCAAGCCAAATATGGGATGTAAAATTAAAATTTGTTGACCAATTTTCTCCCGCTTGCGCATTAAGTTTGAAAAAGGGAATTTCTGTCGAATCACGATCATTATAATAATATACATAGTCTGTATCGACTCTTACAAATTTTCCCCCGGCAAAATCTTGATGATTTAAGACAAAGTATTTCTTTGAGTTCGGCATTATAGTATCGTTTATTACCGCTACAGTAAATGAATCCGTTTCGGAATATCCCTGGTAGTCTGTATAAAAACCGGAATAGTCCCATCTATTGCCGATTTGCAACGGATAAAAAGAATCAAGTGAATTTGAAGCATTTAAAATTATATTACCTGATTGTGGATTTATTCTGAGAATTGCAATGAGAATAAAAAAAACAAGTAGATATTTTTTCATACTTTCCCCATGTTTGAATCTTTTTAACAGATTTGCATTCCCTAATTCAAACTAACAAAAAGATAAAAATACTGCAAGCAAAAAATATTTTTTAGGGATTTGATTAATCAAATCCCTACTTTTGAAGATTTTAATTAGATAGGATCTTTTCCATATCTTTTTCAAGACTCACTTTAGGCGATTCGACGATTCTGCCTAATTCTTTACCGTTTTTATAGAAAATGAATGTTGGAACTAATTCGATATCCAAGCCTTTGGTTTCTTCACCGCGGCCTTTTCTGTCCCTACCCACTGTTATAATAGTTACATCGCTTGAAGGATATTTAATTTTATCAAGAATTTTAAAGAACTTCGGAACTTCTCTCCTGCTGTCGCTGCACCATGTTCCCATTACAATAGTTATTTTAACGTCTTTCAAACTATCTGCAAGATTTTGTACGGCTGCCGTATCAACCTTATAAGTATCATAAACAGAATTAAACCACCAGGAAAAGCTTGTATCTTGAAACGCCTTTCTATCGGTATAACCCAGCAGCATTGGCTCTTGCGACAAAACATCCGTTACTATTGTATCTTTCATAGTTTCTGTACTATCCTGTGCCATTAACGGAATTCCGGCAAACGAAATGAGTAAAAATATTATTATCGTTTTCATTTTTATTCCTGATTATTAAGAGAATTTTTCCTTAGATCGATTCCCCATAAAAGTTTATTTCTCAAAGTTTCATAATAATTCGATAATGAGGTATGCACAAGCATTAACGGTCTTTCACTTTTCTTAATCTTTATTTCCAGCGGCGGCGGAAATGAAAATACACGCTGCCCGTCGCAGTTAACGTGAAGTTCTTTATGAAGTGAGTTTGCTGTTATCGTAATTTCCTGCTTGGCGGAAAGTACAAGAGGCCTTACGGTTAAGCTGTGGGGAGAAATAGGAGATAGTGTAATTACATCTGCTCTAGGACTAACGATAGGTCCGCCGGTTGATATGGAATAACCCGTAGAACCGGTAGGAGTTGCCACGATTAAACCGTCTGCCGCGAATGTGGTTACATATTCGTCATCTACATAAATAGTTAAATCGATCATCTTCGGCCAGCCGCCTTTATCTATAACTATATCGTTAATTGCAAAAAGTTTTTCTACTTTATGCCCGCAGCAGTTGCTTTCTATTACTATTCTATTATCGATTTTATAGCGGCCTTTTTTTATGTCGTCGATAAAAACATCCATTTGATTTATATTGGCCTCAGCTAAAAATCCCAGCTTGCCTAGGTTTATTCCCATTACAGGTTTATTATATTTATGTGCTTTAAATGCGGAGGCAAGCATTGTGCCGTCACCGCCTATTGAAAGAATAATATCCGATTTCTTACACAGCTTATCAATATCGGCAAAGTTTGTTTTTGCTGTTTTTTCGGATAACAATTCTCTTTTTCCAAATAAACTATCTCCCAGCAAAAAGCCCAACTCTCTCGATTTTAATTTCCTAACAAGTGCGGAAACAACATCGAACACATTATCTTTTGTAACATTAGCAATAATTCCGATAATCATTTTTTCTCTTTCCCCGTAAATAAAATATTAAAAAGAATAAATAACACTAAAGAAAAGTTATTTCAATTCATTATAAAAGTATATACTCAAAGACACATTCAACTTTTATCCGGCGATTGTTGTTTCTCATTTGCATTTTGTTCTTTTCCTAACTCTTCAACATAATTTAACTTTAATTCTTTTATTACTTCGGTTAGAAATTTTTCTTCATAGTCTGATAAATTACCCTTAGTTTTATTTAAAAGCATATCAAGCGTATCGATTGATAATTTCGCATATTCCAAATTTATTTCCGATTTATCAGTCAGCGGATTTTTCATCTTTCCTAAAGACATTAAAGCTATCTGCTGATTTTGTATTACTAATTGCATAAATAAAACTTGATCGTTTGTTTGTTCCATTATGTGTTTCCCTTTTTATTGTTTAGTTCCCAGAATTTGCTGTATTTTGTAAAAACGTATGCCGAAGAAAAAATTGCCAGTATAAAACCCTGAACTCCGTCTAAAAATCCGAGTTTAATGAAATACATTTTTATAAAAATAAAGACAGGCCTTAAAATTATATCACTTATATGAAATATTTTATTATTCCTTTTAAGTTCTTCAGCCGCTAACGATGTGTAATTATTAAATTTTTCAAAGTAATGTTTAATGGTAGGATCGGTATAATGTTCCAGATTATTATGCAGCTCGCCGGTCTCTCCGCTAACAATTAAATCTTCATGCACATCTTTTTCGCTGAATGACGCTTTGTTTTTATTAAATAGCCGGACTACTCTACCGGGATACCAGCCGCTGTGTTTGATCCATCTACCTAAAAAATTTGCTAATCTTGGAATTGAATACGCGGAAGACAAAGGAGAAGATTCTTTAAATTTAATTAGCTCATCACTTAATTCCGGTGTAACGGCCTCATCGGCATCAATCCATAAAACCCAGTTATTTGACGTAAATGAAACGGCATATTGCTTTGTTTTTGCATATCCCATCCATTTAGTTACTTCAAACTTAATTTGAGGAAAAGATTTAACGATTTCCAATGTCTTGTCACACGAATTGTCGTCAACAATAACAACAATTTCATCAATGCATTTAAGCTGACTTTCAATGCATCTTTTAATGTTCAGCTCTTCGTTTTTTGCGATTATAATTGATGATATTTTGATATTCTGCTGCACTTAATAAATAATAATCTTTCCGAAATTTAAATTTTCTCTTTCTAAAAGAAGTCCGATTATATTCAAATCCGTGTTAAAAATATCATATTGATTTGTTAATCAAGTTTCTTATTAAAAGCTACTTCAAAAAATAGTAATTTTTAATTTAAGATTAAGCATCTAACTAAAAGTTAAAATTCAAAATAAATTTTTCTATATTTGGATAAATTTTATAAAGTATTAGTGGACATTCCCCAATTGAAATTAATTTTTCACAAATTTAAATTAAAAAATCATAGCACCTCAAAAAGTTATATCTTTTTTTTTAATATTTTATTCTCACATAATATCGGCGACTATAAAAGCGGGGATAACTAAGAATGCTAAAATTAAACAAGCCTTTTGCTTTCATTACTTCTAATATTAGTTTGAGCTCGGTGCAAGAAATGGGGTGGGTCATTCTGGGGCAGGTAATGAACGTAATTTTCAGCTTTATAATTCTAAAATTGTTATCAAAACTCGGTACGGCGCATTATGGAATTTATGCCCTTGTTGTATCAATTGCAATATTAGTAGGTATGATGTTCCATTCCCCTTTAGCACAGGGTCTTATCAGGTTTTATTATGATTATATGGAAAAAAAGCTTGTTTGGAAATTTGTAGATATAGTCTTTAGAATGCTGCTTGGTTTTACAATAGTTTTATTAATACTCTCCGCTGTATCCTTATTAATTCCGCTGTTTATTGGAACAAAGCAGCCGGGTGTTTTTTTCTTAGTTGCTTGTTTATATATTCTTGCATCTAAGCTAAATGAGTTTTTCAACTCTGCATTAAACCTTATTAGAAAGCGGAAACAAAATTCGATTTTGCTGGGTAGTGAGAAAGTTTTAACGATAATATTGCTCTCTTTTTTAATCTTTTCACATAATCTTAACTTAGTATATGTGTTCTTAATCCTGGTAATTGCGGCTCTCTCATCTTCTGCCGTAAAAGTTTTTATTTTTAAAAAGTCGCTTCCAAAAGAGAAAAAGGAAAGTTCGAAGGCTGCAATTGAGGTAAAAAAAGAAATGACCGGCAAGCTGCTGAAATATATGACGCCTTTTTTTATTTGGGGATTTATAGGATGGCTGCAATTTAACGGAGATAAGTGGATAATTAATGGATTCTTATCTACGTCTGATGTTGGAATTTATTCTGTTATGCTTGGACTTATAACGGGACTTATTATAACTCCATATATAGTTATGAACGACTTTTGGTCGCCTATAATTTACAGACAATATGCAAATATGGAAGACGAAAATAGAATTAAGAAGGGAATACTGTATATTAGAATAAACTCGACTGTAATTTTTCTCATTGCTCTTATCTCCACTTTAATTACCTACTTTTGGGGTAAAGATTTAATCATTCTTATCAGTAATGCCGATTATGCCGCTTATTGGTATCTGCTTCCTATAATGTGTTTTGGGGCCGGTTTGTATTATACAGGGCAGGCTTTAACTATTCATGGTATGGCTTTTAATGTTCCGAATAAATATTTACCTCCAAAAGTCGGTGTAGGCATTGTTTCGGTAGGTTTAAATATCGTAATGGTAAAAATATTCGGCTTAAATGGCGTTGCATACACTATATTAATTATAGGATTTCTTTACTTGATTTATATAATATTTATAAATCGAAAAATTTTATCCGGTATCTCAAAATGAAAAGAAACACGAATCCGCTTATCTCTATAGTTATTCCCGCTTATAATTCCGAAAAATATATCGGAGAAACGATCGATTCGGTGTTAAATCAGACTTATGGAAATTTCGAATTATTAATTATCGATGATGAATCGAATGACAAGACGCCTGAAATTATAAAACAATATAAAGATTCTCGAATAAAATATTATAGAATCCCGCATTCCGGCAGACCTTCTGTCCCCAGAAATTTTGGTATTCAAAAAGCTGATGGGGAGTTAATTGCTTTTCTTGATAGTGATGATTTATGGACTAAAAATAAGCTGGAAAATCAAATCATTCATTTAGAAAAAAATTCCGAAGCAGCCTTTGTATACTCAATGAGTGTAACTTTCGGAACTTCAATTTTTTCTCAAAATTATGAAGTACTTCCATTATTACACAAAGCTGTATTGAGCAGGGATGACTTACTGAAAAAAGGTAATTCTATTACTTGTTCTTCTGTATTAATTAGAAAAGAAATGATAGAAGCGGTAAATGGTTTTGATGAAGATCCCGAATTAAAAGCAATAGAAGATTATGATTTATGGTTGAGGCTTAGTAAAGATTTCAAATTTTGTTTTATTCCTAAAATTCATGTCTATTATCGAGTTCATTCTACACAAACTTCTGGTGATTGGGAAATTAAGCGGCAGCGAATTAATTATCTGGCAAAAAAAAGAAATTTAAATCTTCCAAATTATAATTATTATCGAAATAAAGGATTTGTTTTTCTTATATTAAGAAATTTTGTACATTTTTTAACATATCTTTGGGTTCAATTTACATGTTGGTTCAGTTAGTTAAATGGAATAATTTATGGTAAATGGGAAAATACCTAAGATTCTCATAATTTCTGCTAGAGCCGATTTCGGGGGAGGTCCTGAACATATATATCGTCTTATACAAAATCTTAAAGATGAAATAGAATTTTACATCGCTTGTCCAAATGACTACCCTTATTGGAACCGTTATGAAAGTTTGGTAAGAGCCGAAAGAATGATTGTAATTCCGCATAGAAAATTTAAACTTAATACTGTTGCAAACTTGATATTTTTTCTTCAAAAACATCAAATTGATGTTATACATTCGCATGGTAAAGGGGCTGGAGTTTATGGAAGAACATTGAGATTTATTACCGGGATTCCATGTGTTCACACATTTCACGGGATTCATGTCGGCGAGTATAATAATATGCAAAAAAGTGTATATGTTATGCTTGAAAAGCTAATGTCAAGAATAACAGCATCATTTATTACAGTTTCCAAAAGCGAATTTGATTTAGTAAAAAAATTAAAAATAGCACGGGATAAAAAAATAAATATAATAAATAACGGAGTTGTAATTCCTATAGAAACAGTAGAGGAAAATATTTTTAGCCGTGAAAAGCTCAAATTAATAACCATTAGCCGTTTTGATTATTCAAAAAACACTTTACTTCTTATTGATATTTTAAAGGAGTTAAAAAAACAAAATCAAATTGAAAGGTTTGAAACAATTATTTTAGGCAGCGGGCAGGACGAAAAGATCTTTAAACAAAAGCTTGAACAAAACAGAATATCGTCTTTCGTAAACCTTTTAGGTATGGTTGATAATCCTTCTGATTATTTAAAGGATACATTTTGTTATATTTCGACTTCACGCTGGGAAGGTTTACCTTTAGGAATTTTGGAAGCAATGGCAATCGGAATTCCTGCAATTGCAACAAATGTTACCGGAAATAAAGATGTTGTTCAAAAAGGTGTTAACGGTTTTTTGTACGATTTAGATAAACCGGAAATTGCTGCTGACTATTTGTTGAAACTTTCCGGTGATAAAGAGATGTGGAAAAATTTTTCGCAAGCATCTAGAAAAATTGTAGAAAAGAAATTTAGTGTAGAAAAAATGGCCGCGGAGACAAAAAAAGTTTATTCAAAGTTTTTTAATAAATAATATTAATGTTAAATGATTTGAAAACAGCAATTATACATGATTGGTTTGCCGGCTATGCCGGTTCCGAAAGAGTAGTTGAATCTTTAACAAATATATGGAAAGACGCCGATATATTTGTCCTTTTTAATTTTTTAAATGATGAAGAACAAAAAATTATAGTTAAAGATAAAGTTCCGGCTACTTCCTTCCTTCAAAACTGGAACTTGGTGAAAAAAAATCATAGAAGGTTTTTACTCCTTTTCCCATATGCAATCGAACAATTTGATCTTTCAAGTTATGATTTGATTATTTCAAGCTCTCATGCTGTAGCAAAAGGCGTTCTAACAAATTCAAATCAACTGCATATTAATTATTGCCATACTCCAATCAGGTATGCGTGGGATTTAACTCATCAATATTTAAGGGAGTCCAATTTATTAACAGGTCTTAAAGGATTGATTGCAAAAGCAATCCTTCATTATATTAGGATTTGGGATGTATCGGCTTCGAACAGAGTTGATTATTTTGCGGCTAATTCAAAATATATTGCAAAAAGAATTAATAAAATTTATAAGAGAGGTGCAGAGGTAATTTATCCACCTGTTGATACCGATAAATTTCCTTTAGAGACAAAGAAGGAAGATTTTTACTTAACTGCTTCAAGATTAGTCCCTTATAAAAGAATAGATATTATTGCCGAGGCTTTTTCAAAAATGCCGGATAAAAAATTACTAATAATCGGTGACGGTCCTGACGCAAATAAAATAAAATCCAAGTTAACTCCAAATATTGAATTTCTTGGTTATCAAGAAGGAGAAAAATTAAAAGGATATATGCAAAGAGCAAAAGCTTTTATCTTTGCGGCAGAAGAGGACTTCGGAATAACAATGATTGAAGCTCTTTCATGCGGTACTCCTGTTATTGCTTATAATAAGGGAGGTGCTGCGGAAACAATAATAGAAAATGAGACAGGGATTCTTTTTAACAAACAAACGCCGGAAAATATTATTGATGCGGTTAATAAGTTTGAAAAATTAGAAAAAAAGTTTAATCCGGAGTCGTTGAACATCTATGCAAAACAGTTCGATAGAAAAATATTCGAAGATAAAATACAAAGTTTCGTTAATGCAAAATGTAATGAGTTCTTCAACCATTAAAGTTAATGTTGACTAGTTGAGCTATGATATCAAATAACAAATCAACATACTACTTAAGGCTGTTTTTAGACCTTGCCATAATAAACATTTCCTTCTTTGTTTCAGCAATTATCTCTCAATCGCTACAGATACTTATCAATCGAAATTATATGTTCGCTTTGATGGCGGCGCTTAATTTTATCTGGTATTTTGTTTCAAATGTAATTGAATTTTATGATGATTTTAATACAAGGAATTTCTCTTACCAATTTTTAAAAATTATAAGAAATGTAATTGTACAAATTTTTGCCGCTATTTTATTCCTCTTTTTAGTAAAGGAAAATTTATTCTTAAGGAACTTTATAACTCTTTATACTCTATTTTTAATTGTGCTTGTGAGCTTACGAATTCAGATTGTAAAATTTTGGGTTTCCAAAATTAGAGGGAAGAAAAAGAATGTTCGTAATCTCTTAATAATCGGCGTTGGCAACCTTGCAAAAGATTTTAATGATTTAATTTCAGGGCGTTATGACTTCGGATTTAATTTAATCGGATTTTTAGACGATGCTTCGGACCCGGATTCAAGGCTTAATATTTTAGGTGGAATTGATAAACTTGACAGTATTATTTCCGAAAGAAATATCGAAGAGGTAGTAATAGCTCTTTCTATTTATGCTGCACACCAGTTGGATGATATAATAAAGATTTGTAATAAACATGCAGTAAGAGTTCATATAATACCGGATTATTTGAGATTTGTTTCAAAAAAATTTCAGATAAACATGATAGCTAATTTCCCTATTATTACTGTTAGAAGTGAGCCGCTTGCCGAAGCACATTGGCGTTTTGTAAAGCGAACATTTGATATAGTATTTTCGTTTTTTGCAATAATATTGATCCTTTCATGGCTTTATCCTTTATTATTTATTCTTAACAGGTTATTTTCTCCCGGGCCGGTTTCTTTCCGGCAGGATAGAGTCGGGGCAAAAGATGAAATATTTAAATGTTATAAATTCCGGACAATGTATGCAGGAAGCGAAAAATCAAATAAGTATAAGCCCACTGTTGAAGGTGATCCGCGAATAACAAAGATTGGAAAGTTTTTACGGAAATCTAACATTGATGAATTACCTCAATTTATAAATGTATTTAAAGGCGAAATGTCTATAGTCGGGCCAAGGCCGCACCCTATTGCATTTAATGAAATTTATAAAGAAATGGTTGAAGAAATAAAACTAAGAAGCTGGGTTAATCCAGGTATTACAGGCTGGGCGCAAATTCACGGCTTCAGAGGCGACGTACCCGAATACGAGGAAAATAAAAAACGGACTATTAAAAGAATTGAATACGACCTATGGTATATTGAAAATTGGTCTATCTGGCTGGATATTCAAATTATTCTTACAACAATTTGGCAAATGATTAAGGGAGATACAAAGGGTGTATAATATTTTTAAAAACACTTGATGTTGTTAGCCGGTGAGCCCAGTTTTTTTAGCAGTAAATTTAAAATATAATTTAACTTTGATTGAAGAAAAGACCTCACATTCCGGGGATATATAATTATTGAGACAGGCGGTGTGGAAAAGGTGGATTCACTTCTTAATAAATATTAAAACTGCTATTTTCATCATTTATTATTAAAGAAGTTATGTTTATTTTAGAATATAAAATTATTACATGCCTTAAACATGTTGATTAATTACTTATTTTAATTTTTATATTTTCAGGAATCTTAAAATGGCATCAGATTTATTAGCTCACGCAGAAATTCCTACAACAAACTTAGACAAAGGCAAAGATTTTTTTGCTAAATTATTTGGCTGGGAATTTAAACCGTTCGGAAACGGGTATCTTTTATTCAATACGCATAAAGGATTTACAATCGGGCTCCGAAAAGTAGATAAAGTTTCTCAAGGAGAAACAACTATATTTCATGTAAGGGTAAGCAATGTTGAAGATTATTTGGAAAAAGCAAAGAAATTAGGGGGCAGTATCTTCCGCAGCAAAATCATAATTCCTGCAATGGGTGCTTATGCTCTTATAAAAGATCCTGATGGGAACATAATCGGACTTTACCAGGGAGTTTAATATCATTTAAATCCGCCTTTGTCCGGCCGGGCTTCGGCGGACCTGTCTGCAGTAGCTGAAATGCTGTTTTCGGAAAGCGCAGGTCAGAGCATTTGGGTGAAGTTCTCGGCCGTTTGTACGTTGGACCGCTTTAAAACGCATAGAATTAGATTCAACAATTAAGATACCTCACCGTTTGTGGCGGGGGATTTATTACAGGTATTTTAAAATTAATATTAAACGCCGATTATACTTCCGGCGTTCTGATATGTTTTAAAGTCTATAAAGCCTTATCTTGGGTCGATCCTATCCGTTTCCCTTCCGGTTTAATCACTTTTAAAAACCTTCCATCATTAATTAATTCCATAAGTGCTAACAAAGAGTAATTTAGCAAGCGAGAATATATTAACTTACAATTAAGCAAGAGGGTACTAAGATGAAAAAGCATGTAGTAATTTTAGCCGTTTCCCTATTGTTGTTAGGCACAATCTCAATATTTGCACAGGGAACAAATTCAAATGGAAATTTACCTTTATCACAAGAAGCAATAGATAATTATATAGTTGGAGTACAATCAGATAACTTAGGGCTTAAGGTTAGCTGTGCATATTTTTTGGGTGAATATAAAGTTTCGGAAGCAATTATTCCTTTAATGAAAATTCTGCACAGTGATAAATCGGATGTAGCCCGTATTGTTGCTGCTTTATCGTTAACAAAAATAGGGTCGGATAAATCGGTTTTTGCTGTTAAACAAGCAGCCAGATTCGATGAAAGTGAAAGAGTTAGAAGTTTATGTGCAAAGTTCTATAACAGCTATACTTATATGGAACAAAATCAAGTCGATCAATTCTAATTGAGATGTAAATTTTTATTGTTTTAAGCCGGGATTTCCCGGCTTTTTTATGGTTCATCTTCTTTGTGTCTCCATCATTTTAAATTTTCGGCTAATGTGTCTTTTACAATGAATATATATAATATTTTTTAATATATTTTGTTAAATAATAAGTTTATTTCTCTAATCGTTTGTATTAAGCAAAAGAATCCATAAGTATATTATGAATTTGAAAATAATGCGGCTGTTTGTAATTTGCGGATCAAGATAAACTAAAAGGAGAATTTATGAAAACTTTTCTAACGTTTGTCGGTACAATAGTAGCACTAATTATAGGTTTTCTTATATATATATACTCGGGCTTTTATAATATAGGCGCTAATGTTCCGCATAATTCAGTTACCCGCTGGATAATAAGCAAAACAGTAGATAACTCCGTAAAGTATCATGCAGAACTTATTAATGAGCAAAATATTCAGGATACATCACTAATTAATTTAGGATTTAGGGAATATACTCATTCATGTATCGGCTGCCATGGAGCTCCGGGCATTAAAAGACCGCAGAAAGCTCCTCATATGTACCCGAATCCTCCTGAACTAGTAAAAGCTGCTGTTGATTGGAAACCGTCGGAATTATTCTGGATAACAAAAAACGGTATTAAAATGACCGGTATGCCTGAGTTTGGTTCGGTAAAATCTAACAGACAGATTTGGGGTATAGTTGCATTTGTTAAAAAAATGACTACCATGACACCGGAACAATTTAATGCATTCAAAGCTGAACAGGAAAAAAATTCAGTGAGTAATAAAAAGAAAAGGCATCTTAGATACCATAACAAGTAATTGCGGATATAGTTGGAAGTTCGGAAGTTATTTTGCAAAAAAAAATTTTGAAAAAATATTTGTAATGACTTTTATTTTTATCCTTTAAACTACAGATGAAATTATTATTGAGTTAAATAAATATGACCGGAAAAGTTTTAGTTTATGTAATTATTTGATTTAATGTTTTTAAGTGAGATTAAATTTAGCCGGTTTTTAAAAATTATTATACGGAGAGAAAGAAATGACGGAGCAGTTACCCAAGTTAATTAGATTTAGAAAAAAAAATAAGTGGGGTTTCTGCGATATGAATAAAAAGATTATTATCCAAATTAAATACGAATATGTCGGAGATTTTAAAGAAGGCATAGTAAAAGTGAAATTAAATAATAAATGGGGCTTTATAAATGAAGAGGGAAAAGAAATAACGGATTTGATATACGATATTGTTGAGGATTTTGATAATGGATTTGCCAAAGTGAATTTTGGAATCAAAAAAAATGATAAAGAAGAAGTCTTCGGCGGCAAATGGGGTGTTATAAATACAAAAGGAAAAGAAGTTATTCCACCTCAATACCACGGCATCGGAGATTATTTTGAGGGAATGTTTCCAGTAAAACTTAATAACAAATGGGGCTTTGTTAATACAAACGGGCAGCAAATTACTCCTATTAAATATGAAAGTATCGGAAACTTTAGTGAAAGCCTTGCTGCGGTTAAACAAAGTGGACTTT
Source organism: uncultured Ignavibacteriaceae bacterium (assembly GCA_964530445.1). Lineage (GTDB taxonomy): Bacteria > Bacteroidota > Ignavibacteria > Ignavibacteriales > Ignavibacteriaceae > FEN-1297. Next base: position 13,442 of record CAZHBJ010000084.1, read on the forward strand.
GGGGTTTTATAAACAATCAGGGAAAACAGGTTATCCAAAATAACTATTCTGCAGTGGGTGAGTTTCACAATGGAATTGTAAAAGTTGAATTAAATGGTTGGTGGGGATTGATTGATAATGGCGGAAAGGGCATTACTCCGAACAAATATGATGAAATAATCGATAACGGCGGACCGCTGGTGATGGTTAGGATTAAAAAACAATGGGGCTATTTAGATAGATTCGGAACAGAATTTTTTGAAGATTAATACTTCCCTAATTGTTCGATTACTTCTTATTTATAGAAAATAAGAAGTAATCGAAACCAAATTACAGCCTAAAGATTTTCCTTATTTAAGCAAATTCATTTTCTTGGTTTGAGTAAAACTTCCTGCGGTTAATTTATAAATATAAACACCGCTTGAAACTGATTCTCCTCTGCTATCCAAACCATTCCAGCTTATTTCGTGATAACCGGGAGATTCCTGCTCATTTATCAGTCTAATAACTTCTCTCCCGAGCATATCATAAACTATAAGTGAGACATAAGAATTTTTCGGTATATAATATTTTATAGAAGTAGAAGGATTAAACGGGTTCGGATAATTTTGCGATAATTCAAATTTTGCCGGTAAGGCGCTAACTTCTACAGTTTTAGAATATTCAAAGTTTCCGTTATTATCAATTTGTTTTAATCTATATTGAAATTTAGTACCGCCGGTTAAATTATTATCAAAATATGTATATTCTTTCGGCGAATTACTGTTCCCGCTGCCGTTAACAAATCCTATCTTTACCCAAGTGTTCTGACGGGGCGTAGTCGAAGACGAAGCCCGTTCTATTTCGAACCCGTAATTATTAACTTCTGTTGCGGTAGACCATTTTAATTCTATCCCTGATTTAACCGAAGAAGCTGTAAAAGTTGTTAACTCTACAGGAAGACCAATTGTATAATCAATAACT
>CAZHBJ010000085.1:0-14211 GCA_964530445.1 uncultured Ignavibacteriaceae bacterium
TAAATAATATTACACAAGGTATTTATTTCTTAAAAGTTTCAACTGAAAAATATAAAGCATGGGAATCGAACGATAAATTAAAAGTAATAGGGAAACCGGTATCGAGAATTGACGGTTACGATAAAGTAAGCGGTTCCGCTGTATATACTTTTGATGTAAATCTTCCTCATATGGTACATGCAAGAATTTTAAGCTCTCCTTATCCCAACGCCAAGGTTAAAAAAATAAATACTAAAAAAGCGAAAGAACTTCCCGGAGTTTTGGCAATTATAACTTCGGACGATGAGCCGAAAATACCTTGGTATTACAATACAACTTTTCTTTTTGATCCTCACGTAAGATGCGTAGGCGATGAAGTAGCGTGTATAGCTGCCGAAACAGAGAGGATTGCCGAAGATGCATTGCGCCTAATCGAAGTTGAATATGAAGAACTGCCTTTTGTAGTTGATGCAGGTGATGCGATGAAACCGGACTCGCCGAAAGTACATGAATGGGGAAATATACTTAACGGAAAGCCGGGTGTTTATTCAAGAGGTAATATTGATGATGGTTTTAAAGAAGCTGATGTTATTGTTGAAGATACTTTTTCAACACAAATTGCAATTCATAATCCTACCGAAGTTCACTGCAGTGTGGTTAACTGGGATAACGGTAAATTAAATGTATGGGATTCAACCCAGGCAATTTTTAGCGTACGTGATCAAATTGCGAGCAGCTTAAAAATTCCGGAAAGTGATGTTCGTGTTATTAAAAAATATATGGGCGGCGGTTTCGGCAGCAAACTCGAGGCCGGCAAGTATTCGGTTATGGCGGCATTGCTTGCTAAAAAAATCGGCAGACCTGTTAAAATAACCGTTGATAGAAAACAGATGAATTTGATAATGGGCAATCGCCCGGATTCATATCAAAAACTAAAAGCTGGTGCTAAAAAAGACGGAACAATAACTGCATTAAAACATTATTCTTACGGTGCGGTTGGTGCATATCCGTCCGGTGCCGGGTGCAGCTGGCCGCTGCGTGCACTTTATAAATGTCCAAATGTAAGTACTGAAGAATACAATATATTAATAAATGCCGGCCGCGCGCGTGCATTCAGAGCACCGGGGCATGTTCAAGGAACGTTTGCATTTGAATCTTTAATTGATGAACTGGCAGAGAAGGTTGGGATGGATCCGTTAGACTTCAGAATAAAAAATTATACAAAAGTAGATCCGGTTTCCAACGAACCGTATACAAGTAAATTATTAAAAGAAGCTTATAAAAAAGGCGCCGAATCGATTGAGTGGTATAAAAAAAGGAAAGCAGCTGCGTCTAGTAAAGGCAATATTAAAACCGGCATTGGAATGGCTACGCAAATTTGGTGGGGAGGAGGCGGTCCGCCTGCATATGCAACTTTAAAATTAAATAGAGACGGAAGCGTACAAGTAATTGCCGGAACTCAGGATCTTGGAACCGGGACTTATACTTTTATAGCAATGGTTGCTGCAGAGGTTTTGGAAATTCCGCTGGACAAAATACAAGTTTCTCTTGGCGATACTGCTGTTGATCCTTATTGTCCTTCAAGCGGCGGGAGTACAACCGCTCCTTCTGTTTCCCCGGCTGTAAGAGATGCGGCGGAACAAATGAAAGCTAAGTTAATAAATGGTGCTTCTGCTATTTTAGAATTGCCGGAAGATCAACTTAAATATAAAAATGGTATAATTTATAATAGCAAAGATGAAACTCAAAAAATAGAGATTCCTAATGTTGTTCAAAAAATGCACGAAAGAGTATTAATTACAACCGGGGCAAGAAATGAAAATCCCAAAGGCTACCAGGCAAATACTTTCGGTGCTCAATTTGCCGAAGTTGAAGTAGATACGGAAACAGGAAAGGTTAAAGTATCCAAAATAGTTGCTGCACATGATATCGGCAGAGTGTTGAATCGAAAGACTTTGGAAAATCAATTCCACGGCGGAATAATACAAGGGCTTGGTTATGCTTTGATGGAAGAAAGATTAATCGATAAAAATACGGGCAAGGTTCTTACTACCAATATGCACGATTATAAAATGGCAACAATAAAAGAAACGCCTGATATTAAAGTTATAATAGTTAGTGAAGGCGATAGCTTATTAAATTATACGGGAGTTAAAGGCATCGGAGAACCGGCTATAATTCCTACTGCCGCTGCAATTGCAAATGCAGTTTATAATGCTATAGGTGTTAGGATTAAAAGTTTACCTATTACTCCGGACAAAATTTTAGATGCCTTATACAGTTAATAAATAAATAGTTTTTAAAGGTTCGCATATGAAAAATTTTAAATATTTACAGCCTAAAACTTTAGATGAAGCCGGCAGTTTTTTAAGAAAAAATAATAAAACCGCTCTGCCGTTTGCCGGGGGAACCGATCTGCTTGGAATGATGAAAGATTATTTGGAATCTCCTGAAAATGTAGTCAATTTAAAATCAATACCCGGTTTAACTAAAATTGAATTCCATGAAGGCAGCGGTCTGGAAATAGGTTCGCTGGTTTCTTTAGTTGAGATTGCCGAAAATAAATTAATTAATGAAAAATATACTATTTTAGCTCAGGCTGCAAAGGATATTGCTTCACCACAGTTTAGAAATATTGCAACGCTTGGGGGAAATCTATGTCAGCGGCCGCGGTGTTTCTATTTTCGCGGTGATTTTCATTGCATAAGAAAAGGGGGAGATATTTGTTATGCGGTCGACGGACAAAATAAATATCACTGTATAGCAGGCGGAGGTCCGTGCTATATAGTTCACCCTTCCGATACTGCTGTTGCACTGCTGGCACTTAATGCTGAAGTTTCAATTTATGCAAATGGAAAATCAAGAAGAATACCTTTAAAAGAGTTTTTTATTCTGCCAGAAAAGAATCATACTAAAGAGAATATTCTTGAACCGGGAGAGATAGTTGAAAAGATTTTTGTTCCTGTATTACCTAAAGGAACCGTAAGCAGATATATTAAAATAATGGAAAGGGAAGTTTGGGATTTCGCTCTCGTCAGCATAGGTGCGGTAGTAACAAAAAATAATGGTAGGATTTCAAATGGAAGAATCGCTTTCGGCGGTGTTGCCCCGGTACCCTGGGAAATAGAAAGCCTAAATGAAAAGTTAAATGGATTTACACCAAATGAATCAAATATTACGGAGCTGTCTAAAGATATCTTTAAAAGTGCTTTTACATTAGAACATAATGCATATAAAGTACCATTAGCCAGAAATTTATTGAAAAGAATATTGACCGACCTATCTGTTTAAATATTTTTAATATTTAAAAGTTGTTTAAAATAAAAAAGCCCAATGATCGGGCGACCATCGGGACTTAGCTCTTTTTGCTCAAAAGGCAGGGGAGAACCTTTTGAAAGAACCGATGTAAAACTAATCTTTCATTAAAAGACATGCAAGAAGAAAAAGCAAATCAATATTTTTTGTGATGCAAACAACAAAAATTAATGAAAGTTTTTAAACTTTAAATTAGTAGTTTTAGTTGTACTTATCCTTTTATCTAAAATCCAAAAACTTACGAAAATGAAAACTAAATACAGGCCTATTAACAAAGTTCGGATCATTTTAGTCCTCCCGATTATTATTAAATAACAATAGACCTTCGCCGGTATAAAACCAAATGTTAAGTCTAATTAATCTATTTGAAACTAATTAATAGAAGAATTAAAAGTAGTGATGGTTGCTTAACTTATACTATCTTGTGCCTTTACTCATATTTAATATTATTACCTCATTTGATTAATTTAAAAACATTATTATTTTAACAAAAAAACTTAAATCAAATTACTAATTGCAAATAAATGATTTTAGAATCCGACAGTCAAAAACCTAAAATAGAATATCCTTGTGAGTGGGGATATAAAGTTATCGGGACCGATGTAAATAAAATACTTGCAGCAATTAAAGAAGCATCAATGGGATTAACTTATGATGTAACTCCTTCAAACATAAGTAAAAACGGAAAATATTTTAGTATTAATTTTTCTCTGCAGGTTCCGAACGAAGTTGTTAGGAATTTAATATATGAAAAATTAGATAAAAATCCTGAAGTTAAAATGGTTATTTAGATTCTATCTTTTCTAAAACTATTTTTACAAATTTAAAAATGAAAACGAACAGTTCATGCGGAATTTATGATGCAATTGTTATTGGCAGCGGTCCTTCAGGCTCAGCTGCCGCTTATTTTTTAGCCTCACAAAAAGCTAATGTATTGGTACTTGAAAAAAATATTCTGCCAAGATACAAAACTTGCGGCGGCGGAGTTGTAAACAGAGTTAAGAGTTTATTGCCTGTTAATTTTGATGATATTACCGAAGTCAATTGTAATTATACCGAAATATACAATCATAACAATAAGTTTAAATTTATTACTCATCGTGATAATCCGATAATTATAATGACAATGCGCGAAAAGTTTGATTATCATATTTTATCGCTTGCATTAAAAGCCGGTGCGCATATAAAGGAGGGAACAGAAGTTGTTGACATTAATAGCGGCAATGAAGTTGTTGAAGTTAGGGCAAAAAATTCAACATTTTACGGAAGATTTATAATCTTAAGCAGCGGCGCGACCGGATTGAATATTTATAAACTCGGATTAAAAACGAATAACATTAAAATGCCTGCATTAGAGTATGAGGTGTTTGTTAATAATAGTGATTATGAAAGGCTTAGTAGTTCGGCAAGATTTGATTTTGATATTGTTCCGCATGGCTACGGATGGGTTTTCCCCAAAAAAGATCATCTGTCGATCGGTGTAATTAATATTAAGGGTAAGCAGAAATATTTGAACAATTTAATAAAAGATTATATAAATTTTCTGGGAATTAAAAATGTCATTAAATCGGAAAGACACGGATATTTTGTCCCTCTAATTTATAAGGGAACTCAATTTGCAAAATATAGAATTTTCTTAACCGGAGATGCAGCCGGATTAGCTGACCCTGTGACCGGGGAGGGAATAAGTCATGCAATTGAAAGCGGTAAAATTGCGGCTGAAGCTTTAATTGAAAGTGAGTTTAATGAAAATGCGGCATCTTATATTTATAATAAGAAAATAAACGATACTATTTTACAGGAAATTAAGTTTGCCAAAATAGTAGCTGGATTAGTTTATACTTATCCGGTCGTTAGAAATTTATTATTCAAGTTGTATGGTCAAAAGCTGAGTGAATTAATTACAGATATTTTTATAGGAGACAATACGTACAAAAGATTACTGACAAGTCCGGTAAATTATTTAAAATTAATTAAGTATTTATTCCCTATAAAAAATTTGCAAAACGGAGTTTCAAAAAATATTCATAAAGAAACGGAAATTTCTCAGTATATGTAGCCAAAGTACGATAATTATTTACATCCTTTATTCTTTTTAAAAAAAATAGATAGGGCGACAATTGTTAAATAATTTCAAATATATAATATGGGATTGGAATGGAACTCTTTTTAACGATACCGAATTATGTGTAGATATTATTAACGGTATTCTGTTAAGAAGAAAACTTCAAACATTAACTTTAAAAAAATATCGTGAAATCTTTACATTTCCAGTAAAAGAATATTATAGAAAAACCGGGCTGGATTTTAATAAATATTCGTTTGAAATTTTAGGAAAAGAATGGATGGATGAATATGAAACACGCAAACATGAAGCTAGTTTACATGAAGGAGCAATTGATATTTTGAAGTATATTTCTAACCGCGCGAAACAGCAGGCAATTCTATCCGCTTATTCACAGCTTACTTTAATCGAGATTGTAAAATATTTTAATATTGATCATTATTTTACACATTTAAGCGGATTGGATAACATTTATGCCGGAAGTAAAATTGAAATAGGAAAAAAGCTGTTAACACAATTAAAATGTAAACCTAACGAAACTGTCTTAATCGGGGATACCGTTCATGATTATGAAGTTGCAAATGAATTGGGAATAAAATGTCTGCTTGTAGCAAACGGACATCAAAATAAAGAAAAATTATTAACATGCAATGTAAAAGTGCTCAATTCATTAATGGATTTGTATAAAACATTTTAGTGCAAAATTCATTAATTATAAATTAAAGATTTAAAAACATTTAATTGGTTGGCATCTACAATTATTAAGCCTCTCATGCAATATTCTTGTTGCTTCTGAATATTTATCTACTTAGCTTAAATCAAATTTGTTTTAAATTATTTACTTTTCTAAAGCGGAATAAAATATCCAAAGCATTCGTAATTCTTCATTCTTGTTATTAAAGTCCCCGGTTTTTAGGTCCAACTAAATAACGTCATAATCATTAATAAACTTAAGGTGGGTACATGAAAAAAAATATATTCTTTTTCATTCTTTGCGGTATTTCTGTCGTTGTTGTTTTAAGTCAGTTCGATTGCCAGCCGCAGGAAAAAACTTTAACTAAGCAAGAGTTAATTGCAAAAGGTAAATATCTGGTCAATGCAGGTGGATGCAACGACTGTCATTCTCCTAAAGTAATGACAAAGATGGGTCCGGTACCAGATACAACCCGTTTATTATCCGGTCATCCGGCAAATGAACCAACTCCGGAATTAGATTTAAAGGCGGCCGGACTCCATAATTGGATTTTAGCCTCCATGGATTTAACTGAATGGGTTGGTCCTTGGGGTATTTCATTTTCAAGAAATCTTACGCCTGACTCCACTACTGGTATTGGTGCCTGGTCATTTCAGGATTTTGTTAATACGCTAAGAAATGGAAAGCATTTGGGCACGGGAAGAGGTCTTTTACCACCAATGCCATGGCAGCCAATGGGACATATGAATGATGCTGATTTAAAAGCTATATTTACCTACCTTCAAAGTATACCGGCAATTCATAATGAAGTTCCAAATCCTGTACCACCTCCTATGGTAGCTGAATATTTTAAGAAGAAATAATATATAAAAAGTTAAGTTTTTTAAAAAAATCTTAATATAAAAAAAATATTTTTACTATTACTTTTCCAATTAAATTATTATATTATATATCGAAAGCGGTAACGTTTCAATTCATTAAAAGTATAAGTAGAGAATAATTAAATATATTGCTTTAAATATTTTTTGTTAGAATAATATATTAAAATTTTTTAGAGCAATTTTTTATTAAAATACAACCACAATATAAAGGAGAACGAAATGTACAAAAAAGGTGCACTGCTGTTTGCAATTGTTATTGCAGTTTTCTTTGTGTTCAGTAATAATGGTTATTCACAATATGAGTTAAACAAAAATTATTTGGGGCCGACAATCGGCTTATCATTCCTCGGCTCGTCTCCTCAATTCGGAGTGAATTACGAGTATAGTATGCAATTGCAAAACTTTGGACGTGTTGGTTTTGGTGGTGTATTTAGGTATTGGAGCTACAGTGAATCTTTTTTTGATGGAAAATGGAGTTATACCGACATTCTAATCGGTGCACAAGGTAATTATCATTTTGTGTTAAGTAATGATAAATGGGATCCCTGGGTTGGTTTAACTTTGGCATATGACGCCGGTTCTGTAAAATGGGACGGCCCGGGCGGATATTTTTATTCGTCACCAACTGTCGGCGGATTTTTCTTAGGTGCACAAGGCGGTGTTAGATATTGGGTCTCTCCTACTCTTGCAGTTGTCGCTAGATTAGGATACGGCAGCTTAAGTTACGGTGCATTGGATGTAGGAGTTGATTTTAAATTTTAATTCTTTAATAAATAATTAAAGAAGTTATAAGCCTTGGGAAAATTATCTCAAGGCTTTTGTATATTAATCCGGTTTAATTCGGATTTCGTGTTTTTTAATTAAATCGATATACGTAAATTAACACAGTTCAAATGATTAAATTAATTTAGGGAAAGCATTAATGAGCGATAGAAAATCAGCTTCAGTTTGGTTTCATCATCTTCATGAGGAAGTTGATGCGGCATTTCTGTACCGTAAATTAGCCGGATTAATAGATGATGAGTCCAGGAAAAATATATATTTAAGACTTGCTGATGTTGAAGATAAACATATAGCCGCCTGGAAAGATTTAATAATCAAAAATAATATGGAAGTCGGGGAAGTTAAACCTTCTTTAAAAGCACAAGCTTTAGCATGGTCGGCAAAAAAGTTTGGAACTGCATTGCTTTCCAGAGCTTTGATGAAAGAGGAAGCTACAGAGGTAAAATCATATCTCGGATTATATAAAAGCACTTCGGATGAGCCGACGAAAAAAATTGCCTTGAGGTTGGCAAAAGATTCTGCCCAGCATGCAAATAGCTTAATGACGATAAAGGGAAGCAGTGAGGAGCCCTGGCATAAATCCGAATCGGGAGGTTTGCTTCGAAATGTAGTTTACGGATTTAACGACGGTCTTACTGCAAACTTCGGTCTTATTGCCGGAGTAATTGGTGCTAGTGTTGCACCGCATATTATTCTTATATCCGGAATATCGGGGATGATAGCGGATTCTCTTTCTATGGGGTCTTCCGGCTATCTTGCAGCCGTAAGTGAAAAAGAAGTTTATGACCATGAGCGCAAAATGGAAAGCGAAGAAATTCTTCTTATGCCTGAACTTGAAACGGAAGAACTGTCGATAATTTATGAATCAAAGGGAATGGGCAGAGAAGAAGCTGTTGCATTAGCTAAGGAAGTTATGAAGAATCCGGAACAGGCTTTAGAAGAAAAAGTCAGAATGGAATTAGGTATAGGGACACAGAATACAAGTCCTTTTAAGGAAGGGTGGATAACCGGTTTAGCAACTGCTATCGGTGCTATTATTCCTGTGTTCCCGTTTTTCTTTTGGAGCGGATCCCTTGCTATCTGGATATCTTTTATTATAGCTATGGTAACTCACTTTGGAGTTGGAGCGGCAAGAAGCTTTTTTACCGGAAGAGGATTTTTTAAAAGCGGTTTGGATATGTTCGTTGTAGGTTTCGGTATAGCTGCAGTAGGATATTTTATTGGCGAGCTTATAGCAAAGCTGCTTTAAAAATATTTATATAATATCGTACTAATAATAATTCTGCAAATAAAATTTTAATAACTTTTTTTCTCTTTAAAGGGGAGAACTAATGTTACCTTATTTGAAGATTCTTGAATTGTTTAGAATTACGCCCTTTGCTTTAATGATGGTCATATTAACCAACGGATCTTTATTAAAAGCTCAGGAAAATTATTTTTATACCAATAAGCCTTATGGCAGCGAAGCGCTTTTTAATCCTATTACGTTAATGTTAAACGGAGGTTATGATGTTTGCCAGCTTCAAATGGTGTCGAATAGGGTAGTAGGTCAACAGTACGGAAGAATGATGCATGTTGTATTTAGAAACCTTGGAGATCCGTTTACAAGTATATCTCATTACGGCTGGTCAAGATTTTTAAGAACGGAATTTCTACCTATAAGTTTTTCTAAAGAAAATATGCAATGGATCCCAAATTATCAGCAGCATTTAATCGGAGGGGGGATGCTGTTTACTGCAATGAAAGAATGGTACCGGCAGCATAATTATCCTTATCCTTGGCTTTTTTCCGCAGTAACGTTAATGACGCACCATTTGTTTAATGAAGTAATGGAATCCGGCCCAAATGAAGGATATAGCGTAGATGAAATATCCGATATTTATATTTTTGATTTGGGAGGGATTATTCTTTTCAGCTTTGATTCGATAAATGAATTCTTCAGTAAAAAATTAAATTTATCCGATTGGTCGCTTCAAGCAACAATTACTTTACCTAACAGCAGAGTAAATGCAGGACAATATTTCTCAATGAAATGGAAACTTCCTTTTTCCGAACGCTGGTCATTATTTTACAGGTATGGAATGGGGGCGCTGTTCGGGTTTTCCGAAAAAATTAATGAAACGGACAATTTGTCTTTCGGAGCTGGTTTTAAAACCAAACATCTTGTAGATGTAAGTACGGAGTTTAGACAAAGAACAATTGAAACAGGTTGGCATACAGGTATTTTTTATGACCGTAATAATTCTTTATTGGCTTCCCTGGTTTTAAGCGGGGTAAAGGAATATTTTTGCTCGATTGATGTTTATCCCGGCATTATTAAAATTAAAAATTTTTCTCCTGGCGTTTGGGCTGTTTTCGGCAGAAATGGAAATTTAATGATGGGAATTACAACCAGGTATGTTTTCAGTATCGGTTATGAGATGAATTACTAAAATGTATTATTTGACGGCAGGTTTATATACAGAAATTTCTATTTTAATCAATAGCCTATCTCTAGCAAAACCTTATAGGTTACTTTAAAAACATTTTAGGTTGAAAAGTTAGTTAACCTTGGAGGTATAGTGCAGTGACTTCTAAAGTTTATGTGTAAAATGAGTTAATAAGCAAAATTGTGCCGTGTTATATTAATAAATAACCAAACGAGGGATAAAGTAATTAAAAGCGAAATGATTACAATAGATAAAGGGATCTCACCGCTAAGAAAAATTCCTATTTTAGCTTGATTAGTTTGCACATACATTAATGAAATAGCAATAAAATTATTTGTAAAATGGGCTGCACTAGAAGGGAAAATACTTTTGCTCCTGTAATAAAAAAATGAAAATAAAATTCCTAGAATTGATAATGTAATTAAGCCTAATGGCTGCATGTGGAACAATCCGAAAAGAATCCCTGTTAAGATAAAACTTTTCGCCCCGATTTTTCTCTCCATTGTCCGCTGGAAGTACCCTCGAAAAAAAACTTCTTCGCATATTGCAGGTGTAACTGCAATTGCAAAAATTAAAAATATAAACTGCCCGCCGGTTTTTGCGGCAAAAAGCTGGGAACCCAGTTCTCTAAATACTTTAGGCATATTTAAAGAACGTACTAATAATTCGGATATATAATAACAAAACGGAAGAGAAAATATTGTAATTAATACGGCTAATAAAACTTCATTTAAGGAACACAAACGGATCCTAATATATTTTCTAACATCTGTTGTATGCCATTTTTTTACAATCCATAAAGCGGGAAACAGCATAAAAACAAATTCCGTAAACATTACGGTTACTAAAATCGGAGTTCTAAAAAATACCGTTGCTTGTTTAACTTTTTCAAAAAAATCACCGTGAAAATTAATATTAAATGCTGCTTTATAAACTGAAATAAATACAGTCATTATAATTGACTGTACATTAAAATAAATAGCCCCGATAACAATTAACCCGGTGAAAGCTGCTGCAGTAATGCTACGGTTTTTCTTTTCCCATGAGCCGTTAAAATCTATTTGATTAATTTCAGCTTGTGCAGAAGTATTTTGAAATGTTTCGTCAATCAAACCGATAGCTCCGGATTTAAAGGACTGTTTTCTTCGCCGGAAGGTTCAATTATATCGTTCTTCCTAATTTTTAAATCATAATAAATTACTATTTTGAAGAGAGGCTTAATTAGCAATTCTAAAAAATTAGAAAGTATAATTAGAATACCAATAAGAGAAAAATTTGATTTCATCAAACCGGAAAACAATTCGGGATTCTTCAAAGCCTGTTCATTATTGCTTAACATTTTAAAATATTGGGACATATGACTCCACATTAAACCAAAAGAAACAGGCGTTGAGATTAATGAAATTGCAAAGTTTATTGCGATAGAAATTAATATTATTATACCGAATGTACGCCACCAGTATCCTTTAATCAGGAAAGAGCTTTTAGAAAATGTGTCTATTACACCAAGCTCGTCATTAACAAGAGCAATTAAAACAAAATACCATCGAAAAAATAAATAAATTAAAAATACTACACCGGCAATAATCAGAAGGACGCCTACAAACTTAAACATTACAAAGTCACCTATACTGATTAATGCTATTATAATTATGGTTGCAAGTCCAAATGCTGCAGCAGTCATTGTAATTAATAATATTTGACCCAAACTTTGAAAATATGTCACGGAAAATATCTTTTTAAAAGTTTCTTTTAATGAAATTCGTTCTCCGTTAATTGTGCTGCATCCGATTTTTATTATGCCGATTACGGCTGCTTGATATCCTAGGCCAAAAACCAGCATTGCCATGAAGTATATTCCCATTCCCCTAAAAACTAATGATAGCCGATCGATATCCAGGTCATTTTGGTACGAATGATTGACAAAACCTGAAAAGGTTGAAAAAAAAGATTTAATTCCATAAGCAAATAATATACCTGCAGGTATTAAAAATACAGCCGCGATTACAATATTCCGCGTAAATGTTTTTCTTAATAATTCAAATGATGTACTAAAAATATCTCCTAATGTCATGGGCTTAGTTTTGTCGAACATTTTGCTGTCGGAACGGTTATTATCTGAGTTACTGCTATTTATGGTTTGCAGGTTAGAGTTAGACTCACCTGTAGAAGTAAATTTGGAGCCGTCGTATACCATACCGTTTTCCCAATAATAACGGTGAAGAGAATTACAAAAACAGCGGCCTTCTGCTATTACTTCTGTTCCCGGAATAATTTCTTTATGACAAAAATCGCATTTCATAATTGCCCTACACTTAAGTTTATATATTTGTATTATCGAAAAAAATAAAGTTTTTATTACTTTAAATAAAAAAGCTATTAAATTTTACATGCCTTTGATTTATTCTATAGATAAGCATACCCTCTTACCCCTCCGATAATTTTCCAAATTATTAAATTGAGTCTTACATAAAATTATCATTATTAAATGATATGATGCAAGTTTTTTTTATTTTTTAATTGTTAACAATGATAATATATCTTGGCTTTTGTAAATTAAAATTGGAATAATTTTAGAAAGGTTAAATAATGAGTGAGCAGCTCAATTTAGATAAATCGAAAACAGCTCTTGTTGTAATAGACCTTCAGAAGGGAATTGTAGGAAGGGAAACTCAGCCGCATACTGCAATCAGTGTTGTTTCAAATTCAGCGGAATTAGCCGATGCGTTTAGAAAAAATAATATGAAAGTATTTTTAGTAAGAGTTACGCCGTCGGAAGATATGCAAGACATGCTGAATCCAATCGTAGATACTCAAATTAAATGGGGATCGGGTATGAAGCCGGATTGGAATCAGATAGTAAGCGACATTGGTCCAAAGCAAGGGGATTTTGTAATTACAAAACATCAGTGGGGTGCGTTTTACGGTACGGAACTCGATCTTCAATTAAGAAGAAGAAATATTAATACAATTGTTTTATGCGGTATAGCAACCAATATAGGTGTTGAAAGTACAGCGCGTTTCGCTTTTGAATACGGCTACCAGCAAATATTTGTCGAAGATGCTATGACAGCCCGTTCGAAAGAAGAACATGAAAACACAATCAAATTTATCTTTTCACGAATAGGCAGAATTAGAAAAACTAAAGAAGTCTTGGAAGGGTTAATAGATTAATATATTTTGCTCAAGTTCTTACAGTGAAGAATAAATTCTTGATTCAATAGAGAGAGTAATTTCTTATTAAATTGAATTATACAAATACATTTTAATCTGATTAAATGCAATATTATGATCCCCCAAAAAAGACGGATCATCTCATAATGAAAGATTAAGACCATACATAAGTTGACTTATTAATTAAAGACCCGGCTTAAGTAACGGACAATTTTTGATTTTTATACCTCCGTAATTTTCCGGGACTAATTTTAAGTTTAGTTCCTGAGGACTAGATTCTTTTGTTAAACATTCAACATAATAAGATTTACCGGGGTCAGCTTTAAAAACCAAAAGGGAAGAATCTGCTGTAGCCATGTCCAGGAGCCCGGTAGCAAAAAACTTAAATTGAACAAAAGATTTTATTACGACTTTACCTTCATTTACCAACACAGGGAAGTAACCGTTGTTTTCCATTATACAAGTCTTTTTATCGTTTAACGTAATCAAGAAATCTGTGTTGACTTTATCATTTGATCTGAAAAGATAAACTACACTTTGATGTGCAGGAATATTTGAGACTCTTTTAAATAGCGGACCTTTACTGGATGAGCAGGAAGCAAGACAGCTTAGTATAAGTATGAATATTAAATATGTAAATAATTTTCTTAGATAAACCATATCAAAATTCCTTTATTAAAAAGAGAAATAGCTGCATGGTTAGCCAAAATGCAGCACAGATTATTAATCTGTGCTACAGCGTTTTAAATTTGGAATAAAATTAAACAAATCAAAAAAAAGATTTTAAATAATCTTTACTTTTTACCCAGCTTCCTAAAGATTAACCTGATATTTTATTTAAATTAAAAATTTAAATGATATGATACTGCAAAACCACCATGGGGGGTAGTG
>CAZHBJ010000086.1:0-14210 GCA_964530445.1 uncultured Ignavibacteriaceae bacterium
CGACCTTCTCGTTGCGAACGAGACGCTCTCCCAGCTGAGCTATAGCCCCAAATACATGATCACCGGATTTATTAAAATTTCTAATGCTAAATTAAATAATATTTTCTTAATATAACATCGGAATTTTATAAACCCTCTTTATTTATTAATGTACATTGCGAAGAACAAATATTTCTATTTTTTCACATAACAAACGAAATCATCATATTCTGAATCACATTTTGATATTATTAATTTCGACAATATTTAGGATGTGATTTTTGCAATTGCGTATTATTAAATATTATTGCTAAAGCAGATATAAAATTAGTATAATTATTTTGTAATTGAATATTTTTCAATATAAAAGAGATAAAATGAATACTGCAACCGATATAACAGAAAAGAATAAAAAATTATTAAAGACTGCATTAATTTTAAGCTTCATCACAATAGCTTATAATGTAATTGAAGGAGGAATTTCAGTATTCTTCGGTTTAAGCGATGCAACTTTAGCACTTTTGGGTTTTGGGATTGACAGCTTTGTCGAAGTACTTTCAGGTTTAGGTATTGCACATATGGTATTAAGAATGCAGAAAAACGAAGTAAAAAGCTGGGATGAATTCGAAAAATTCGCTTTGAAAATTACGGGAATAAGTTTTTATATATTAACTGCCGGTTTAATTTTAGGATCAGTTGTAAATATAATTCAAGATATAAAACCCGTAACCACAATCCCGGGAATTGTAGTTTCAATTATTTCAATTATATCAATGTATGCTTTAATGAAATACAAATTAAAGATAGGCAACGAGTTAAAATCAGATGCTGTTATTGCAGACGCTAATTGTACAAAGACCTGTTTTAATTTATCTATTATCCTACTTGCATCAAGTTTATTGTACGTAATTTTTAAAATAAGTTATATTGATATTCTCGGTTCCCTAGGAATTGCTTATTTTGCTTTTAAAGAAGGCAAAGAATCAATGGAAAAATCTAAGAGTGATACAATTAAATGCGAATGCGACGATGATTAAGATATAATTAATATCTGTGTAAAGGATTATGTAATTTCAACCTAAATATCGTTTGAATAAATAATTTGTTAAATAAATCCAAAAGATACCGGCACACCAGCCTGCTATAACTTCTTCCGGATTATGCGCACCCACAAGCACCCTGCTTAAGCCTATCAATGCAATAATTATAATTGTAGAATAATTTATTAGGGACCTTAATGAGACATCATGCATCCTTTTTGTGGTTATAAATGAAAGAGTGTAAAAAAGGATCAATGACATTAAAGCATGACCGCTGGGGAAACCCAGATCGTTGCTGATTATGACATCGAAAAATTGATGAGGCCTGTTGCTGTTAAAAATATATTTTAAAATAATTAAAAAGATTACCGAACCTAATATGGTTATTAAAAATTTCGATAAGGTTTTAAATCTATATTGGACAAAGAGCATACTAATTACAAACGATATTATTAGAACAAATAAAGTCGGACCGCCTAATGCGGATATATCTGAATTTATATTTACAAACCACTGCGGACCATACGTATGCGACCATTTGTTTGTAAAGCCTAAAATGCCTCCCATAAAATTTATATAATCTTTTGGATTGATCGCATTTGAAATATAGTACATAACAAAAAACACTATTATACAAATGAAGGGGATGATTATACCTTTATAAGAATATTTTTTGGGAAAATCCATTAAGCCTCAATTTTAAATTAATATGAAGGAAACAATTTAGATATTTAGCAATGATAAAAATAAAGAAAATATATAACAAAAATTTATCAGGCTTGCTTTTAATAGTAGTAAATTAATATAAGAAAATAAATCACGCAGTTTTACTAAATACTAAATAACACTTGCTTAATGAAATTATGCTGATTAAATTACTTACACTTATTTCATATAGTAAAGGGATTTAATCAATATGCCGACAATAATATTTTTCAATTCCCAAACTATTACTGAAAAGTCCGACCGGGTTGTTTTATTAAATTTTTTTTTTAGTAGATAATAAATAGCTTTTAATTTTCAAAACAATAAAGCTTTATAATCAAAAGAGAGGGAGGGATGAAATATAAAATATTAAATACTTTGCTGCTCTTAGCTTGTAGTTTAATTTTGTTTTCCGCGACAATAAATGCGCAGTTTAAAAATTACGGATTAAAGTACGGGTTTCATATCGACGGAGTTCTTCCGGCAAATGAATTCGATTATTACAGTTACGGAATAAAAGGTTCTTTTCTGGGTAGAATCTTTTTTCGGTACGAATACGGAAACGTTGTGAGCGGTGACTTTGGCGCGGGCTACGGGCAAAATGCCGGACTGGATTATGAACGTAATTATTATAAATCGATTATTGTTCCTATTGATTACAGGTTTATAATAAGTCCCATAAATTCACCTGAGTGGAATCCATATTTATATTTCGGAATAGGTGCTTTATATTATGAAAATAAATTCTTACCAGCTTCTGTTTCTCCAAAACCTGTTAAAAAGAAAGGATGGACAGGTATTGTGCCTATTGGAGTTGGAGTTGAATTTAATTTAGGCGGCTCTGTTCTTTTAGATTTTTCCGGAGGCGCAGGCGTATCGCTGACGGATAATTTAAATTATTATAAATTGGGAAATGCCCCCGATGCTTATTATAATTTAGGGATAGGACTTACTTTTGTAAGTGAATCTGGATTAGCTGATAACGATCATGACGGACTTACAAACGATGAAGAAAAAGAATTCGGTACGGATCCGAATAATCCAGATACCGACGGCGATGGATTATCTGACGGTGATGAAGTACATAAATATATGACAAACCCGTTAATGATGGATTCGGACAATGACGGATTAACAGATGGAGACGAAGTTAATAAATATAAAACCGATCCGAATAAATATGATACCGACGGCGACGGATTATCCGACGGCGATGAAGTAATGAAATATCATACCGATCCAAATAAAATGGACACCGATGGAGACGGGTTAAATGACGGAGATGAAGTTAACAAATATAAAACCGATCCGAATAATCCCGATACCGACGGCGACGGATTAAGCGACGGACAGGAAGTTAACTGGTATCATACGGATCCATTAAACATTGATACTGACGGCGACGGGTTATCTGACGGCGCTGAAGTTAACAAATATAAAACAAATCCGTTAAAGAAAGATACAGACGGCGGAGGTGTTGATGATGGAAAGGAAATTGCCAGAGGCACCAATCCGTTAAATCCTGATGATGATGTTTTAAAGTTGAAGCAACCTATTGTACTGGAAGGAATAAATTTTGAGTTAAATTCTTCTAAAATTCTTTCCGGCTCCGAAGAGACATTACAAAAAGCATTGACTACTTTAAGAGAATATCCGGATATTTTTGTCGAAATAATCGGCTATACCGATAATACCGGAAGACGCTCGTACAATATAAAACTTTCAAAGAAAAGAGCCGAAGTGGTAAGAAGCTGGCTAGTCAATCATGGAGCTGATCCGAATAAAATTACTGCGGTTGGATTTGGTCCGGATAATCCCATCGCGCCCAATACTACTGCCGAGGGAAGAATGAAAAATAGAAGGATAGAATTTGTAAGAATTAAGTAATCAATTTATTAATTAAAATGCCTCTGTTGAAAAACAGAGGCATTTTGTAAATATAGTAAAAGATTATTCTAAGCCATACACATTAACGTTATTTGGAAATTCAATCGTATATTTTAACGGAATGATTTTCTTTTCACCCGGTTTTAATTTAACATCCCATTTTAATTCCCTGTCGTTATTTAATTTATCCATATCGATTTTTGGTTCAAGCAATTCCACCTTTATATCCTCATTCATTGCAATCGGCGCTTGATCATAAACTTTAACCGTTTCTTCTGTCTTTCTATTATTAGTAATTTGGATTTCATAATTATAAGTAATTTGTCTGCTGCCGCCCAACAAACCTTTTGATTCCGTAAATTTATTTATCAGCACTTTTTTAATTTGAATACTATTATCTATTCCCAATGCTAAGGACAGGGTATCAGACGGTACTATAGTTTTAAGGTATGTTCGATTAATAAAATCATTATCAACAAAAATGTTTATATCTCCTTCAAGCAGCGGGTAGTCATTCTTGTTAACAATTTTCCCTCTTAAATAAACGCTGGGAGATATTTTAGGAATCGTAGTATATGCAAATTCAACCGGCAATGTTTCGATTGATATAGTAACTTTATGCTCGCTGTTATCACTTGGTATTGAAGTTTTTGCAGGAACTTCAAACGATGTAGAAAGTTCTTTTGCATAAACATTTGTATAAATAACTTTTTTATTATAAGGATTTACGCTCAAGTTGCTTACACTGCTTGTAGCATTTAATTGGACATGAGGTCTTTCTGCTGTAACTACTACTTCTTTTGATTGTATTGAAGCTGCATTAAGAGGCACGGAAATA
This sequence comes from uncultured Ignavibacteriaceae bacterium, assembly GCA_964530445.1. Classification (GTDB taxonomy): domain Bacteria; phylum Bacteroidota; class Ignavibacteria; order Ignavibacteriales; family Ignavibacteriaceae; genus FEN-1297. The sequence continues at coordinate 4,450 of CAZHBJ010000086.1, forward strand.
TTTGCAATACTCTTTTCGGCAATATTAATGCTAATTCTTCTTGCTTGATACCCGATATAAGTTACTTTTACATTGTACCTTCCTTGAGGAATATTGTTAATAAGAAACTTTCCATTTATATCGGTGCTTGAGCCCATGCTCGTACCTTCTACCAAAACATTTGCACCTGTCAAAGCTTCCCCGGTTGATTTATCAATAACATAACCGGTAACATTTCCGGTACCTGCCGGTAATCCCCAATTCTGTTCATAATTTATTTGTAATTCACCGGATTGCCCGCCGCGAATTTCAGGCTGAGGTTTCCTCATTATTAATGGTCTGGTATTAATAAACCAACGGTCTAATTCCGGTAAAGATTTTACCGACATCGGCTCGGCTGTTGAAAGAGTTAAGGAAACATCTTTCCAATCTTCACCTGTCGATTGATGCACCATGCCGTAATAATCAAGCTCGCATTCTTTTGATGCGGAAGCTATCCTTGCATCATATAAAGGATACCATCCTGCACTTTGAACAAGATACGAGGGATGCAGAATCACTTTCCCCGCAGCTTCCGTTTCAATTGTTACCATTACCTCCTTAAAATTTTTGGATTTTCTCCCCTTATTTTTGTACAATTCTGCATTTAGTACATTTATCTGCTGCTGATAGAATTTCTTTTTTCTCGACTGTACTCTTAAGCCTTTATAAATTTCTTCAAGATTCTTATCTACAAAATTCAATATACTACCCCATTCTTTAATAGAATTTACCTGCAGAAGCATTTTTTCATTCATATATCTTGCAGACTGCGATTTTAATGACTCAATAAAATCTTTTTTGCTATCGAATATATTTATTTCATCCGTAGCAACTTGAATTAGTTGATTTAACGAATCGATTTTATTTTCCAGTTTCTTAATATCATCTTGCTGAATTTCCGTTGTAAATCTTTGTTCTACTTTAACATCCAGAATTTTTATTACACCTTTACCTTCTGCAGAAACCCGGACAGATGAATTCTGCAAATCAACCGGAAGATTTGAAAATACAATTACGTTTTTTCCTTTGGGAAGGTTTATTTCACCTTCACGGGTAATTAATGCCCTATTTTTGAATATTGTTGCTTCAACAACTTTGGATTTTACTTTGAGTTCATCTTTACAGTAGACGGATGCAGTGAGAATAATTAAAAATAGGAATATTACTTTTTTCATAATGCCCCTCGATTTTATTATTTAATTAATGATGAATGTTAACGTATGCAATTTAAAGGAACCCCGTTTATGTGAATTTAATGATTATAATTTAGTCTTTTCAAAAAGAATTATCAATAAGTTTTTGAAAATTCCTTACTTTCCGATATCCTCATTCCATAGTTCCGGATTTTGTTTGATGAAACTTTCCATAAGCCTGCGGCATTCGTCATTATTAATAATCTCAAGTTCTACTCCGCGCAGTTTCAAATATTCTTCCGGGCCGGTAAATGTTTTGTTTTCTCCGATAACCACCTTCTTAATTCCATAAAGCAGTACAGCGCCGGAACACATATCGCAGGGAGATAAGGTGGAATATAATATTGCCCTGCGGTAATCGGAAGCCTTAATACGGCCTGCATTTTCAAGGCAATCCATTTCAGCATGTAATATGGAACTTCCCTTTTGAACACGCCGATTGTGTCCCCTCGAAACTATATGACCATCGATAACGAGTACTGAGCCGATGGGAATACCGCCTTGCGACAAGCCGATTTTCGCTTCTTCTATTGCTGCTTCTAAAAATTCATCCATTAATTATCCTTAAATTCTATTTAAAATCTTATCCATAACCCAATTTGTTCTGGCTCCCGATTCACCGGTACTGATACACTTTCCTTTTCCTAAAAGATCATTAACTACGGTTTTAATTAACGGTTCATGAACATGCTTTGCCCAATTAGTATTAATTAATTCTTTTTTACCTTCAATAATTAATTCAATTGGAGTTTGATCGAAAAAAGAAAATGTAATTCTGCCGTTTGTCCCTATTATTTCTGTCTTATCCAGTTTATCAATTTCGTTCACCGTAAAGCACCATAAACCGGATCCGATAATGTTAGATTCAAATTTTAAGGATGCACTTACAATATCTTCAGCTTTGTACAACCCGGCTTGATTTACAAAGCTTCCTCTTGCTTCTAGAATAGGGCCAAAAATATAATCCAGATAATCCAATTGATGAGATGCTAGATCATAAAAGAGACCAGCTCCGGAAATATCTGGATTGTATCTCCAGGGAATATTATTCTTAGTAATATTTCTATCAACCGGCAAATATAATTTTATGTTTACAAATTTAATTTTACCAAGACTGCCGGAATCAATTACTTCTTTAATTTTTTTAAAACCGTGAAGTTCCCTTCTATAATATGCTACAAATAATTTTACATTATTCTTTTTACAAATGTTAATCATTTCTGTGCATTGTTTATAACCGGCAGCCATAGGTTTTTCAACATATACCGGTTTACCGGCTTCAGCAGACATAACAGCATATTTAAGGTGAGAGGAGGGCGGCGTAGCAATATAAATTGCATCTATACTATTGTCATTAATTAAGTTTTCAGCATTATCGTACCATTTAGGCACATTATGCCTTTTTGCATAATCTTTTGCCTTCTCGGTATTTCGTCTCATCACGGCGGCTAGTTCCGAATTTTCAACTTGTGAAAATGCAGGACCGCTTTTTACTTCCGTTACATCGCCGCAGCCTATTATTCCCCATCTTATTTTATTCATGTTAAACCATCTGTTTTATATTCTATTAATATTTAATCCGTAGTTATTAAAATAACAAATCCATGGTAAAAGTATAAGGATATTTCTAAATGAATAGTTTATTGTTAATTCGAAAGGATTATATGTGATAAAAAGTTTTTTCAAATTTATTTTTCATGTTAGAGTATTTTCAAAAAATCCAAACTTAGTAATTTCGAATGATTGAATATTCGTATCGGACATTTTTTTAATTTTAAATTTTCGGCTAAGGCTCACAAAGCATAAACCGGAAGTGAAAGGGAATTTCAGTAGTGAGTGCAAATAAAATAATCACGAGCCAAACGGCTCTATCGCATATAATTCCCCATGTTTAAAAAAAATTTTGGGAAGGCAGTTCCTCATTGAACACCAGGCCGTATAAAAGTTTTGTCAAGAATATTAAAACAAACAGCTTTAAATAAAAACCTTGAAATCACTCCAATAATAAAGTTAAATAACCTATTATCTTCGCCTTAATTCTTAACCAGACACATTTTTATGCAGAAGATGTTTAATCCAATTCAATAACCAATTGCTTACAAAATCAGGACCCATAAATAAGTCTACAATCCAAATTATAAAAAAGATTACAAGAAGTATCGACAAAGTTTTTTTTATAATCTTGTATGCCGGCAGCATATTAATTCCATAAATCAATGTACCAATTATAAGAGCGGCGCATATAATTAATATTAATTTAATTAGTGTAGTTTCGATCTCCATAGTAAAAATTTACTTTTATTTCACTTTTAAATTTTCTAAAAATTAATATAAGCACTCAACATTTTATAATCGACTAAACCGGTAGTATGTTATATTTATATCACAAACACATATTATAGAGAAATTTTATTAAATCGAGAAGAAAAATAAATTAGCCTTCTTAAAAGGAAATACAATATGATTCAACGGATTGCGCTCTATAAATTATTGATCCGGCTTTTTTAATCAAATAATTCTTTTGATTAAAAAAATAAATAGTTAATAAATTTTAATTTAACGGCAATTGTTATAAAAATGAACTGGGCATTTAAAAATAAAAAAGGCGACTCGGTTATCGCCTTTATGCCCGGCTTCTTTTTACTTCGCCGAGACTAAGTGGGCAGAGACGGAATCGAACCGCCGACACAAGGATTTTCAGTCCTTTGCTCTACCGACTGAGCTATCTGCCCTTCAAAAAATCTGAATTCAAAAATAAATATTTTTCCGGTAACCTCAAAAGCTTTTGGAGGAAAATTTTTAATCTTTATTTCAAAATCGCATTCGAATTTTGTAGAATTAAAAATTTTATTTTTAAAATATCTTATACATAATCACATCACCAGCGCCATTATAGCTTTTTGCGTATGCAGCCTGTTTTCTGCTTCATCAAAAATAACCGAGTTGGGGGAATCGGCAACTTCATTTACTACTTCATAACCTCGGTGTGCAGGCAGACAATGCATAAAAAGATAATCAGCTTTCGCATTTTTAACTAAAGCCGGGTTAACCTGGTACTTTTTAAATATTTTTTTTCTCTCTTCGGCTTCCTTCTCCTGTCCCATGCTTGCCCATACATCGGTATAAACCACATCCGCATTCTTTACGGCTTTAACCGGATCCTCAACTATTTCTACTTTACTGCCCATGTATTTTGCATTATCCAGTGCATTATTCACAATTTCTTTTTTCGGCTCATAACCATTGGGAGAAGCAATTGAAATATCCATTCCGACTTTAGAACATCCGTGAAGCAGTGAATGCGCCATATTATTTCCGTCTCCTACATAAGCAAGCTTCAACCCTTTAAGAACTTTTTTCTTTTCTAAGATTGTAAATAAATCGGTAAGCACCTGGCATGGATGAAGCAAATCTGTTAATCCATTTATAATAGGAATTGTCCCATACTTAGCCAGGTCAACTACATCCTGATGATCGAAAGTTCTTATCATTATTCCGCTTAAAAAACGGGAAAGAACTTTTGCAGTGTCCGGAATGCTTTCACTTCTTTTCAGTTGAAGATCGTTAGGACCGAAATACATTCCGATTCCGCCTAATTGGTAAATACCGACTTCAAATGAAATCCGCGTTCTGGTAGAAGGTTTTGAAAAGATCATTCCCAATGTTTTGCCTTCCAAAATCCTGTGAGGTTCCCCGGATAATTGCTTTAATTTTAATGAAGCTGCCAGATCAAAAATCTGGTATATTTCTTCTAGCGTAAGGTCGTTTATTGAGACAAGACTTTTCCCCTTCATATTTACAGACATAATTTACCTTCAAATTTTAGTTTATTTATTTGTGAAATTTATAAAGTTTTTAATATGTAACAAAAGGATTGAACACAATTAGAACATTTTTCAATAAAAAAATTCGCCGGCACAAAGACAAATGAATATTTATACCTGTTTACCGGCGAAATTTTCGTCTGAATTTTTTAAGTATTAAATAATGCCCTTTTCTTTCAGAATACTTTTTACAGTAACTGCACCGATTTCCTGCAATTCATATTTAACACGAACAGTAGGCTTATTAATCTTTAATATACGTCCTAGATCAATCGGAGTACCGATAACAACAGACTCACAATCTGTTTTGTTAATTGTTACTTCAAGATCTTTAATCTGTTCCTCACCATATCCCATTGCTGGAAGTAAAATTCCGATCTTAGGATATTTTTTATACGTATCCGAAATAGAATTAACAGTAAATGGTCTCGGGTCTACAATTTGTGTAGCGCCGTAATTCCATGCGGCAATCATTCCGGCACCGTATTCCATTTCACCGTGAGTTAGTGTAGGACCATCTTCCACAACAAGAACTTTCTTACCGTTTATTAATTCAGGTTTATCAACAAATAAAGGAGAAGCAGCTTCAATTACTTTTGCATTAGGATTTACAATTCTGATATTATCTCTAACGGTTTTTAGATTTTTAGGTTCTGCGGAATCAATTTTATTTATAATAATCGCATCTGCAATTCTTAATGAAGTGTTGCCGGGGAAATAAGACATTTCATGTCCTGCACGATGCGGGTCTGCAACCGTAAAAACAACATCGGATTTATAAAAAGGAATATCGTTGTTTCCGCCGTCCCATATAATTATATCGGCTTCTTTTTCGGCTTCTCTTAAAATAGCTTCGTAATCAACGCCTGCATAAATTACACTTCCCATAACAATATGAGGTTCGTATTCTTCCATTTCTTCGATAGTACAATCATACTTTTTAAGATCGTCTAAAGTTGCATATCGCTGAACTTTTTGTTTTACCAGATCGCCGTAAGGCATTGGATGTCTTATCGAAACAACTTTCTTACCTGCTTCGCGAAGAACTTGAACTACTTTTCTTGATGTTTGCGATTTACCCGAACCTGTTCTAACGGCAATAACGGATACGACAGGTTTAGTACTTTTTATCATCGTTTCATCATTACCTAACAGCCTGAATGAAACACCGGCAGCATTTACGATTGATGCTTTTGTCATTACATAATTAAACGGAACATCCGAATAAGAGAAAACAACCTCGTCAACCTTTAACTCTTTTATAAGATCAACCAGGTTTTTTTCATCATAAATTTTTATCCCTTTAGGATATAATTTTCCTGCAAGTTCCGGAGGATAATTTCTTCCATCGATATTTGGAATTTGTGTTGCGGTAAAAGCAACTACATTGTAATCCTCGTTATCGCGGAAATAAACATTAAAATTATGAAAGTCTCTGCCTGCGGCTCCCATGATTAAGACATTCTTTCGAGACATAGAGTACCTCTACTTATTTTTATTCAACATTGTGAGTTTTAATACTAATAATGGTAAAATTGTATATAACCATTACAAACATGTATTTTTATAATATTAAAGATAAAGAAATAAGTGATGAAAGTCTCCTGAATTCAACATGAGACATAAAGAAAATATTTATGCAGTAAAATCTTGGTTTTATAAATTATTCTACAGTTACACTTTTTGCAAGATTTCTTGGTTGGTCTACGTTTAATCCCTTTTTCACTGCTATATGATAAGCTAATAACTGAAGAGGAATTACCGTTAAGATCGGCATAAGCATTCTAATTGTATCCGGTATTTTAATAGCATAATCGACAAGTTTGTCTATTTTATTGTCATGCTCGCTAGCAACTGCTATTATGCGGCCTTTGCGGGCTTTAATTTCCTGAATGTTGCTGATAATTTTATCGTACGTTGAATCTTTGGGTGCGATGAAAACCGCCGGCATATTTTCATCTATCAAAGCGATTGGTCCGTGTTTCATTTCTGCAGCCGGGTATCCTTCTGCGTGAATATAAGATATCTCTTTTAATTTTAATGCACCTTCCAGTGCGACTGGAAAATTATACCCCCGCCCCAAATAAAGAAAATTTTTTGCTTCTTTAAATTCGGCGGCAATTTGTTCTATCTGATCATTTAATTTTAAAATGTTTGATATCTTATCCGGAATTTTTTGTAATTCTTTTGCGATATTTTTTCCATCTATTAAGCTTAAGTTCTTTTTACGTGCAATCAATAGAGTAATTAATGCAAGCACAACCAGTTGTGAAGTAAATGCTTTTGTTGAAGCTACACCAATCTCTGGTCCCGCGTGTGTATAAACTCCGGCAGATGTTTCCCTGGCAATAGAGCTTCCAACAACATTACAAATACCTAAGGATAATGACCCGTGAATTTTTGATTCCTTTAAAGCAGCTAATGTATCAGCAGTCTCTCCGCTCTGTGAGATAAAAAATATAGTATCATCTTTATTTACAATGGGATTTCTATATCTGAATTCGGATGCGTATTCAACTTCAGTTGGAATCCGTAAAAATTGTTCAAACATATATTCACCAACCAGACCTGCATGCCACGAAGTTCCGCATGCAGAAATAATAATTCTTTTTGAATCAGAAAGTTGTTCGGTAACATTTTCCAATCCTCCGAGTTTAGAAGTCCCTTTATCAATTAATATTCTTCCTCGCATAGAATTACAAACCGATTCCGGCTGCTCCATTATTTCCTTTAACATAAAATGCGCATAGCCCCCCTTATCAATTTCATCAAGCGACATGCTTATTTCATGAACTTCTTTTTCAATTTCTTTATCAAGAATAGTTTTTGCAGTAAAATGGTCTTTATGAATTTCAACAACTTCGCCGTCTTCCAGGTAGACTATTTGTTTTGTGTGTGCAAGTATGGCAGAGACATCGGAAGCAACCAAATTTTCCTTTTCCCCGATTCCTAAAACCAAAGGCGAGCCTTTTTTTGCAGCAACAATCTTATCCGGTTCATTTAAATAAACAACAGCTAACCCGTATGTACCCTCAACCTCAGTTAATGCCAATTGTACGGATTTAAAAAGAGAATTCCCTTTTACAATAAAGCTGTCTATTAAATGAGGAAGAACTTCGGAATCGGTTTCCGTAATAAATTGATATCCCAATTTCTGCAGTCCGGTTCTTAAAGTTTGGTAATTTTCAATTATACCGTTGTGTATTACAAACAAATTTTTTGCATTGTTAAAATGCGGATGGGCATTAACCTCATTCGGTACCCCATGTGTGGCCCATCTTGTATGACCGATACCGAGAGTGCCGTTAAGATTCATCTTCTCAATTTTATTTTCTAATAATGAAACTTTACCTTTATTTTTTACTACTTGAGAATGATTATTCGAAATTATCCCGATTCCTGCAGAGTCGTAGCCTCTGTATTCCAATCTTTTTAATCCGTTAATAAGAATCGGGACACAATTTTTATCACCAATGTAGCCTATGATTCCGCACATATAAGCCTCACTGCTATTATTAAAAAAAATGCTTCAAAGATATATTCATTATAAACATATTAATATTAATTACAAATCAAAAATCCTATATCTTATATTAGAATATTTATTCGGAAGTACAATTGCACCCTTTAAGGCGCGGATAAATAAAGTAGAAATAGGAACAGCTTTAGCCCAATCAATATAAAATCATTCAACCTTTGCCAATTTTTGAATAACAGACTTAACCACATTCCCGTTTTTATATATAATTTTATACAGGTAAACACCGTTGGCAATTATATCTCCATCCTGATCACGTCCATCCCAATGTATATGATTAAAGCCTATTTCCAATTTCGAAGGAGAAACCGTAATAACTCTTATCTGTCTGCCCGCAATAGTATATAACCTTATTTTCAGTTCATCTGGAACATTAACACCCGTTAGCTGAAACGTAAAATAAGTGTCGGTACTAAACGGGTCGGGATAATTATAAACGTTCATTATTCCGGCATTATTGTATATGTTGAATACATAATGCGCAGCAGATGAATCCGAGTAATTGCCTGAAGCATCCTTTGCAAGAATATCGAGTGTATGCTGCCCGTCCTTAAGAACCGGCTGCCATAAAATTTTAGCGTCGGAATTAGGATAAGGAGAGTATGTATATTGTATATCGGGTCTATTAATACTCAAAATGTTATTATCGAAAACAATTGAAAAGTCGGATGTATCAAGAGGGAAAGGACTATTATCTCTTAGCTGAATTAATATTTTAGGTTTAGCTGAAATAATATCTCCGTTCGCAATCTCCTTTCCATCGAATGTTACTGTTAGAGACGGATTAGTTGAATCCGGAGCAATATAAAAATTCTTTTTTGCTGAATTGTTAAAAGAATAAAATTCATTTTCAGGTGAAACTGCCGTAGCTTTAATTGAATTATTTTTTTGCAGTACACCGGTAGAAATTGTCGTTGTATACTGCTTAGATGAATCAACAGGTAAATTAATATACCTGGAAAAAAATGATGTATCCGAATTATTCAAATATAATTTAACGTTTACACTATCGTCATTCAGTAAACCGTAATTATAAACTTTTAAATTGATATTAACAGGCAAACCCTGCAATACTGTGTCCGGATTTATTTCAAATGCATTACTTGCTATAGAAATCTCCGGCAGAGATTTATACTCTGACGCAACATATTTTAATGTTATTGGATTAATAGTTTTAAAAGAAGA
>CAZHBJ010000087.1:0-14206 GCA_964530445.1 uncultured Ignavibacteriaceae bacterium
TAACCCATTTTTTAAAATCTTCGTAAATTCATACTAAAAATAAAATTTGGTTTTTGCTAAATATAAATATAGACTGATTAAAAAAACATTTTCGCCACTCTTAATATACCCTGTTTCCAGGGAACACGATGCGAAACGCCGCTTTGATTCTTAAATTCATTTTTGTGTTCAACATACCATTTATAATTTCGAATCAGCGCATCTTTATTTGAATATTTGGGTTTATAGCCTAAAACTTTTTCTGCTTTTTCAATCGATACAAACGAATCTTTTGATGCTGTTTCATAAACCCATTTATAAAGAGGTGACAGCTTAAATGCCTCAAGAATTCTTAAAGTAAAAATTATCGGCTTTTCCGGGAGACCTACTATCTTTTTACCGTAGCCTGCATAATCCAGTACAGATTGGTAATCCTCTTTCATAGTGGTGTAATCTTTTGCACCTATGTTGAATGTATCGTTCGCTTTATCTTTATCCAAAATGGCGCACAGATAAATTGCATCGCAAAGATCTTCAACATCAAGAAGCTGATAACGATTATTGCCGCTGCCTATCATCGGAAAGCCTTTGCCGTCGTATGCCCAGTCGTACAGAAGATCAAATACGCCGAGTCGTTCAGGCCCGACAAATGATTTTGGTCTAATAATAGAAACGCACATTCCGTCGTTTCTATATTTAACACATTCCTGTTCAGCTTGGATTTTAGATTTGCCGTAAGGACCTACACCGTCGAGTTTGTCATTTTCAAAAATCGGGTGATGATCCGGTATGCCGTAAACCGCAGTGGATGAAATATGAATGAACCTTTCAACATTGTTTTCTTTTGCCGTTTCAAGAAGAAGTTTGGTGCCTTTTATATCCGTTGAATAAATTTCCTCGGGTTTATAGAGAGGTAAAGCTGCTGCTGTATGAATCACAACATCAATATTTTCCATGGCTTTGGATACATCTGCTTTATTTCTAATATCGCCTGTAATGATAGTTATTTTATCGTTCATATCTTTGTAATCGAATTGAACAATATCCAAGGATGTCACCTGATGACCTTTGGAATGAAAATATCTTACCAAATTAATTCCAAGAAAACCTGCGCCGCCTGTAACTAGGACATTCACTTTTTTATTCATTCCTTAAATTATTATTGATAAATAAGGCCAAAATTAACATTTTTAAGAAAGGTCTCCAACTTTTTAATGTGTTAATTTTCTATCCTATTTAAAAATGCAAATTTTAAGGGTAAACCATAAATTTTAATATTTAGACAATTCTTGACTTTTTTGTAGTATAAAATTAAATTTGTTCTCTTTATTAGAATAGATTTTTGGTTTCGGAGGAAAAATAGTGAAACAAGAAAAGATAACAAAGTTTATTAGTACACTTGATGCAGACAGAAAATGGTATGTTGTTGATGCAAAGGATCAGGTACTGGGGCGTCTCGCTACAAGAGTGGCAAGAATTATTCGAGGAAAAAACAAACCCACTTTTTCTCCGAATTCCGATACAGGCGATTTTGTAGTTGTAATAAATGCTTCTCAAGTTAAAGTAACCGGGAAAAGAGAATTGTTAAAAAATTATCTGCACCATTCTGGTTATCCTGGCGGACTTAAAACCAGAAGCTTTGAAGAAGTTATGTCTAAAAAACCGGAGTTTGCTATAGAGAATGCCGTAAAAGGTATGCTTCCTAAAAACAGGCTCGGTAAACAATTAATTAAGAAATTAAAAGTATATGCCGGCGATACTCATCCGCATCAAGCACAGAAACCGGAAGTAATTAGTTTAACGGAGAAATAATGGCTGATCAAATTTACGTTGGAAGAAGAAAAACATCTGTAGCTCGGGTTATATTAAGAAGCGGCAGCGGCAAAATTACTGTAAACGGCAAAGAGTTTGAAAAAGCTTTTCCGGAACTTTTAAGCAGGGAGGATATTTTAAATCCGTTTAAGGTAACGGAAACCGCAGGAACCTATGATGTATTTGTGAATGTTCAAGGCGGTGGAACCACCGGTCAGGCCCAGGCTGTAAGACTTGGAATTGCGAGAGCATTGGTAAATATAAACCCGGAATTTAGACCGGCGTTAAAGATTGAAGGATTTTTAACAAGAGATCCTAGAATGGTTGAACGTAAAAAATATGGTCAGCCAAAAGCAAGAAAAAGATTTCAATTTTCAAAAAGATAGTCAAAGTTCAAGACCAAGATCCAATTCAAGTTTAAAATGTTCCGATTGGATCTGGATAATCTTAAACATAAATTTGAACTTTTTAATTAACAAAACATATTCCTTGATTTGCTTCCTGTGTCCGGCAGCTTCCGGATGAAAAGCAAAGTTGATTGGAATAGAAGATAAAAACAGGAGTAGAAATGAATAAAGTTGACTTAACTCAGCTTATTGAAGCTGGGGCGCACTTCGGGCATTTAACCCGCCGATGGAATCCTAAAATGAAACCATATATTTTTATGGAAAAAAACGGGATTCATATTGTTGATCTTAAAAAAACTCAATCCCTTTTGCATGAATCTGCCGATATACTTTCTCAAATGGTTTCCGGTGGGAAGAAGGTTTTATTTGTCGGTACAAAAAAGCAAGCAAAAGGAGTTATAGAAAGCGAAGCTAAAAGATGCAATTCCAATTGGGTTAGCGAACGCTGGTTGGGCGGAATGCTTACTAATTTTGCTACTATTAGAAAAAGTATAAAAAGACTTAATAATATTGAAAAACAGGAAACCGATGGAACTTTTGATAAAATAACTAAGAAGGAAAGATTATTCTTAACCAGGGAAAAAGATAAGCTTAAAAAAGTTCTGGAAGGTGTTGAAAACTTGTCGCGTCTGCCGGGTGCGATGTTTGTTGTTGATATTAAAAAAGAATCAATTGCAATTAAAGAAGCGAAAAGACTAAATATACCGGTATTTGCAATAGTAGATACCAATTGCGATCCTGACCCGGTTGATTATATTATCCCAGCTAACGATGATGCGGTAAAAACGGTTGAGCTGATTGTAAAACATATGGCCGATGCTGTTATTGAAGGTGAAAATAAAGCCAAGGAAATTAAAGCGGAAGAAGCAGCCGAAGCCGAACGCATTAAAAAAGAAAAAGAACAGGAAAAGAAAGAAGAACAACAAAAAGCTGCTGCAGAAACCGTTGATAGTGAAAAAGCAAATTCTGAAAATACAGTTAAAAAAGAAAATACTTCTACAGAAAAATAAAAATATAGGAATAGTTAATTATGGCAATTACTGCTGCACAAGTAAGTGAATTAAGACAAAAAACCGGTGCGGGTATGATGGATTGTAAAAAAGCCCTAACCGAGGCAAATGGTGATTTTGAAAAAGCAATCGAAATACTAAGAAAGAAAGGCGCAGCGGTTGCTTCCAAACGAGCTGAAAAAAGTGCAAATGAAGGTTTGATCCTAACAAAAGTTTCGGATGATAAAAAAACAGGCGTTATTATTGAAGTTAACTGCGAGACCGATTTTGTTGCAAACAGCGATGACTTTGTAAATTTTGCAAATGAAGTAATTGGTATTGTCGATTCTACCAAGCCTGCCGATGTTAAAGAAATGCTTGAGAAAAATGACGATATAAAAAATAAATTAACCGACGTGATGGGAAAAGTCGGGGAAAAAATTGAAATATCCCGCTTTGCAATAGAAGAAGCTCCGAATGGTATGCTTGTGGATTATGTACACCTTGGTTCTAAGCTGGGTGTACTGGTTAAGTTTGATAATGTCAATCAAGATGAATTTAATGATCTTGGGAAAGACATTGCTATGCAGATTGCAGCAATGAAACCGATTTGCGTATACCGGGACGAAGTACCCAAAGAAGTAATCGAAAAAGAAATGGAAATATATAAAGAGCTTGCCCGAAAAGAGGGAAAGCCCGAAAATATTTTAGAAAAAATTGCTCAAGGAAGACTTAACAAATTTTATGAAGAAAATTGTTTAACCGAACAGGCATTTATCAAAGATAACTCTAAGTCTGTAGGTAATCTTCTTAAGGAATTTAATACAAAACACAATTCAGAAATAAAGATTGTGCTCTTCCGCCGCTTCCATTTAGGCGACGAGAAGAAATAGCTTCTATTAAAAAGGTCTTAATTTTTTAAGACCTTTTTTATTATATTTTTGTAACTTATCGAGACAAGTTTAATACATTTTCTAAATTGATTAAAATAAAGCACTTATACTAAGTTTAAGATGAGCATATCTTTTAATAAAGAAGGAAGTATTATAAACCAATTATTGAGTGAAGAACATGGAAGATTTGAAATATAAAAGAGTATTATTAAAGCTTAGCGGCGAATCTTTAATGGGAAAAAAAGGATTCGGAATAGATCATAAGGTACTTGAATTCTTTTCCAACGAAGTAAAAAAAGTTCATGAAATAGGTGTTCAGCTGGGAATTGTAATAGGAGGCGGGAACATCTATCGTGGTTTAAGTGCAAATGATCAGGGAATAGACAGGGTAACCGGCGATCAAATGGGAATGCTGGCTACCGTAATAAATTCGCTGGCACTGCAAAACGCAATTGAACATAAAGGAATTCAAACGAGGCTGTTGAGCGCAATTCACATGGAGGAAATTGCCGAACCTTATATAAGAAGACGTGCAATAAGGCATCTGGAAAAAGGAAGAGTTGTAATTTTCGGAGCCGGAACAGGCCACCCGTATTTTAGTACGGATACGGCTGCATCTTTAAGAGCCGTGGAAATTGAAGCAGATGTTATTATCAAAGGAACCCGGGTGGACGGTGTGTTTGATTCTGATCCTGAAAAAAATCCCGAAGCATTTAAGTTTGAATCAATTTCGTATCTAGATATTTTAAAGCAAAACTTAAGAGTAATGGACCTTACCGCAGTTAGCTTATGTCGGGAAAACAGTCTTCCTATGGTTGTATTTAATATGGATACCCCGGATAATTTGGTAAAACTGGTTAACGGCGAAAATGTAGGAACTTTAATTAAAAATTAGCTTCCCATATTGATTTGAATTTTCAAAACTACTATACTAAAAATAGTTTTTAAAAAAACTATGAGGAAATTATGGAAGAAACAATAAAAGATGCTAGTTCAAGGATGAATAAATCGCTGGAAGCATTACGCAGCGAATTATCCAAAATTCGGTCAGGCAAAGCTACTACTGCACTGTTGGACGGAATTAAAGTAGATTATTACGGCAGTATGTCTCCTTTAAATCAGGTTGCAAATATTACCGTACTCGATGTTCATACGCTTTCGATTACACCCTGGGATAAATCTGTTGTTCCAGCCGTAGAAAAAGCGATACTGGAAGCAAATATCGGATTTAATCCTGTAAACGATGGAACTAACCTTAAGATACCCGTTCCGCCTTTGAATGAGGAAAGAAGAAAAGAATTGGTAAAACTTGTTAAAAAATTCGGGGAAGACTACAAAATTGCAGTCAGAAACATAAGACGCGACGCTAACGAACATCTTAAGCGTGAAGAAAAAAATAAAAAGATTTCCGAAGATCAATTAAAAGATGCCGAAAGTAAAATTCAAAAATTAACCGATGAACATATACATAATATAGATGAAATTTTAAAACATAAAGAAAAAGAAATAATGGAAGTCTGATTAAAATTTTGCAATGCTATTTTATTTAACCCAGTTTCTATGCGGAATTGGGTTATTTTTTTATAATTTTTAACTATGTAAAATTAACTTCATGGCATAGTTTGTAAAAATTTAATTAATTTAACTGTTAAATATAATTTTGTTTTATTTTAAGGCAGAAGGATTTATCCAGCTGCATTCTTTTCTTTGAATAAAAATTTTAATGGATAATAACTCAAAGGTAAATAATAATACAACTTCTTCTTTTCTAAATATGAATTTGGTAAGAAATGTCATTTTTTTTAGCGGAGGTATTATCTTATTTATATTCGGTGTTATTGCTTACGGAATAATATTAAACCTAAAAGAAGTTCCCTTGAAAGAAGCAATGGCAGAAAAAGGATTTACAAGACTGGATAATCCTAATATTGTAATCGATAGAAGTTCATATACACTTGATTTATACGAAGATACGGTTCTTATAAAATCTTACAGGGCAAATTTTGGAAGAAATGTTGGAGTCCCGAAATCCAGAGCTGGAGATCTTGCTACTCCTGTTGGAGTATATAAAATTTGCTCCATTGATACTGCAAGTAAATATTATAAATTTTTCAGATTGAATTACCCGAATTTAGACGATGCGACTAATGCTTTAAGAATCGGTTTAATAAATCAAACGGAATTTGATAAACTGAAATTTGAATATTATTATAGAGATTGTACGGATGCCGATACACCGTTGGGCGGAAATATAGGAATCCAGGGAATAGGCAGACTTAATTCCCTCTTTAAATATCTGCCCTTTAATTATAACTGGACGGACGGCTCAATAGCAATCAGTAATGAAAGCATAGATGAATTATATTCCGTAGTTAAGAAAGGGACAAAGGTTGTCATCAGATAATAAATATTTAATTCTAATCGTCTTTTTATTCTCGATAATTCTTTATTCTTGCGGGGGAAAGAATTCTGAAAATAAAAAGAAAATTGATTATGAAAATCCCCAGGTAGTTTTGCAGCAGGCTCAGAGTGTTTTAGGCAATAATGTTAAATTTGCATATAAAGGCACTTTTGATAACGACTCAAAAATAGAAATTGCCGCCGGTATAGAAGTACAAAATTCCAAAGAATGGGGAATCAAATTTGCTTTATTAAAAATGGAGGATGGTAATTTAACTCAAACTTACATTTCTCCTCTTTTAAACGGATCGTTTAATCAATGTCTTTTCCAAAAGATAAAATTTCCCATGTTTGATTATGAATTAGGTTATTATAATTCACAGGATTATTACCTGGGCAGCGGAGGCGGGGAAGTTTATTCTTACATAATTAACTTTAAAGAAGGCAAGGTTTATTATGCTCATTTAATTTCCGGACCTCGCAGGCCGATAAGCCTTTACCTATCCAAGAATATAGATTCCAAGGAAATTAAAAACTTTTTTATGAGTAATTTTAAAAGAGATTTTCCTTCGTACAGTCTTATTGATAAAGACATTGAAATGAAGAATTAATTAAAAGTATCGCTTCTTCACCTTTTTTGAACAAAATATAATTTCCTGAAATGCCAAATAAGCGAACAGTAATTCTTGTTTTTTTATTTTTAACTTTACCATTATGTGCTCAGCAAAGTAAACGCTACGAGCTGAACTCAATAAATTTTGTGGGAAACAATTCATTTTCTTCTTCAGCATTAAAGGAGATAATTTTTTCACAAACTACACCATGGTGGTTTTGGAAGTTTTTACATTCATTTACACCTTTAGGTAAAGAACCGGTTTATTTTGATTCTTCCAATATTCCGCTCGATCTTATTGTACTAAAAGATTATTATAAAGCAAACGGTTACTTCCAGGCGCAATTTAATTATAAATATGATATTGACACATCCAATAAAACAGTAAACCTTACCTATTTGATTAATGAAAACAACGCATGCAATTTTGGGAAGTTGAAGGTTTTCGGTCTGGATAGTTTATCCGGCTATCTTTATAATAATATTTATTCACAAATTGAACTTGACTCGAACAATAGATTTGCGGAATCTGTTGTTAAAAATAATTCTGCCACGGTTGTTAACGATTTGCTAAACAACGGTTATATGTTTGCAAAATATGACAGCACTATAATCTATCAAGATACCGTTCATTATAGGGCAAATGTAGATGTTTATTTTACAACGGGGAAAAAATATACTATTGATACCGTGTTAATTAAAAAAAGTGGAGAAGGCGCGCAGCTTGTAAAGAATGGGTTGTTAAGAGATATAACAGGTCTAAAAGTCGGGCAGTTATATAATCTTGAAGAAATAAGAAGAAGCCAGGTACGTCTTTATAGAACGGGATTATTTAATTCGGTTTTGCTTTCGGCAATAGGCAAAGATACAACGGATAGTAAAGTTCCGCTAATGCTGGATGGAAATATAGGGCTTATGAATGAGCTTTCACCGGAAGTAATTACTAATTATCAGCAGCACGCATTCAATATAGGTCTCGGTTATTCATATATAAGAAAGAATTTTTTAGGAGATGCACGTAAACTAACACTAAGTACTTCATTTGGTATACAAGATATTATAAATGTGGATTATGCGCACCTAATTAAAAATTTCTCTTTTAGGAATAAAACATTAAACGGTTACGTTGATGCCCGTTTAACAATTGATCAGCCGTATTTATTTGAAAAGCCGATCTTTGGTACATGGGAAACATACGCTACTATAAACAAACAGCCGATTAACGGATACAATAGTACCGTATACGGTTCCAAAGTTACATTTGAATTCGAATTGCCAACCTACACATTTATCAATCATTTAAGCGCTTCATATAATATTGAACAGTCTAACGAACTTTATATCGTTTATAATGACAGTACTTCAAAAAAATATATTTCTGATATCTCTGCTGATGCCGTTTCCACCACAGCCGATAATATATTATTCCCTACAAAGGGATATAACCTGTCGTTTCATATAGAAGAAGCTAATGCCATTCCGTATCTAATTAATAAAATAGCTAACTGGAATTATACGGGGTCTTTATTCTATAAAGCCATAATAAACGGATCGATATATAAACAAGTAGATAGAAAAGGTAATTCAATAGCAGCGTTCAAAATGAAAGTAGGTTACCTCCAAACTTTTTACGGAAGTTTTTCAGGTGTTCCGATTAATCGTACTTTTTATACCGGGGGAACTAATTCTATTAGAGGCTGGTTAAGCAACCAGCTTGTGCCGGCGGGAAGCAGGGAAATTAGGCAGGTAGAGGGAATAACTAAATATGTCAGTAACTTTGTCGGAGGTACATTTCTTTTGGAAGGATCATCGGAATTCCGTAGAAGGTTTTGGGAAAAAGTCGGTTATGCTATATTTTTTGACTACGGAAACACCTATAACGGGTATAAACAATTTAGATGGGATGATATAGCTGTTGCCACAGGTTTCGGGCTAAGGTACTATACCGATATTGCTCCTTTTAGAATAGATTTTGGATTTAAATTTTATAACCCTTCAAACAGAAAATTTATGTGGGAAAGACC
The DNA here is from genome assembly GCA_964530445.1 of uncultured Ignavibacteriaceae bacterium. GTDB lineage: Bacteria > Bacteroidota > Ignavibacteria > Ignavibacteriales > Ignavibacteriaceae > FEN-1297. Next base: position 9,118 of record CAZHBJ010000087.1, read on the forward strand.
TGTATTTAAAGATATGGTAATTCATTTCGGCATAGGTGAAGCATTTTAATAATTCTTAAAAGTTAGCTTTTTATGAATTATGATAAATATTACTGATTTTTTCAGCAATTTTGATGTTAGGAATGCTGTCTTCTTATTTTGGTACCACAATAAAAATTGTTATTTTTAAAATCTTTTATTAAAGGAATTTTATGGCTTACAGTATGACCGGCTACGGAAAAGGAATAGCCGAAAATAAAAGCTTGATTGTAGAAGCGGAAGTTAAAAGTGTAAACAGCAGGTATTTGGATATTGCGTTAAAGCTTTCATCTTTTTTAATGAATAAAGAATATGAACTGCGCGAGCTGATTAAATCCAAAATTAAACGCGGAAAGATTTCTGTATTAATTACAATCAAAAAAAACGGTAATTCTGTAAACAATGTAAGTATAAATAAAGAGAATCTTAAAAATTACTTATCAGCTATAAAGGAAATTAAAAAAACCGCAAAATTAAACGATAAAATAAAACTAGAACATTTACTGATTAATAGAGAGTTTTTTGAATCCGGCGACTCCGAGCTTTATGAAAAAGAGTTTGTTCTTATAAAAAAAGCAATTACTTCTGCTCTTGATAATTTAGTTAAGATGAAAAAAAACGAAGGAAAGGAACTTGTTAAGGATTTAATTAAACGAATCCAGATTATTGAAGAAAAGCTGGGTGAAATTGAAAAAGAATCCGGCGAAAGCGTGAATGAATATTTTAATAAGCTTAAGGAAAAAGTTAAGTTATTATTGGAAGATGTAAATATAGATGAAGACAGACTTCAGATGGAATTGGCGATTATTGCAGATAAAGCTGAAATAACCGAAGAATGTGTCCGGCTTAAAAGCCATATAAAATTTTTTAAGGACAGCCTGGAAAAGGATGAAGAACCGGGAAGAAAATTGAACTTCCTTTGCCAGGAAATGAACCGGGAGACAAATACAATTTCATCTAAAACAATTTCAACTTCAATAACACATAATACAGTTTTTATTAAAGAAGAAATAGAAAAAATCCGGGAACAAATTCAAAATATTGAGTAAGAATTGAATAAACGGAGTGGAGTAATAATAGCAGTATCCGCACCAAGCGGAACCGGGAAGACTACCATTGTTAAAAAAATTTTAAGTGATTTCCCCGAATTGGTTTTTTCCGTTTCCGCTACAACGCGTAAAAAAAGAGAATATGAAACCGAAGGCGTTGATTATTTTTTTATCCAGGAAGAAGAGTTTAAAGCGAAAATAGAAAAAGGCGAGTTTATTGAATGGGAAAAGTTTTACGATTATTATTATGGAACTTACAAGAGTTATATTGAAGAAAATATTAGTAGAGGAAAATCCGTAATTGTTGAAATTGATGTTAATGGAGCTTTGCAGTTAAAGAAGCTGTATCCGGATTCTGTATTAATTTTTATATATCCGCCGAGCTTGGATGAATTGGTAAGAAGATTGACAAACCGGCAGACCGAAAATGAGACCGATCTCAAAAAGCGCATTGAGAGAGCAAAAATGGAATTGAGTCTTAAAGATAAATTTGATTATTTTATTGAGAATGATGATTTGGAAAAAGCAATTTCGGAAACTGAAAGTTTAATAAAAGAAATAATATATAAGGAGGATTAATTAAATGGCTATAGAACCGGTAGACCTTAGGGAAATAGATAAACAAACTTCTAATGTTTATGAAGGAATAATTGTTTCCGCTAAAAGAGCAAGGCAGGTAAATGACGAAAATAAAATAGAATACAATGCTCTTGTAAGTACAATTCCTACGGCGGGAACGGAGGATGATAGTGAAGATATCGAGAATCCGGCTCAATTAAAAATTGCACTGGATTTTGAGAAGAGAGAAAAACCCCATATTCAAGCACTTAATGAACTTCTGGATGGGAAAATAGAATATAAATTCAAATCTAAATAGTTTAGTAAATTTTATAGCCGGGATTAATAATTCTATTATCCCGGTAAATTATAAATAAAAATTAAAATTATGCTTGATGATATTTTTACCGGAAAAAAAATTATTGTTGGGATAACCGGTTGTATCGCTGCATATAAATCTGCTTTTTTAGTAAGAGAATTAATCAAAAGAGGAGCTGAAGTAAAAGTTGTAATGACTCCTTCAGCAGTTGAGTTTGTTTCTCCCCTTACATTTTCATCTCTAACACAAAATGAAGTAATTGTAAATTCATTTCCGATAAATCAAAAAAACGGGACTTCCGTATCAACATGGCACATAGATTATGCCGTATGGGCGGATTTAATGTTAGTAGTTCCTGCTACCGTCAATACTGTTGCTAAAATTGCTCACGGATTTGCAGACAACGCATTAACTACTCTTGTGGCGGCATTAAGATGCCCGTTGTTAGTAGCACCTGCTGCAGATGTTGACATGTATATGAATAAAATTACTCAAGAAAATATAAAAAAGTTAGAAGCTTTAAACCATTTTGTAATTTATGCGGAAAAAGGAAAACTAGCCAGCGGACTTTCCGGTGATGGGAGACTTGCGGATTTAAATAAAATAATGGATGCGGCAGAATTGATTTTATCCGGTTATAAAAAAGATTTATCAGGTAAAAAAATTTTGGTAACTGCCGGTCCGACTTATGAAGATATCGATCCGGTAAGATTTATCGGAAACAGATCTTCCGGGAAAATGGGATATGCTTTAGCAAAGGCTGCTTATTTAAGAGGAGCGGAAGTAACTTTAATCTCAGGCCCGTCCAATGAGAATATTTACCAGGAAATAAACTGTATTAAAGTAAGATCCGCTTTGGAAATGAAAAAAGCTGTAGATAAAGAAATAAAAAATAATGAAGTTTTAATTATGTCTGCAGCCGTTGCAGATTATAAACCTTCGTCAATTTCAAACAAAAAAATAAAAAAAGAAGACAAGCTTTCTTCTATAAAATTAATTGAAACCGAAGATATACTTTCTTCAGTCGATAAAAAGAATAAATTGATAGTCGGTTTTGCATTGGAAACCGATAATGAATTTAAGAATGCTTCAAAAAAATTAAAGAATAAAAATTTGGATATGATCATCCTGAATTCGCTGAAAGATAAAAACAGCGGATTTGAAGTAGATACAAATAAAATTTCAATAATTCATAAATCTGGCAAACAAAATAAATTCTCTCTGCAAACTAAATTTCAGTCTGCTAACAAAATTCTTTCTGAGATCTTAAAAATCAAATAAATTCCTCCTCAACTTATAACTAATATTTGTAAAAATTTAGCTTTGTAAAAATTTATTTTATAATATTATAGATTATCTTTTATTAAATACATATTTTTGTCTGTACATAATCAATTCCCGAAAAAACATAATCAAATGAATGAATTATTAAAACAACAATTAATTGAAGCTCTGAAAGATCAAAAAGAGATTTTCGGCGATAATTTATTTGAGCAGAATAAATTGAACCGCAAGACATCATTAAAAATTAAGACTGAACAAAGTAAAGAATTTAAACCTAAATCCGGAACTAATCGTGATAATTCTATACGGAAATTAAAAGATAAAGAAGAAAAGCCCGAAGTGACGTATAAAATCGAATCTCAAAAAAAAGCGGGATCACAACTTTTTGAAGAGCCGAAAGAAAAGTGGGAATTATCAAAGAATTTGAATGAACTGAATGATTTGATTTGTAATTGCCAAAATTGTCAGCTTGGTGCAACCAGGAACAAATTTGTATTTGGCTCGGGTAATCCAAATGCTGATGCGATAGTAATCGGTGAAGGACCAGGCGCTGATGAAGATGCACAGGGACTTCCTTTTGTGGGACGTGCCGGTAAATTATTAACGGATATTTTAAAAGCAATTAATTTTTCAAGAGATGAAGTTTACATTGCTAATGTGGTTAAATGCCGTCCCCCGGGCAACCGCACTCCGTATCCGCAAGAAATGGATACATGTTTACCATATTTAAAAAAACAAATTGAGTTGATACAGCCGAAAGTAATTTTATTGCTGGGCTTAACTGCTGCGCAAGGCATATTGAAAAAGAAAGAATCACTTACAAAAATGCGCGGGAAGATTTATGAATTTGAAAATAAAAAGGTTATAGTTACATATCATCCTGCGGCTTTGTTAAGGAATCCTAACTGGAAGCGCGGCTGCTGGGAGGATGTAAAAATATTTAGAAAATTATATGACGAATTGGTGACTGGTAATGGCAAAAACTAGAAAACAAAATATTACTTTGGAAAAGATAATACCTGCCGATGTAAAGCCGCCGGCTGCTCCGGAAATAGAAGCGTCTGTTTTAGGAGCAATGATGATTGAAAAAGAAGCGGTTCCTAAAGCAATTGAACTATTAACTTCCGATAGTTTTTATCTTAAAGAACATCGTTTAATTTTTGAAGCAATGGCTTCTCTATTTGACGCAAGCGAGCCTATCGATACGGTTACACTTTATGAAGAATTGAAAAAAAGAGAACAGCTTGAAGAAGTCGGCGGAGCAGTTTATATAAGTAAATTATCTCAAAATATTTCTTCGGCAGCTAATATCGAGTATCATGCAAAAATAATTTTGGAGAAACAAATCCTACGAGGCTTAATAACTAGCTCACATGAAATTGCAAGAGCAGCTTATGAAGGTACCGAAGATGCATTTGATATTTTGGATGAAGCGGAAAGAAAGATATTTGAGATTACGGAAACACATCTTAAAAAATCTTTCCAGGGCATGGATAGAGCAGTAAGAGATGCGTTGGAGTACATTGAAGCGATTCACTCGAATACAAAACAAAAGTTTTCCGTCCCGACAGGATTTTATGAGCTTGATGAATTGCTCGGCGGATTTCAAAAATCGGATTTGATTATTGTTGCTGCCAGACCATCCATGGGAAAAACTGCTTTTGCCCTTACACTAGCTCGAAACGCAGCTATTGAACATAAAGTACCTGTCGGAATTTTCAGTCTTGAAATGTCCACAATGCAGCTTATAATAAGATTGTTGTGTGCAGAAGGTAGATTGAATGCTCATCTGGTAAGAACAGGTAAATTACCAAATGAAGAAGGAGTTAAACTAAGCAGGAATGCTCATAAATTAATTGAG
>CAZHBJ010000088.1:0-14058 GCA_964530445.1 uncultured Ignavibacteriaceae bacterium
AATCAGATTGTGCAATTTTGTTTTGTAAAAGGAGTCTGGTAAAAAGAGCAATTTTGCTTAGATTGGTTTTTTTTGATAATTCCTCAATGATGTCATGATGGTAATCGTTTTTTGGTTCTGCTTTTTGAATCTTATCTAATTCTGAACAATATTTTCCGGCTAAAAAATAAAAAGAGAAATCATTACACCATTTTTCAATTGAAGTCAAATTTTGTCTAGCTAGATAACCATAATCTAAGCTTTCAATTTCTTCTTCATTTAACAAAAAATGGCCAAGCTCATGTATTAGAGTAAAAATCTCACGTCTAAAAAATCTTTGCTGTCTCTTTAGTACAATGACATTCGGATTTAAAAAGAAACCGTCAATATTGACTTTTTCTTTTTTATTCCAAGTTTCAACAAATTCGAAGACTAAAATATTGTTTTCCGCAAATTTAAAAATTAGTGACTTTAAGAATTCTTTTAAATCATTTGTAAATAAAGGATATAGTCTTTCTCGAAGCTTATCGGCTACTATTTTAGGATCGTCTGAAAGATTGTAGAAAGGAAATGTCCTATGGTATTCTAAGTCGGCTAACTTAGATATTGCGGATAGAGAAATCTTAAACTCTTCGAAATAATTAACAATTTTCTTTGCACCAATATTGAGCTCTGAATTGAAACTCTGTTTCCTAAAAAATATACTAGCTTCTTTCGATGTCTCGGGAGCTTTTGGATCAAGATAATAATGTAATCCTTTGTTAAAAAACCTATCAATTCTTTTTAAAAAGTTAAGTTTTATTTCTTTTGAAAAAATTTCTTCTTTTGTAATAGGTCTCTTAAGCCCCTTATTTATGTTTTCTAATAACTCTTCAATGGAAATATTGTAAAGTTTGAGTAGATATTTGAGGCGCGATATGTTTTGTTCTATTTTCAAGGTTTTTTAATATATAAATTTTATTAGTAAATATATAAACTTTGCCCATATCTTTCAGATTAAATAACAGTTTCATATCACAAAAAATATAACTATTCTATATTTTTCCTTTTTACTTACAATTTATCAATCTTGGACTTCCCCATAGGTGCTATGGTATAATTATAGAATCCCCATGGTTAAATATCGTCACTAATTATATGTAAATAAAATTAATGATATTTTTATTTAAATGCATAAAATTTACTATAAATTGGCATTTGACATGAAGGCTTAAACTACATGCATTTTTTAGAAGAAAAACATTAAAGAGTGTATCTAGTCTAAAATTTATTCTTGCATATTCTTACTCATTGTTTCGCTGTCCCATAAGTGGTTCATGTAGCCGTCCGGATCAAGGACCTCAGCTCCATATCCCCAAAATTGAACCTTGGGCGGGCTGACAAATTCCACACCTGCACGCTTGAGTTCTTGATACTTGCTTTCTACGTTATCGACTTCAATCGTGAGTGTAATCTTTCGTCCGGCCAGGCTGTCTTCACCTTGCCAGAGAAAGATGATAAGATCCGTATCGTCCTTAATTCCCAATACACCTTCCAGTTCCCTTTCTACTTTAAATCCCAGCTTGCCGACATACCAATCGCGCGACTTCTGCAAGTCGGCAACCGGAAGAACCATATGACTTACTCTTGGCATTTTTCTCCTCTATAAATAAAATTGAAATTTTTCTCTTTTGCATAGTTTATTTTTCTATAATATTTAAAGCATATAACTAATATTTATACTGAGATGTCTTCGTGTTGTTATAAAATCCCCGTGCTTAATTATCGTATCTAATTATACGTGAATAAAATTAAGGATATATTTATTTAAATGTATAACTGCAGTGCAAATTTAAAATGAACAATTTCTGCCGGAGGCGGATGAGTCTAAAGTGCAAAAAAATAATAATTTTTTTTATTATTATAAATAGTTAAAATAATTTGCCAAAGGCGATTACCAAAAGAAAAAGACAAAAACCAAACCGTAAATTACTTATATCCTTTTTGCGGTAGGTTTGTTCTGCCATTGAAGTAGTTATCCGGTATTATTCTTTGTTATTATATAAATACAAAACATGATCTAAACTTATTGCATATATAGTGCTATCGTTCGGTATAGAAAAATCAAAAAAATCAAGACCTGAAGCGTCTGAGGCGTTTAATTCTTGAAATGTCTTACAGCCATCGGTTGATTTTATAATACTACCCAAAGCTAATATATAGCAAGAAGTTTTTGTATAATATATTTTATCTATAAAATGTAAATAATCAATTCTTGTTAAATTATTTAATGCCTGAGAATTATTTACTTCTTTGAATGTAGCTCCTCCGTCTGAAGTTATATATATTTTCCCTTCATTACAATATACACCATTATTTATATCATAAAATGAGAATTGTGGAATAATTAAGTCTTTAGCAATAACTTCCCATGTTAATCCCCCATCTTTTGTTTTAACTATTGAATTGTATGTCGATCCATATCCGGTTTTATTATCTTTTTCAGGGAAAATAATATTTTTTACTTTAAATGATAAATAATTAAAATTCCAAGTTACACCTCCGTTATTGGTAACTAAATAAAGGCGACCATTGGGGCCATAAGTCATAGAAATGATACCATTATCATTATCACTAAAACTGACTTCTTCAGGAATACTGTTAGCTATGCCACCGCTGTTTCCGGAAACTGTATAAAACAAAAGCTCTGCCCCGTAACACCTATCCCAAGTACTTCCTCCGTCAATTGTCTTAAAAACACCCTCTTCCTCTGTAACCAAAAATCCTGTTGAATTATCAACAAAATATAAGTCTTTAATTGATGTTTGGAAGAAACCTTTTATTGGTATCCAAGTCTTTCCGCCGTCATAAGTTTTCCAAAGCGGGTATTTTTCAGTATCCGGAGTAGTGCTAACTAACTTATTTTGAGTAAGAATAACCGTATCTTTTCCATAACCTAAAGATGGTGGACCTAAGACATTCATAGACTTATAATAAACCTGGCCTTCCATTATTCCCACTTCTTTATTAAAAAAATGCAATTTAGGTCTGCTAACCTCATCAATTTTTGCAATTTCTTTCCATTTGCTGATACTACCATTCAAACCAACAGGATTATTTTTTTTACTACATGAAATAAAGAATAGTGATATTAACAATAAGCTAAATATCAAATAATGCTTTACCATAGTAATCTCCCGTAATTTGGTATAAGATCTTAAAAAATGTTATAATATCTATCAATCTAGATTTGCCCCATAGGTGTCATAGTGCAGCTATAATTTCCCTGCCCTTAAACATCGTATCTAATTATACGTGAATAAAGTTAAGTATATTTTTATTTAAATACACAAAAATTTAACTTAATTATAATTAATTTAGCTGTGTAAGTATTTAAATTTTGATTTGATAATGATAAAGAATTATTTCTTTCTAAATAGGTTTATAATTGAAATAAATGAAGAGCTGAATGATAGTTACCTTAACTCAATATTCTCTCAAGAAAAAGATATTCTTATAATAGAGTTCAAAAAGAATAATTACAATTATTTTCTCGAAATTTCCGTTAATCCCGGTTCCCCTTATATAACTTTAAAAGAAAATTACCATAGGGCTAAAAAAAATACAATCGATTTTTTTGAAGTAATCACCGGTGCAAAGTTCCAATCACTAAGTATTGCGGATTCGGATAGGATACTAAAAATTAGTACCGATAAAGGCTGTTTATATTTTCTCATCCGGGGTAAATTTACAAATGTGTGTTTAATTGAAGTAGGAGAAAGTCTTAAGTATTTTAAAAACCCGCCTGATGTAATTAATAGTGAAGCTCTTACCGACGAACTTAAGGCGGTTAATTTTATTACACATTTTAATACCAATGCACTGTCGGCGGATTTAGAAGTCACCTTAAATACAATTAAGGAAAAATATCCGTATATCGGCAAGGAAATAATCTCCGAAGCAAAATATCGATGCGGTAATGAAGAAACTAAAGAGATAATATCCGCAATTCCTGAAATTATTAATGAAATTAATAAGGGAGAGCTTGCGGTATTTATAGACGAAACGAATTATCTTTTACATCTCGGCGTAAAAACATTTCATATATTTCCATATACTTCGATTGTATTATTTAAGGATATGCCCGGTGCCGTAAATTATTACATTTCCAAAAAGTATTATTTCGAACAGTTATCGTATAAAAAAAAGAGAATTGGAAAACATCTGGAAAAGGAATTATCCAGGATTACTTCAAAATTAAATAACTTAAAAGCTTCTATTGATAAAGGCAGTAAGGAAAAAGAATTTAATAAGTTAGGGAATTTGCTGCTGATCAACTTATCATTAATCCGGCATGGAATGAAAAATATTGAGGTTATTGATATCTACAATGATAATTTACCAATATCGATAAAATTAGATGAAACTATTTCTCCCAAAAAAAATGTAGATTACTATTTTGATAAAGCCAGATCCCAGAAAGTAAATGCCGAAAAATCAAAACAATTATATCAAATATTTTCCAATAAGTTTTTAAAGCTTAAAGAATTTGAAGAAAGATTTAATAATGCCAAAGAAGTTGAGGATTACAATTCGATTATGAAAGAATTAAAAATAAAAGAAAGAAACGAGAACCAAAAAGAACATGGGCCTCAATTCAATTTTAAACAATATCTTATTGAATCAAAATATCATGTTTTTGTAGGGAAAGACAGTAAGAACAATGATCTGCTTACTACAAAATTTGCAAAACAAAATGATTACTGGTTCCATGCCCGTAGTGTACCCGGTTCCCATGTAGTTCTAAGAGTGGAAAATAACAAGGAAACAATACCTAAACCTATTTTGAAAAAGACAGCTTCATTGGCGGCATATCACAGTAAGGCGAAAACAGCCGGTTTGGTTCCCGTATCTTATACTCAAAAAAAATATGTAGTAAAAAAGAAAGGAATGGAACCCGGTAAAGTAGCTCTTTTAAGAGAAGATGTTTTAATAGTAAAGCCTGAAATTCCTAAAGACTGCGAATATATTGAGAAAGAATAAAAATTAACCAGGTTAGTTATTAAATTTAATAATATATTTATATCATATATATTTATGGAATAGTAATTTATCTGTAATGATTATCTCAAGTTAACTGTTTAAATTGAAAAGCTTTTAAATCAGTTAAATATAAAACTTTTGTTCATATTAATTCCCGGATAAATGAAAAGAAGCTAACATTTGTAAACGTTTCCCTAAAAGAGTCTTTCGGACAACTATTTATCCAAATGGCAGCTAATTCGATTAATCTATTTATAGATAGTTCCGGATAATTTGTTTGGATATTCTGATTTTTTCTTGATACTAAAAGTGAAATAAAATATTGATCATAATTAAAATATAAAAATTATCATTATTTAATTCACTAATTCGCAACCAATACAGGGAGTATAGCTTATGGTTGATAGTATCTGTATTTTCGAAGGCATTTATTACACCCGCCTTCTTCCGTTAGTATATTTTAGACCTCAATACGACCTTAGATGCGGAATTCTTAGTCTAAGAGAAAAAGTGTTAAAACAATTCCCCGATATTCCTGCTTCCCTCCATTGCAGAGGATATTTAAGCGATATGCTCAAACAACAAAACCCCAATGTTTATGTAAACGAAATAAAAGGCAGCAGCTGCTTATTTATTAACGGTAATGTTCTTGCCGGTAAAAATTTCCGGGATAAATTATCGCTTGAAGGAGGAGATAAATTATATGTTAAAGGTGATACAATTGTTGCCGCAAAAGTAAGCGGCGGTAAATTGGACTCGCTGAAACATCAATTATCCGATCTTTATACATTATCGGATTTTAACGATTTAGAAAAGGAAGAAATAGATGTAGAAGTTGTTAGTTATCCGTGGGATTTAATCGGAAACAACGGTGCACAAATTATTGAAGATTTTAATTTATTAACCGGCTCCGTAAAAGGAAATAAAATTAAGGGACAAGTTTATGAAGGGGCATATTTAATCAATAAAGAAAATATTTTTATTGATGAAGGAGCAAAAATTAAGCCCGGGACAGTACTTGATGCGGAGGAAGGTCCTATTTATATAGGCAAGAATGTTACCGTTTATCCGAATGCAACAATAGAAGGACCGGCTTATGTCGGAGATAATTCACAAATAAAGATTGGTGCTAAAATTTATGAAGAAACCAGCATTGGTCCGGTATGCAAAGTAGGCGGTGAAGTCGAAGCATCGATAATTCACTCGTATTCCAATAAACAGCATGACGGATTTCTCGGTCATTCATATTTAGGAATGTGGGTTAATCTTGGTGCCGATACAAACAACAGTGATTTGAAAAATAATTACGGAAGTGTAAAAGTGGTAATTAACGGAGAACAGATTGACAGTAATTCCATGTTTGTAGGATTAACTATGGGCGACCATTCCAAAAGCGCAATTAATACTATGTTTAATACCGGTACCGTAGTCGGCGTTTCCAGTAATATTTTCGGGGGAAGTTTTCCCAGTAAATATATTCCCTCTTTTTCCTGGGGAGGCTCGGAAGCTTTAACCAGCTACGATTTGGAAAGAAGCATTGAAGTTGCCAAACGTGTTATGAAAAGAAGAAAAATTGAAATGACTGAAATTGATGAAAGAATATTCAGAAAAATATTTGATCTGACTAAAGAAGAAAGAAGAAAACGTGGAATGCCAAACTGATTTTTTATAATTTGTTATGACATTCTTAAAGTAAAATGACACTAAAAATAATGGTAGTGTACTAATTTATTGAAATTGTTAACGAATAAATCATTCCTTAAGCCTGCGGCAAGTCCGCTCGAGATGACATTTTAAATATATTTGTCATGTTGAGCGAAGTAGAACCAAGCCTCAGGTAAACAGATTGTAACACTACTAAAATAATATTTAATATTAAATAAGGAAGGAAAAATTATGCGACTTATTATTCAGCCCGATTATGATATGGTATCCAAATGGGCGGCAAATTATGTTGCCGGCAGAATACTCGAATTCAAACCAACCGCATCTAAAAGGTTTGTACTTGGATTGCCGACCGGATCTTCCCCTATAGGTATGTACAAGGAATTAGCAAAATTAAATAAACAAGGAGTAGTCTCATTTAAATATGTTACAACTTTTAACATGGATGAGTATGTCGGCTTGCGGGAGGATCATCCGGAAAGTTATCACTCCTTTATGTACAATAATTTTTTTAATCATATAGACATTGACAAAAAATTTGTAAATATATTAAACGGTAATGCAAAAGATCTTGAAAAAGAATGTATCAGTTATGAAAAAAGAATTAAAGATGCCGGAGGAATCAGGCTTTTTGTCGGTGGAATAGGACCCGACGGGCATATAGCTTTTAACGAACCGGCTTCATCTCTCGGTTCTTTAACAAGAGTTAAAACTTTAACGATGGATACTATTATTGCCAATTCGAGATTTTTTGATAATGATATTAATAAAGTTCCGAAAACAGCATTAACTGTCGGTGTTAAAACAGTTCTTGATTCGGAAGAGGTATTAATTATAATAAGCGGGCACAGTAAAGCAAGAGCACTTGCAAAAGTTGTTGAAGAAGGCGTAAATCATATGTGGACGGTAAGTGCACTGCAGCTTCATCCTAAAGGAATTATTGTTTGTGATGATGCATCCAATTACGAATTAAAGGTAGGTACTGTTAAATATTTTAAAGATATAGAAGCAGCACATCTTGATCCGGATTCACTTCTTAAATAAAAAACAAAGACGGGAGTGCCCTCCAAAGATTTCTCCAGAGCTCCCGTCTTTAGGTATTGCTTAAATTGTAAACAAAGAACATTGTACATAATATATCAAATAACATGCCTTAATTTTTCATGCTAAATCTTTATAAATAAAAAAGTTAAAACATATTATCGGTCTACATCTGAGATTGGTGGATTATTTAAATACAATTTTATAAACCGGATGATGAAGAATATGTTATAAATTTTATCGAATTGAAAAGAAATTAATAAAATATTCCTTTTAAAGGTTTTATAATTTTTTGATTAAGATAAACTAAAAAAGATATAATATTACCTTTGCCAATAAATTATTTATCGGCTGATACAATAAAATAATTATTGTTTTGGAAATGTAAACATTACTTATTGAAATCGAATGGAAAGCAGAAATTACCGGTTAAATTAAAAATAAAATTGAAAGGTATTATAGAACGATAAATTATATTCCTACTTATTTGAATTAACAATGAAAAAAATTTTTAGGGTGAAAGTTGAATGGTTTTAAATTATTTTTTTAAAATCTCAAAAAATACAGATTTCCCTATCTCAATTACATCATCATCAGGTAAAAAATTAGGATTATGCAGTCCGTGACTTTCTCCTGTAGAAGTTCCAAGCCAAAACATAAATGACGGATATTGATGCGAGATAAATCCGAAATCTTCACCGGTCATCTTGTATCCGCAGTCTATAAAATTGAATTTGGACGATAGTACCGGAACCAATTTATCATACAATTCCGAATTAACAATTACTTCAGGATAATTCGGGCCTTGCTCGAATTTAATTTTTACTCCGGTAGCTTGTTGAATGCCAAGTGATTTTTCTTCCACATTTTTATAAAAATCCAGTACTTTCTTTTTGCTGAGCCCGCGCATAGTTCCTTCAATTCGTGCTGATCCGGGAATAATGTTTCTAACTTCACCGGCTGATATTTTGCCGATTCCAAAGACAAAAGGATCCGAAATATTACGGGGCATTTGATCGAATGAATCTACAAATAATCTTAAAGCATTAAAAGCATTTTTACCTTCGGTTGGAAATGCAACATGAGAACTTACCCCTTCAAAATCAATATTTACTTCTAGAGAAGACGCGAACAATACACCTTTTGTACTCGCGATAGTTCCTTTGGGATAATCATCAGTAACATGAAGTGCGAATGCATTTTCTATTTGGTAATTATTAAATATCCCGGTTTTAAAAAATTCCATTGCCCCTCCCCCGCTCTCCTCAGCCGGCTGGAATAAAAATAAAATATTCTTTTTAATATTTTCGTTAAGGACCGTTCCTAAAAAATCAAAAAGAATGGAAGTATGAACATCATGCCCGCATGCATGCATAAAATTATTTCTCGATTTGAATGCTGCGCCGGTTTTTTCTTTAATCGGCAGCGCATCAATGTCTGCTCTAAACAACGAATATTTTTCGTCATTACATTTGTATTCGACAAGCAGCCCGGTTTTATAAGGTGTGTGAATTAAGATTTTTCCCGAATTATCTAGCGCTTTAATTGAATCTATTAATAATTTGGTAGTTTCAATTTCATTGAATGATAGTTCGGGATTTTGATGAAGCTTATGTCTTAGTTCTACCGGGTTTATTTTCATATTTAGATTATTTAAATAAACTTACAGTTCAAAAGCGTTTACTAACGATTTAACAGCTTTTTCTTTAAACTTTTCCTCAACAAGACATGAAATTTTAATTTCGGAAGTTGTAACAAGCTTTACAGGTATTTTTTCCAGCGCTTTAAAATACTTTGAAGCTACACCGCTGCTGGATTTCATGCCTATTCCGACTATTGATATTTTGGAAAAGCCCGAATGATATTCAACATTATAACCTTTCATGTCTTTTAATAGCTGCGAAAGAGCTTTTTCCATAAAAGATTTTTTTTCTGCAATAATAGTAAACGAGATATTTAAACCCGTATTGCTGATTACAGAAATCATATCGACATTCAATCCTTCTTTGGCAACTTTTTCAAATATTTTTTGCACCAGGTTATAATCCAGCGGCAAATTGGAAAGAGTAACCTGCGTTTGTTTATCCATTACACTTAAGCCCGAAACCACAGGCTGTTCGATATTCTTTTTCATAACGTAACTTCCCTCCTCATCGGAAAATGTTGAACCGCAGTAAATAGTTATTCCATATTTTTTTGCTATTTCCACAGAACGGCTGTGAAGTACTTTGGCTCCAAGGCTGGACATTTCCAGCATTTCATCATAAGTAATATATTTTAATTTTTTTGCTCCCGGATGAATCCTCGGATCGGTAGTATAAATTCCTGCTACATCACTGTAGATTTCGCATTTGGCTTTTAACGCAGCTGCCATAGCTACTGCCGACGTATCCGATCCGCCCCTTCCAAGAGTTGTAATCTCACCTTCTTCGGTAATTCCCTGAAAGCCGGTAACAATTATAGCATCGTTTTCTTTTAATAAGTTTTTAATTTTTTTGGTTTTTAAATTCTTTATTCTTGCCTGGGTAAAATCACCGGTTGTCATTATTCCTGCCTGGAATGCATTGAGAGATTTACTCTTACATCCCAAATTATTTAGAGCAATTGATAGAAGAGAAGCCGAAACCTGTTCGCCGGTTGTTAAAAGCATGTCCATTTCACGCGGAACCGGGTCATCGGTAATTTCTTTTGCCAGTTTTATAAGGTTATCAGTAGTTTTTCCCATCGCCGAAACCACAACCAAAAGCTTTATACCTTCTTTAATTTTTACTTCTATTTTTTTTGCTATTCTTTTGATTTTTTCAATTTCAGCTACAGAAGAGCCGCCGTATTTTTGAACTATTATTTTCATCTTTATTTAAATAAATATTTAAATTATAATTTCCTTAATTCATTCATCAATTGAGTTTTACTTTTTGTTTTTTCATCAACCTTTTTAATAGGTTTTGCCGGGACACCAACCATTACCGTATATGGTTCCACATCTTTTACAACCACAGAACCGGCTGCGATTACAGCACCTTTGCCGACTTTAACTCCTTCCAGCACAACTGCATTGGCGCCTATCAATACATCGTCTTCTATAATAACAGGAGCAGCACTCGGCGGTTCTATTACACCTGCCAGAACTGTTCCGGCGCCGATATGACAATTCTTCCCTACAATAGCTCTTCCGCCGACGACAACATTCATATCTATCATAGTTCTTTCACCTATTATAGCACCAATGTTTAAAACCGAACCCATCATTATAACGCAATTATCACCTATCTCAACCAAATCTCTAATAATTGCTCCGGGTTCTATCCTTGCTTTATATTTTGTTAAATCGGCTAAAGGAATTGCAGAGTTTCTCCTGTCGTTTTCCAGTTTATATTTTTTAATATCGTCTTTAAACTTATCGAGTAATTTTAAAAACTCGATATGTTCGCAGAATAAAATTCCGAAATCATTTGTACCGAAAAAATCCAGGTTATTAAAATCAATCTTGCCCAGGTCCCCCTGAAGAAAAACTCTAACCGGTGTTTTTTTTACCGAATTTGATATATAATTTATAATCTCGTATGAGTCCATGTATCACCTACATAAAATAAGTAATAATTGAAAAATATTTTTAAGATTGAAAGACGACATCTGTAAAGGTATATAATCCGTTTATTTTATTTAAAATGAATTCAGCTGATTTTAAAATTCCTTCTGCAAAGGTTCTTCTAGACGTTGCACTGTGAGTGATTGAAAGGACTTCACCCAGTCCCCCGAAACGTATCGTATGATCACCTGCAATATTGCCCAGTCTTAGTGATGAAATATTAACATCCGTTTTATTTAATTTATCTTTTATCATTTTAGCAGTACCGGAAGGTTTATCTTTTTTAAAACGGTGGTGTGTTTCTGTAATTTCAACATCCCAGTCATTCAATTTATCATTTGCAATTTCGGTTAGCTTAAGCATTACCTGTATACCGAGTGAATAATTATAGCTTTGAACTACCGGCACCTTCCCGGATATGTTTTTTATTTCATTAAATTGATTATTATTTAAACCAGTTGTTGCTATTATCAAGCCGGAATGAAATTCACTTGCATAAGCAATTGTTTTTGGAAAAACTTCCGGCAATGAACAATCAATAAGAAGTTCGGGAATATCATCTTTCTTTTCACCATCGACGTCATATTGAAATACCAGCTTATGACCTTTTTCTTCAAATACTTTTACAACTTCGTTTCCAAGTCTGCCTGATGATCCTATTACACCGTATTTAATTATTTTATTCATTTTGTTATACTAAAAATTATTTTAAAATCCCCATAATATCATCCAAAAGCTTTTCCGTTTTCTTTGAAACCGGAATAAGAGGAAGTCTTAATATATTTTCGCAAAATCCCAATTTACTCATAACATATTTCAGAGGCATCGGATTTGTTTCTGCAAATAAAGCATTCATCATACCTAAATATTGATTTTGATAATTCCTGGCAGAAGCTAAATCGCTTTTTAATAAAGCATCCGTTAATTTTTTAAGATGTTTCGGATATGCATTTGAAAATACCGAGATAATTCCGGAACCGCCCAAAGCTATTATTGGAAATGCTTGATCATCGTTTCCCGAATAAACCGAAAAACTTTCGGGTTTTTGGGAAATAAGACGTGAAATTTGAGAAATATTTCCGCTTGCTTCTTTTATAGCAACAACATTTTTACATTCATCATGAATTTTAAGAGCAGTTTCCGGGAGAACATTCATCCCGGTCCTTGAAGGTACGTTATAAAGCATTATGGGAAGATCGGTTCTTTCCGATATGTATTTGTAATGTGTAATAAGACTTTCTTGAGTCCCTTTATTGTAATATGGATTAACAATCAGCAAGCCGTCTGCATTTAATCTTTCCGCCATTTTATTAAGATCAATAACATCTTTTGTATTATTCGTCCCGGTACCGATAATTATTTCAGCTTTTCTTTCTACATTTTCGATCACTGTAGAAATAATTTTTTCTCTTTCCTTTGCATTGATAACGGGAGACTCGCCTGTCGTCCCCATTACGATAATTGCGTCCACTCCGCCTTCAATTTGATGGCGGCAAATCTTTTTTAAGGAGTTATAATCAACGTTAAAATCTTTATCAAAAGGTGTTAAAAGTGCAGTGCCTACTCCTTTAAACATCATACGCCTCGTTTTTAGTTTTAAATGTCATTACAAATATATTAACCTTAATAACAAAATGTCCTAAATTACTTAATATCTATCGATAATTCTATAAATATATTTAGGAATGTGTTCTGCTATACTTAATTAAAAAATTGCAAAACAGTAATAAAGAAATTTGTAAAAAATAATTTCTTTAATTGCTAAATGCAATAAAATGTAAAATAAATATTATATAAAAATAAAATAGATAAGATGGATGATGAGGAATATCAATTAATGTTTGAGATGGACTAAATTAAAATCATTCTTTGGCTCAAATTATCAAACTCCGTTAAATGCTTTATCAAAGAAAAAACCGTTTTTATAAAATGCATAATTAATAAGGTTACCTTTTACATCGTAAAATCCCCATAAGCCTGTCATTTTTCCGTTGTATAAAATACCGGAAGACCTAAGCTTGCCATTTTCGTAATATGTTTCCCATCTTCCATCAGGAAGATCATTTATGAAATGCCCTTTGCAAGCTAGCTGGCCGTTATTATAGAAGTAGTCCCACTCCCCCTCACTTTTATTATTGACAACATGACCGGAACCTTCAAGTTTACCATCCAGATAAAACGTCTCGAATTTTCCGTTTTTAACTCCTTTAACCACATCAAAAGTAACTATTACAGAGTTGGTATCTATTACTATCCCTGTATAGAGTTTTTGACTGTTGCCGGCATATATTAATCCGTCTTTGGCCAATCTATAGCCCTTATTATAATGTATATTGTTTAAGGAGAATAAGGTAAAAATGAGTAATACTATTAAAAATAGAAGACAGTAATTTAAGACGAGAATAAATTTCTTCATTAAATTTTATCATTTCTGCAAAGAGTTCAATAAATAGTAGCTTTAGCAGCCTTTATCATATTTTTGTCAGCAATCTACATACCAAAATATTCGTACATTTTTAATCAAGTCTTTAGATTATTTATATTCCTAAAAACAAATTCAGTAGAAATTACTAATTATGTAAAGTAAAAATTTCATGTTTTATACTATACCGTTTCCCTTAATGAATATAGGAATAGAAATTTATTCTGGGGGTATGAATAAAATGATTGCGGTTGGAGTTTTTTGAAATTAAATTTTTATTATCTTTGCAATGATAAATTTGTATTGATTTTGCACCTGTAGCTCAATTGGATAGAGCATC
>CAZHBJ010000089.1:0-13980 GCA_964530445.1 uncultured Ignavibacteriaceae bacterium
ACCCTATAATTTTTCTGCAGCTGCTATTAAGGATTTAATAATATTGGGATAAGCCGAACACCTGCAAATATTGCCCGACATTCCATCCAATACCTGGTCCTTCTTTGGTCTCGGAATTTTATTTAATAATCCTTGTGCCGCCATAATTTGTCCGGGTGTACAAAAGCCGCATTGAAGTCCGTCATGCTCAATAAAAGCTTCTTGAATGGGATTAAGCTTTTCTCCGTTAAGCAAACCTTCAATTGTTGTTACTTCTTTTCCATCGGCATCAAGTGCAAGCATATGACATGAATAAACTGCTTTACCGTCTAGTAATACCGTGCAGGCGCCGCACTCTCCTTGATTGCAGACTAATTTAGTACCGGTTAAATTAAGTTTATCTCTTAATAATTCCGCAAGAGTTGTCCGGGCTTCGACTTTGGTTCTAATTGTTTTACCGTTTACTTTCAAATTAAGAAGCTGCTTTCCCTCAAGGTCATCATGCGTTTCATCTATAATTTTCTTAGATATTTTTTCCATACCCGGAGTGATGGCATAACTTCCTACAACACCTGTACCTACACCCTTAATAAAATTACGACGAGTTAGTTTACGCGGCTTTGAATCATCTTTCATTGTTTGTCCCCACAAATCTAAATTTAAATAATGCCCATTTAAGTTCCTAAAAAATTAGTCAAGGCGATTATCATTTTCAAGTGGTAATCTATAAAAATAATTTTTATTTTTACGGCTGTGTTTTTATAATTTAGAGTTTTTATGATCTTACTAAAAAATTGTTATTTCGTCGCTTCATTCGATGACGACAAGTCCTTTTCTAATATAGATATTTTAATAGAGGACAACCGTATAAAAAAAATCGGGAAGGAATTAAGTGTTAAACCGGATAAGGGAATTAAAATACAGACAATTGACTGTTCAAATTTGGTAGTTATTCCCGGACTTGTAAATACACACCATCATTTTTATCAGACATTAACAAGAAATGTAAAGCAAGTACAAAATGCCAAACTTTTTGACTGGCTGGTTTTTCTTTACGAAATCTGGAAAAACATAGATGAGGAAGCTGTTTACTATTCTTCTTTAATAGCAATGGGTGAATTGTTAAAAACCGGCTGTACCCTTTCTACCGATCACCATTATCTATATCCCGAAAGTTTTAACGGCGATTTAATGGGCATTCAATTTAAAGCTGCTGAAAAATTAGGTATGCGCTTTTCGCCCACAAGAGGCTCAATGTCTTTAAGTAAAAAGAACGGCGGGCTGCCTCCGGATTCCGTCGTTCAAACAGAAGCAAAAATTTTGGAAGACAGTTTAAGAGTAATTGAGCAGTACCATGATCCTTCGGAAGATTCGATGAAAAAAATAGTTCTGGCTCCATGCTCTCCTTTCTCTGTTACGCAGGAAAACATGAAAGAAACTGCAAAGCTTGCCCGTAATTATAAAGTAAGGCTTCATACTCATTTAGCCGAAACAAAAGATGAAGAAGATTTCTGCAATGAAAAGTTCGGGAAAAACCCGCTTAAATTAATGGAAGAAATAGATTTTTTAGGTGAAGATGTATTTTTTGCGCACGGAATATTCTTTAACGATGATGAATTAAAAATATTAAAAGAAACAAACACTTCAATCGCTCACTGCCCTTCCTCAAATATGAGACTGGGTTCGGGAATAGCAAGAGTAAGAGAAATGATTGATATGGGAATAAATGTTGGAATAGGAGTTGACGGTTCTGCTTCGAATGATTCATCAGACATGCTCGGTGAACTGAGGAATGCAATGCTTCTTCAGAGAGTAAAATATGGTTCTTCAGGTTTATCTGCCGCTGAGGCATTTAAAATGGGAATAGAAAACGGTACTAATATTTTAAATTACACTAAAGCCGGAAAAATTAAAGAAGGCTGGCTTGCAGATCTAGCATTATTCAATATTAATAAACTGGAATATACCGGAAGTCTTTCCGATCCTTTAGCTTCACTGGTTTTTTCAGGGATTAATCATCAATCTGAATATACTATTGTAAACGGTAAAATTGTTGTGGAAAAAGGCAGGCTAGTCGGTGAAGATGAGGAGATCATTGTTAAAAAAGGAAATGAAATAGCAAATAAGTTATTAATAAAATAATATTCTAAAATTAAATTTCGGGGACTAATTTTATGCTGCCGAATGAAATCCAGTGGTATTTCCCTTCAAATATTAAAGAAGCATTAAAACTAATTAAACGGCAAGGTGTAATTCTTCACGCCGGCGGAACAAGAATTTTAAAAACCCAGACTAAAAGCGTAAAAGGGCTGGTAGATATCGGAGGACTTGATTTAGATTATATTCATGAAAAAAACGATTCCTTCCATATCGGTTCTGCAGTAACCTTTGGTAAGATTGTAAAATACTCAAGAGAAACAGGCAATTTGAAAATGTTAGGAGAAGCACTTTCCAATGCAGCCTCAACTCCGCTTAGAAACCGTATAACAATCGGCGGATCGCTTAAGGATTTTCCTTTGTGGAGCAATTTATATGCTCCTTTAATCGCGCTTAATGCAAAAATAAATATTGCCGATAATAAAAAGATTACCATTCCTGTTGAAGATTATGTGGCAAAGGGTATAATTAAAACAAAACATATCATAAAGGAAATTATCGTTCCGTCCGATAAAGATTTAAAATGTGGAGTAAAAAGATTTACTTTAATCCGCTTTGAATACCCTTTATTTAATATTGCTGTTTCATTTAAAATAAAAAATGAAATTATTGATGATGCAAGATTAGTAATAACCGGTGTACAAGGAAGATACAAAAGATTTAAAAGAGCGGAAAATATTTTGACCGGACTAAAACTAAATGAAGAGTCAATTGAGAAATCCGGGAAATTTATAACACCTAAATTTATTGCCGATTACAAATACAGCGCCGGGTATAAAGAAAAGGTTGCTAAAATTTATTTTAAAGATCTTCTTACGGAAATTGCAGGGAGAAAACAATGAGACTAAATTTTAATATAAATTCGGAAATCAAAGAACTTGAACTTAAATCGAACGAAACATTATTGGATGTTTTACGCAACAACAGTTATAACGAGGTAAAATGCGGCTGCAACGAAGGAGAATGCGGAGCGTGTTTGGTTCTGCTTGATGATAAACCGGTTAATTCTTGCCAGGTGCTTGCAATGAGCGTAAGAGATAAAGAAGTAAAAACCGTAAAAGGAATCGGAACGTTATTTTCACCTCACATCATACAAAAAACATTTGCGCAGGCAGGTGCAGATCAATGCGGATTTTGTTCGCCGGGAATGGTTATTGCTTCTTATAGTTTGTTAAAAGAAAACCCGAATCCGGCATATGAAGATATAGTGGAAGGTTTGGACGGTAATTTATGCAGATGCACCGGCTATGTAAAAATAATTGAAGCTGTGGAAAAATCCGCTGAATTAATAAATAAAAAAAACTAACCCGGAGTTTGTATGTTCAAATATGTAAATAAACCTATTGAAAAAATTGACGGATTGGCATTAGTAACCGGGAATGAACAATATACGGACGACTTTAATTTTGAGAACATGCTTCATGTCTCAATTATGCATACCGGTTTTGCTCATGCTGTAATTGAAGATCTAGATGATTCGGCCGCTCGTAAAATACAGGGAGTTGCTGAAGTTTTATCTTATAAAAATGTAAAACAAATTCTATATACTACGGCAGGACAAGGTTTCCCCGAGCCGTCTCCATATGATACCGTTTTATTCGGTAATACAATGAGGTATGTAGGGGATAATGTTTGTGCAGTTGCCGCCGACTCGAAAGAAATTGCTGATGCAGCGTTGAAGAAAATTAAAGTAAAGTATAAAAGATTAAAACCTTTGCTTGATTTTGAAAAAGCAGAAGATTCAAAAATTATCATTCATAAAGACGACGGTGCATTTCCTAAAATTCCGGTTTATTTTAATGCTTCTAAAAATATGCCTTCCAAAGTTGAGGCGGATGTCGGTAATTTTGATGAAGCTTTTAAAAGTTCTCAAAATAAAATTGATCTTACATTTTATACACCTTATGCTTCCCATTGCGCTTTGGAACCTCACGCATCGGTTTCTTTCATAGATCATCGCGGCAGACTTATAATAATTTCTTCAACTCAGGTCCCTTTTCATGTAAGAAGAATAGTATCTCAAATAGCTGAAATTCCGATTTCTAAAATTCGTGTAATTAAACCGAGAATCGGAGGCGGATTCGGCGGAAAGCAGGAGGTTTTACTCGAACCTATTGTTGCATTAATAACGTGGAGAACCAAACGTCCTGCTAAATTAGTTTTAAATAGAAAAGAAGTATTTAAATCCACAAGAACGCGCCATCAGTTCAGAACAAATTTTAAAGTCGGCTATAATGCCGAAGGGAAAATAAATGCATTCCATCTTGATGCCCTTGAAAATTCCGGCGGATATGGTTCTCATGCGTTAACCGTTTTATCAAATGCCGGTTCCAAAACTCTTCCGTTGTTAAATAAAATTGAAAATATCCGGTTTACGGGAAAAAGTGTTTATACAAATCTGCCTTGCGGCGGCGCTTATAGAGGCTACGGTGCAACAGAGGCTTACTTCGGCTACGGCCAGGTAGTTGATATCATCTGCGAAGATACCGGACAGGATATTTTGGAATATTATAAAAAATGGTCTATAAAAGCCGGCGAAACTTCACCTATCTTTAAAGCGCTGGGAGAAGGTAAAGAAGGCGTTGCAATGACGGTTACTTCAACTTCACTCAATCAATGTATCGACACCGGAGCAAAAGATTCTGATTGGTATGCTAAGAAAAAACTTTACGGCGCAAATTCCGAGATGAATAAAAATAACCGCTATAAAAAAGGAATCGGGATGGCTGCTTTAATGCAGGGCTCTGCTATTCCGGAAATTGATATGGCGTCCGCTTATATTAAAATGAATGATGACGGTTCATTCAACTTGCAGGTTGGAGCAACCGACTTAGGAACCGGCAGTGATACGATTCTTGCACAGATAGCCTGCGAGGTTCTTGACGCTCCGATAGAAAAATTCATAGTAACTTCTTCCGATACTGACATTACTCCTTTCGATGTTGGTGCTTATGCATCATCGACTACATATTTATCGGGTAAAGCGGTTCAAAAGTGCGCTGAAAAAATTAAGGAACAAATCTTAAGAGTCGGAGCGGAAATTTTAGATTCCAAAATAGAAAATGTTGAGATAGAAGATAGTACGGTAAAAATAAAATCTTCAGTTGAAAGCAGCAATCAAGAAAAAATTTCTTTTGAAGATATTTGCAGATATGCTTTTTACCAAAATAATCAGTTCCAAATTCAGGCGACGGCATCTCATGTTTCGCCCAAATCCCCTCCCCCGTTTGCAGCACATTTTGTGGAAATTGAAGTCGACACTTTAACAGGCTTTATAAAAATTTTAAATTATGTTGCAGCGGTTGATTGCGGAACACCGATCAACACTACTCTTGCCGAAGGCCAGGCTGAAGGAGCTATAGTTAACGGCTTAGCTTATGCATTATTTGAAGATTATTATTTTACTTCTTATGGGAAAATGCTGAATGACACTTTCGGCAAATATGGTATGTATACGGCTTATGACATACCCCCGATAACCGTAAAATTAATTGAGTCTTATGAAGAGTCGGGACCGTTTGGAGCAAAATCAATTTCGGAGATAAATATAAACGGAGCACTGCCGGCAATTGCCAATGCATTTTATAACGCAACAGGCAAGAGATTATTCAAAGCTCCCTTCAAACCGGAATATGTTTTAGATATTTTAAACGGATAAAAATTCTTATGATCTTAAAAAATTGTCATCTTTATGATGAATTGACGGATCAAGAAAGAAATGTTGATATTTACTTTAACGAATCAATAATTGAATTCCGCGAAAACCTATCTTCCGATTTCAGTTCAAAACAAGAGACAAAAAAGTTTAAGCTTTCTGCTCTTACAAAACAAAACATTAAAACAATTAATGAAAATCCTTCAAACATTATTATTGATTTAGAAGGAATGTTAGTAATTCCCGGTGGAATAGATCCGCATGTTCATTTTGACACTCCCGGTTATACACACAGAGAAGATTTTTATCATGGGAGCATGTCTGCTGCCGCAGGCGGTATTACAACCGTAATTGATATGCCCTGCACTTCAATTCCTCCGGTAACGAATGCTGAAAATTTTGAAATTAAATTTGACGCAATTAAAAATATGTCATGCGTGGACTTTTCTCTTTTCGGCGGAATTAATGTAAATGAATTCGATCATTATGAAAAATCGATGGAAGAATTAGCTGAAAAAGGGGTAAAAGGTTTCAAGACTTATTTTATCTCGGGAATGAGTACATATCCGCGAGTAAATAAATATCAATTTTACAAGATACTTCAGAAAGGGAAAGAATTAGGAATCCCAATCTTACTGCATGCGGAAGATTATGAATTATTGACCGGTTTAGAAAATGAACTATTAAATCAGCCGGATGATTATTTAAGTTATTTTAATTCCAGACCTGAATTAGGCGAAGTACTTGCAACTGCAAGCGCTGTGGAGATTGCAAAATCCGTCAACGGGAATTTGCATATTGTACATGTCGCTTCGTATAAAGCTGCAGAAATAATTAATAGAGAACTCGATAATTATAATATTACTTATGAAACATGTCCTCAATACTTATATTTTACATACAATGATTTTAAAGAAAAAGGATCTTCTTTAAAAACTGCGCCTATTGTAAAAACGAAAGAAGATCAAGATAAATTATGGAAGTATTTAGCGGAAGGTAAATGTTCGTTCGTCGCATCCGATCATGCACCGGCACCTTTAAATGAGAAAAACACCGGTTCATTCCGGAAAGATTACGGAGGAATTCCGGGCACACAAACTTTAATTCCCGTAGTATTTTCCGAAGGATATAAAAAAAACAAACTAACTCTAAAAAGATTTGTTGAGGTAACATCAACAAATGCCGCAAAACGTTATGGATTATATCCGAAAAAAGGTACTCTAAAAATAAATTCAGATGCGGATTTCACTTTGATTGATCCAAATAAGGAATGGACATTTACAAAAGATTTACTTTATTCAAAAGGTAAAACGACTCCATTTAACGGTGTAACTTTTCAAGGAAAAGTTGTAATGACAATTTTAAGGGGAAAAATAATTTTCCAGGAAAATTCAGGTGTTACGATTGAGAAGGGCTACGGAAGGTTTCATTAAATAAATAGGGTACAATTTTTTAAAAAAGTGAAGAATTAAAAGTAAAGCATAAATTTGAAGAGATAAGAAATATTTGTGTGGAGAAATAGAAAATTATGCCCACTTGCCTTTTGGAACACAAATAACACCGAGAACCTCAAAGAACCACAGAGTATTTTAATTATCTCAGTGTTTTTTTTTGCAATCTTTGTGGCACTCTGTGTAACTTTTTGTTTTATTTAATAAATCTTCTTAATTGATCTGCCAACTTTAAAGTATTGAAATTCATCAACAATCCAATACGTTTTTTTGCAAATTTCATTTGAGTCAAGATTTCTGCTTCATGAACCGGTGTCAAACACTCAACTGATTTTAATTCTATAATTATTTCTCGTTCGACTAAAATATCCATCCTATAATCTACATCTAGTTTTACTTCTTTATAAACAACAGGCACCGGGATTTGTCTTTCATTAAATAACCCATTTATTTTTAATTCATAACTTAAACATTCTTCATAGGCAGATTCTAGTAAGCCCGGCCCAAGTTCTTTATGCACTTCAATAGCACAACCAATAATTTTCCTTGTCAATTCATTTAATTTTTCGATATGCATTTTAATTCCCTCCTCTGCAGTTATTTTTGAAAACTTCACGACTCTCTTTGTTACCGTCGTTAAAAAACATTGAATACAACTTATTTAAGGGGAACACAAAGAATGCCTAGAACCTCAAAGGACCACGAAGTATTTGAATAAGCTCTGCGGTACTTTGTG
The DNA here is from genome assembly GCA_964530445.1 of uncultured Ignavibacteriaceae bacterium. Classification (GTDB taxonomy): domain Bacteria; phylum Bacteroidota; class Ignavibacteria; order Ignavibacteriales; family Ignavibacteriaceae; genus FEN-1297. The sequence continues at coordinate 7,979 of CAZHBJ010000089.1, forward strand.
AAATCTTTGTGGCTCTCTGTGTAATTATTTTTTGGAAAGCACATCATATGTGTTAATCATAATCAAGAAGTATTATCACGAAAAAGATTAAACCATATTTTATGGTGTTTCCCGGTTTGATTTCCCATTTTTACTAAGCATGGTAATAAGCTATTAAATTTTTAATCCTGCAATAATCTGCAATGCTTTATTTGCTTGATGACCGGCGGCAATCATAACCCTTGGAGCCATAATGCCGGCTGATTTTAGAGGTTTGGTTTTATTATCCCCGCAAATGAAAATATTATTTGAGATTTTTTTTGTTTTAATATCGTTAGCAGATGAATATCCTGCAACTCCCGATCCCCCAATTAAATATTTTTCTTTAAATCTAGATTCTGAAAAAACTTTAATTATCATTGACTTGGAAGCTATACTATCGAATGCCTCTATTATAATTGCACACTTTTCAAATACATCATAAATATTGTCCTTGTTTAATTTAATTTTATATTTTTCAACTTTAATAAAAGGATTTATTGATTTAAGAATTTTCTCAAGTGAATCAACTTTAAAATTACCGGCGTCTTTTAATGCATATTGTTGTCTATTTAAGTTTGATATTTCTACTTTGTCAAAATCGGCTATAACTATATTCCGAATCCCGGCTCTTACTAAAGCAATTGCAGCATTGGAACCTAATCCTCCGCAGCCGGCAATACCGATTGTAACTCTCTTGATTTCCTCCGAAATTATCGGAGCATTTTTAGAAGTGAATGAGGCATAAAAATTTGTATTGTCGATTCCCTTTTTCAAATTAACCGCCGCCCGTCGGGAGAAATAATTTTACTTTATCCCCATCTTTAAGCATGTTTGATTTTTTCTTTTCGGAACCATTAACAAAACAAGTAATATATTTTTGATGATCTTTTTTAAGATTTAATTTATCATAAAGGGCGGATATTGCGGTATTGTCTTCAAGTTCAATAAAGCTTTTATTTTTTATTTCTTGAATATAAAGCAGGCCCGTCCATTCTATATAAATTTTCATTATAAATAAATTATTTTATCGCATCGTAATTTAATCTTAGGTGATTCACTTTCTTATTGTATTCCAACGCCTGTATTTCAGTCATAATGCTTAGTGCTATCTCATTGGGTGAGTCACCCCCTATTTCAGCGCCTATCGGAGCATAAAGATTATTGAAATCCAATTTAATATCGAATTTACTTTTTATAAATGTTATTCCTTCTTTAACTTTTCTTTTTGAGCCTATCATCCCGATATATTTCATACCTGGATAATTTTTATAAATGAATTCCAACACCTGCAAATCATTAATATGATTATGAGTTAGAATAATTGCGTACCCATGTTCATTAAGCTGCAGGTAATCTTTATCTTTTGAATTAAGATTAGGCAGATCAACTAATTTTTTTTGATTGCAGAATTCATGGGATAATTCTTCAAGTACATTTTCGCGATTATCAAAAACCATTACATAATACCCAAGCTGCTGTGCAAGCTTTGCTGTTGCCTGTCCTACATGCCCGCACCCGAAAAGGTAAACCGTCTTTGCCGATTGATAAATTTCAAAAAATAAGGTAACCTCGCCTCCGCATAATGCATTAATCTCTATATCGTTATTTCTTTTTACTTCAATATTATTTTTTTCATTTCCCGATAAAGAATCTTTCATTACTAAAGTTTCGGTAAAATTCATGCCTCCTTTTTGAAGCAGTTCTTTTGCCTTATCAACTGCATAATATTCAACTCCACCGCCGCCGACCGTTCCGGCAATCCTTCCTTCGGAACCAACAAGCATTTTAAACCCGGCTTTCCCCGGAGTACTTCCCTTCATGTCTACAATAGTTACAAGAACGGAAGCTTGATTGCTTTTAACTCTTTCCCCCAAAGCCTTAAAAACTTCGATCATAATAAACCGGCTTCTTTATTAAATTCATTTATCAGTTCATCAATTTTAGGAGTTAAACTTCTTATATTTCCCCAGTACTCATCATAATCGTACCATTGGGCGTTTAATTCATTTAACTCTTTTTGCTGCTGTTCTATCCACGTAAAATATTTTAAATTATGGATTCTCTTCTTATCATAATAATTTAATTCGAGCATTGCCGAAGTATTTGTTCCCATCAAATTTTTATTATAAATCCTAACGGCATCATCATGATTAAATTTACCGAATTTATCATTTAATTCTTTTAAGCGCGAACCATACAAATCCATTGAATCCGTAAGTATTGTAAATACGATATCATCTTCTTTCAACTCAAAATATTTTGCAAATTTTATTGCAGACAGAATATTTGCAACTCCGGATATACCGATGATATCGAGCTTTGAAGTTACTTCTTCCGGGACACCCATTTTTATTAAATAATTTTTTCCTTCATCTTCATTAAATAAACGGATAAGTTCTATACAATCATTATCATCTATTGCAACAACTGCGTCAGTATTTTTTACATTATGAATCCATGGAACGTGCTTATCGCCGATTCCTTCGATCCGGTGACCGCCGTATCCGTTTAAAAGTAGTGTAGGACACTGAAGAGCTTCGGAAGCGGCTATTTTAAGGTGCGGGAATTTTAATTTAAGATAGTCCCCTGCCGCAATCGTTCCGCCTGACCCGGTGGCAGAAACATACCCGGCAACATTTCCTTTGGATTTTAAATTTTTCTTAAACACTTCTTCAATTGCATTTCCCGTAACTTCAAAGTGCCATAAATAATTCCCGAATTCATCAAACTGATTAAAAATTTTCACATCTTTTCTTGTATTTTTCAAATCCCAGCATTTATCAAAAATTTCTTTAACATTGCTTTCGCAGCCCGGTGTGGCAATTACTTCACCGGCAAGATTCCGCAGCCATTCGAATCTTTCGGCACTCATTTCTTCCGGCAAAATTGCAATTGATTGACAGCCAAGTAATGCCGAGTTAAACGAACCTCCCCTGCAATAATTTCCGGTGGAAGGCCATACGGCTTTTTGCCATGTGGAATCAAAATTACCGGTTACCAGTGCAGGAGCCAAGCAGCCGTACGTTGCACCGACTTTATGCGCTCCGGTTGGAAACCATTTGCCTACCAAAGCAATAATTTTTGCTTTTACACCTGTCAATTCTTCCGGCAGTTCAATAAAATTAACTCCGCCGAATCCCCCGCCGAAACCTTTCGGCTGATTTTTCCAGGTTATTCTAAAAAGGTTAAGCGGATTTACGTCCCAAAGTCCGACATTCGTCAAATGTTCAACAATACTTGAAGGAATCTTTGAAGGATCCTTCATTTGTTCATATGTTGGATAAATTATATTTTTCTCAATACATCTATTAATATTATTTTCTTTAGACTTTTCATTTATTTTTAAATCGATCATTTAATTTCCTTAGTGTAAGTTTTTTAAATTTTCCATATAAGATTTTGCTGCCTGCAGATCACTAAAATTATCTATATCCATGCCGATACCTTTATCAGCCACCGTACAAAATTTATGTTTAAAATTCTGTAAAACATCTTTTAATATTTCGTCATCGGCGCATTGAAGAATATGCTCTTTAATTGTTGATTTAATTAAAACCGGATGACCTCCCAGAATTCTCGGTTCCTTATCAATTTCCTCATCTTCACATAATGTAACCGGACTGTATACTTCGGCCTTATCATCTTCGGAAAAGCATTCAAGCAGTTTTTGATATGTACTGAATAAGACAAACGGAATATCACCAAGTGTTATAAATATTCCTTCTCTCTCGGATGAAATATTATTAAGCCCGCATTTTACTGATGAAAGCATACCGTTAATATATTCTGAATTTTCAATTAAACTAATTTTATTTTTTTGTTCGTCGGAAAGGATTGTAGTACTTTCAACAAGATTAACCAAAGCACTGTAATTATGGCCTCCAACAACATTAACTTTTGCACAAATGTTCACCATCGGAACAATTGTTCTTATTAAAATAGGAACATCTCCGATTTCAATTTTCGGCTTCCAGTCGTTCATTCTTGTTGATAAACCGGCAGCAAGTATTATTCCTTCAAATTTACTATGGTCAATCATTTTTCTTCCCCGACAAATTTATTTTAAAATAATATTATCTAATATATAATCGATATCTGCTTCGAATATTTTAGGAAAATTTACTGATTTTACCGCAGAATCGATATCCTTAAGCCCGTGTCCTGTTATTAGTAAAACTACAGTTTTATTTTTATCAATTTTTTCTTTTAATTTAAGAAATCCTGCAACAGATGCGGCCGATGACGGTTCACAAAATACGCCGCTCATTCTTGAAAGATAATATTGTGAATACAAAATTTCATCATCACTAACTAGAACCATTTCGCCGTCAACGGATTTTAAATCTCTTACTGCTGAATATCCGTTTCGTGCAGCGTTTACCGAAATTGAATCTGCAATAGTTGAAGCTTTATAATTAAGATCGAAATTATTTTTATAAAACGCATTATAAATGAAAGAACTTCCTACGGCCTGAACTCCTATTATTTTAGGAATTTTTTTAATAGCTCCCAAATATAACAAATCGGAAAACCCTTTTATTACTCCGCTTAATATTACTCCGTCGCCTACAGGCAAAAACAAATAATCAATTTCTTTTCCGGCTAATTGTTCATATACCTCAAAAGCAACGGTTTTCTTCCCTTCAATAGTTAACGGATTGTATGCAGTATTTCGATTTAGGAATCCGGTTCTCTTACTAAATTCAAGAGAAAGATCAAATGCCGAGTCATAATCGCCGTTTACAGGAATTAGTTCCGCGCCGTATTGCAGGCATTGAACAAGTTTTGCTTTCGGCGCCGTCTTCGGCATAAAGATAAAAGCTTTTTGTCCTGCAGCCGCAGCAATTCCTGCCATAGATGAAGCGGCATTTCCCGTTGATGCAACAGCAATTTCATTAATATTATTTTTCTTTGCGAAAGCGGAAACCAAATACGATGCTCTGTCCTTAAGAGAGCCGGTAGGATTTGTTCCGTCAAATTTTAAATAAATTTTATCAAAGGATAATTCATTTTGAATATTCTTCGCTTCAATAAGCGGAGTTTTACCAACACTTATTGACGGGAAATATTTTTCTTCAACGGGAAGAAAATCGAAAATATTAAGATTGTTTTTCTCTTTCAAAGAACCTTTTTGTTCGGCAGGCAGCTGAACTTTTAAAACACCTTTTAAAGGTTTTCCTTTAATAAATTCTTCCCTGCATTTTGGACACAGCATTAAATCTTTTTCTATGCTGTAAATTTGTCCGCAGTTATCACACTTATATTTAAATTCTTCTTTCATTACAAAACTACATAGTCAATGCCATTATTGCCTTTGCAGTATGCAGCCTGTTTTCTGCTTCATCAAACACAACGGAAATAGCCGGGTTATCCAAAATTTCATCCGTAACCTCATGTCCTCTATCGGCTGGTAAAGCATGCATCAGTTTAACATTATCATCGGCGAGTTTAATTCTTTCTTCATTGCAAATCCATCCTTTATATTTTTCAAGATTAGATTTCATTTCTCTTTTACATTCTTCTTCATTCTGCAAATAATCATCCATTTTATAATATCCGAAACCTCCCCAATTTTTGGGAATAACAATATGGGCGCCTTCAAAAGCTTCATCCATGTTGTTAGTAAACCTTAGGCTGCCTCCGCCTTCTTCTGCATTCTTATATGCTTTGTTAACGATGTCTTCACTTAAAGGAAATTCTTTGGGATGAGCTACGGTTACATTTAATCCGTAGCGGGGGAAAAGCAAAATTTGTGTTTGAGGTACCGATAACGGTTTGGAATGTGTATCTGCATAAGCCCATGAAACCGTAACATTAAGTCCTTTTGCTTCTTTACCGAAGTATTCAAATATAGTCATAAGATCGGCTAACCCCTGGAACGGATGATAAATATCATCCTGAAGAGACATTACCGGCTTTGTTGAATATTTTGCCATTTCCTTTAAATACTGATTTCCAATTCCATAAAAACAGTTTCTTGA
>CAZHBJ010000090.1:0-13726 GCA_964530445.1 uncultured Ignavibacteriaceae bacterium
GATATAACGATTAAAATACTTGCAGTATCGGAAGGACAGGTTAAACTTGGGTTTTCTGCCCCTACTGATGTTGAAATTTTACGCGGCGAAATTTACGAGAATGTAAAACAGGTTACTATAGAAGCAACTCTTTCGAGCCGTAATAAAAAGACAGCCGATTTATCCAAACTTAAACTTAACCAGATTAGGAAAATTAAAGATGACGGATGAAAATAATAATACTTTTCTCGTGGTCGATGATTCGGATATAATCTGTAAATCACTGACGAATTTTTTCTCCAACTATAATATTAATGTTGTTACCAGCCACGACGGTTTGGACGGCATCCAAAAAATTGCGGAATATAACCCGCGATTAATTTTTCTCGATTTAATGATGCCGAATTTTGACGGTGTTAAAATGCTGCAGGTAATTAAGGTACTGGAAAATCATAAGACTATTCCTGTTATTGTAATAAGCGGTAATACCAATAGATCTAATGTACTTGCTGCAATTGAAGCCGGGGCAGACAGGGTTATTTCTAAGCCGTTAAAGAAAGAAATTATTATAAAAAATATCAATGAACTTTTAGGCGAAGATTTTCTTAAAAAACAAAAAAATGAAAAATTGCTACCCGCAGTTCCGGATGAAGATATGCAGAAGGATCTGCTCAAGATGTTTTTAAAAAATTTCCCTGCCAAAAAGGAAGCCATGCAGGCAGGGCTTCAGCATTATGATAAAGAAAGTATTCGCAGCGTTGCACACGAAATAAGAGGCACAGGCAGCACTATCGGTTATCCGAATCTGAGTGTTTTGGGTGTCGTTATTGAAGATCAGGTAACAAATTCAAATGTAAATTGGGACCAATTGAAATTAATGTGCAACCAGGTTTTTTCTTTTGTTGAGGAAATACAGGAATCAAATTCACTTATAGAAGAGTAATATGTTTGTAATTGTAGGATTTATTGTTGTAGCTCTTGCCATTATTGCCGGTTTTTTAATTGCCGGCGGCAATCTTGTTCTGCTTATTCAAGTTTCGGAATTTGTTACTATTGGAGGAGCTGCTCTTGGAAGTGTTCTAATAGCATCACCGCTTTCGCTTATTAAAAAAATTATAGCCGAAATACCGAAAGTAATTTCTCCTAATCATTTTACAAAAAAAGACTATCTCGAATTATTAAAATCATTTAACGAACTATTTTTAGTTGCGCAAAGAGACGGACTTCTCGCAATTGAAAAACATATTGAAAATCCTAATGAAAGCGATATACTTTCAATGAATAAAAAATTTGTTCAAAATGAAAAGCTGAGAAGTTTTTTTTCCGATACAATGAAGGTTATGCTTTCCGGCGGGGTACCTCCGCATGAACTTGAAGAATTAATCGATACGGAAATTGAGACTTTTGAATTGGAATCAAAGCCGGTACCTGCGTCATTATCAAGAGTAGGAGATTCATTACCTGGCCTGGGAATTGTTGCAGCAGTTCTTGGGATAATAGTAACAATGGCTTCCATAGACAAAGGTGCCGAAGTAGTTGGTCACCATGTTGCAGCTGCATTGGTCGGAACATTTTTAGGCGTTTTGTTGGCTTATGGATTTGTTAATCCCCTTGCCGCAAACATAGAGCATAATATTGAAAACAGGATAAGAATCTTCCAAACCATAAAAGCATGTATTGTTGCCTATGCAAAAGGCAACCCGCCGATAATTGCCATAGAAATTGCAAGAAGAACTATCTTTTCAGATGAGCGTCCGACATTTAGCGAACTGGAAGATTATGTTAGAGGAAAAGGAAAAGAGTAATTATGTCTAATGGAAGTGATCTTCCCCCGCGAATAATTAAAAAGGTTAATAAACACGGCGGCGGCCACGGCGGCGCATGGAAAGTTGCTTATGCCGATTTTGTTACTGCGATGATGGCTTTGTTTATTGTGCTGTGGGTATTAAGCCAGGATCAAAATGTTAAACAAATGGTTGCAAATTATTTCAAAGATCCAATCGGCTTTTCAAGCAAAGCAGGAAAAAATCTTTTAGGGCAAGGTACCGAATCGTCCATAAAGTCAAATCAAAATTCTTTAGTTAGTAATCATTTAAAGGAAATAGAAATCCTTAAAACTATGGGAGATAAAATCCTTGGCGAACTTGCAAAGGACCCCACTTTTAAAAATATTGTCGGACAAATTAAAATTGAATTTGTTAAAGACGGATTAAAAATTGAGTTATTGGATTCTTCAAAGAATCTATTTTTTGAGATAGGCACTTCCAAATTGACAAAAGAGGCACAATTACTTTTAAAGAAAATAGGGGATCAATTGGCTAAACTGCCGAACAAAATAATAATTGAAGGACATACTGATGCCCGGCCTTATGCCGGAGGCTCGGACGGCTATACTAATTTTGAGCTAAGCGCAGACAGGGCAAATTCCGCAAGGCGCGCACTTACAGCCGATAGTCTTTCGGATAATCAAATTGATCAAGTAAGAGGCTATGCAGATAGGCGTTTACGTGATCCAGCCGATCCATATAGTTTTGTGAATAGGAGAATAAGTATAATTGTTAAATACAAGGATAACACAAAATGATAAATATACTTATCGTTGAGGATGATCCTTTTTCCGTTGACTTTTATAAATATCTTTTTAAAAAAGCAGGCTTCAATAGCCTGGTTCAGGACAACGGCGACGATGTGATTAATATGTTACAGTCGGGTAATATTAATTTGATTATCATGGATATAAATTTGAAGAATACTTATCTTAATGGTCAAAAAATTGACGGAATTCGGTTATCTAGCTTTATTAAGCGGAAAGAAGGTATAAATCCTCCGCCGATTATATTAGTTTCGGCATACCGTCCGGATTCATTTGAAGGAGATTTTATGAAGGATAGTCTTGCGGAAGACTTTATTACCAAACCGATTGTTGATTTTAATTTATTAATAGGAAAAATAAATAGGCTTGTAGAAAATTGAGTAAGAATAAAATATTGGTTGTTGAAGATGACAACGATACTCTGTTCATCTTGAACAAACTTTTAACCAAAAATAATTATAAGGTTTTTACGTCTACAAACGGTCAGGATGCGTTTAATATGCTGAATGAAGTTGAGCCAGAAGTGATTCTTGCGGATTGGACTATGCCGGTAATGGACGGACTTGAGCTTTGTAATATTATAAAGAAAGACGAAAAGTATAAGCTTATTTATTTTATTATCTTAACTGCAAGAGCTTCGTTAAAAGACAGGGTTACAGGTTTGGATATAGGCGCAGACGATTTTTTAGTTAAACCTGTGCAGAACCAGGAACTGCTTGCAAGGATTAGATCCGGTATTAGAATTCATAATCTTCAAAACGAACTTAAAAATATAGAACATAATAAAGCTCTTATCGAAATGGCCTGCACAATCGGGCATAAAATAAATAATCCGCTCAGCAGTCTGCTGGTTTCCGTCAAGAATATTGAAGGCGAACTAGGTGCAAAAAAATCTAATTTCGAAGAAGAGCTTTTCATAATAAATCAATCTATTGAAAGAATAAAAACTTTAGCCAACGATCTTGCCCACCTGCAAAATCCCCAAATTATCGACTATTCTTCAGATAATAAAATGCTAAAATTGGATTAATCAGCTTAACTTATTCCGGTATTTCTTCGATTATTAATTGAAGAATTATGGATATGCTGGAAAAAATAAATAATATATCGACGAGAAGCGACTATTCGCATGCTGCTCGAACGTCGAATTTCGGAACTATTTTAAGTTCTACCTATACTCGAAAAGTTGATCCGCACGACTCCGTGGACATCTCTCCTGCATTTAAATTCCTAAACAGCGTTAACTGGAAATTGATAGAATTTAAACATTTGGTTGATGAAAAATTATTTCTCGGGTTTACTTTATCAGACATAGAATTCCATATGATTATCGACCTGGTAAATTTTCAAAAAATAAATTCACTTAATTACAAGGTTATAAAAGAAAACAAACAAAATAATCCGCCGAGAAAAATAATTACTGATCTTTCTGTTAAGGTAAGTCAGATAAATTATTCTGCTGAGCCTGTTCTTATTAATTTTTCGGCCCTGAATGTATTTTTTCAAAGGGCTTTCGGTTTTAATATATTCCGAGAAATTTCCAGAGAAGAAAAATATTTTTTTGATGATTTACTGGATGGAATTTTTCACGGTATCCGTGAAGAATTTATGAATCTTAATAGCCATGTGCTTATTTTTCTTGATAAGCTTATAGGACAGCGAATAGGGAAGAAAGAAGTTTCTTCGAATGATTACGGTGAAATAGTAGTAATAAAAAAGTTTAAAATTATTAATGTTGAATAATCTATCTCAAAATAATTTGGCTGTTAAAAACAATTATTATAATTCGTTTGATGAGTTTGACGATATTTACAAACTTCAGGAAAACAGTTCCCTTTTAATAATAGACAAGTTATGCAACCTAATTTACTCCAACGATTCGTTCAAAAAAACATTCGGCGATACGGATTCCGAGACATTTTTCAGTTTGAGTACCGAACCCGATCTTCAATACTTGGTTACTTCTTTAATCGACAGTAAATATAATAATCTTCAATTCGACCTTTTCTTCACTAAAGAAGCACCGTTTAACAACAACAGCTTTAATGTTGAAGCAGAAAGGATTAATATTGGCGGAATAGAATACTTCGTTTTATTCTTTAGAACTCTTGACGAGAAGATAAAACTGGAAGAAAGAATTAATAACCTGCACAATGCATTGGAATACGGGAAAATCCCGGTAATAATTACGGACGAGCAGGGTATCATTACTTATGCTACGGCGCCTTTCGAACGCATCCTTAAAGCCGGTATAGAAAAGTTTTTTAGAAATTCCATAATTGATGCATTATTATTTTATTTAACCAACGAAGATAAAAGGACATTAAACGAATTAATAAAAAACAAAAAAGAGTGGGCTAAAACCATTTCTTGTGTCGATGAAAAATCAAATATAACATACTATGAACTTAAGCTTAATCCCGTTTACCGGGGTGAAAGTGAAGTAGTTAATTTTATTCTTACCGCTCATGATATAACCAATTATATTTCTAAAAATTTATATGTTAAGAAATCCGAAAGAAGACTTAAGTCGATAATAAATAATATTTCCGACTTACTGTTTATAATAAGGGATAAAGAAGGCGCGCATCTATTTGAAAATGCAAACGATAATTTCTGCAAAACTTTTTCAATCAATAAAGCAATTGCCTTAAAAAAAAATATAGATGAAATATTTTGCGAAGAACTTTTTGAAGAAGTTGAAAGTGCAATTTTAAAATATAATTCTAACGATGAATCTTATTTTGAATTTAAATATAACAGCCCCGACGGTAAGCACTACAGTATAAAAATAGCCAGTATAGACGATCAGCTTGAAGATGAAGTGATTTATATTATAAGCATGAAAGATATTACCGATATTGTTCTTTATCAGGATCAGCTAAAAGTTGCCTACGAAAAAGAAATTAATCTAAATAGATTAAAAACTTCGTTTATGGAAAATATGTCTCATGAAATAAGAACTCCTATGAATGCAATTGTAGGATATTCCGAAATGATTGACGATTGTATAGCGGAAGAGGATTACGGTACGATTAGAGAATTGATCGGTTCTTTTAAAGAAGTGATGCACAGGGCTCTGAATTTATATGAAAATATAGTTGAAGTATTTCAAATAGATTCAGGCGAGCTAAAACTGGAGATGGCGGCACTTAATGTAAACCAGATACTCAAATCGGTGTACGGTAAAAATTCCCCAAAAGCAGAAAAGAAAAACTTAAACTTTCATATGAAACTCGACAACAGGGATCTGAATATTAAAACCGATTGGTTAAAACTGGAAAGGATAATAGATTCCCTGGTAGACAACGCTATAAAATATACTGATTATGGTGATGTGGTGATTTCATCGGATATGGTAAAAAATAAAATACGGATAACTATTTCCGATACCGGCAGGGGAATGAAGAATAATAAAATACTTATGATGTATGAACCGTTTGTCCAGGAAGAAGAAATCTACACTAGAAAATATGAAGGCGCAGGATTGGGCTTAACCATTGCTTACAAATTAACTGTTTTAATGGGCGGCAAATTTGAAATCAGCAGCGAAGAAAATATCGGAACTAATATAACCTTAATTTTTCCGCTCTATAAATCTATCGGTAAGTTAAATGAATATTAAAGAGAGAATTAATCATTTATCTATAAACTTTAGATCTTATTCTCTAAAAGCTTGAACCTTATTCTTAAAACGTCATTACTGAAATCTGAAGAAATAATCTTAAACTCGCCGATTTGTTTTGTATTATTAACATGTACACCGCTGCAAGGGCATGCATCATATTCGCCAATTCTTATTATTCTAATCGTATTGCCTGCATCATCCGGCAAACGTTCTAGATTAAAATTCTTCTGTGCTTCTTCTCTGGTAATGAAAGCTTCTGTTACGGGCAATTCCTTCTTAATCACTTCATTTACGGTATTTTGAATTTTCTCTTTTTCATCATAGGTAAGATTTCTATCAAAATGATAATCGCATTTTGATTTTTTCTTTTCGATATGTGCTGAGAACGACCTTCCTTTGTTAAACATTCTAACCATTGTCTGATTTAAAATATGTTCTGCCGAGTGCATTCTCGGATCATAAGATTTGCTCATTGTCTTCCGGTTTAATAAATAAATAAAATTTAATTTTTAATTTAATATATATATGCAAATTTAGTGATTGAAATTATTTATCTCTAAAAATAATATGGTTAAATTTCGCATCAGAATATCTGAATGACTTAATAATTATATAAGGATTTATATGCAAAGGCAGAAAATATCAAAATTAAATCTGGAATCAACAAGAATAATATACGGATGCATGAATCTCGGTAATAATAGAAACCGATCCGAACTTACGGAAAGTGAAATGAAAATAGAAGCTGTAAAGACAATTAATGCGGCCCTGGAACAAGGCATTAATTTCTTTGATCATGCTGATATATACGGACGAGGAAAATCCGAAGAAATGTTTTCTGAGATCTGGAAAGTACATTCAGGACTGAGGGAAAAAATATTTCTTCAATCAAAATGCGGAATACGCTTTGAAGGAGACCCCGCCCCAGGCTCACCGCATCGATTCGATTTCACTTACGAGCATATTGTTAAATCCGTTGAAGGAAGCTTAAAGAGATTAAAAACCGATTATTTAGATATTCTTCTTCTGCATCGCCCCGATCCTCTTATCGAACCTGAAGAAGTTGCTAAGGCTTTTAATGATTTAAAAATACACGGCAAAGTTAAATACTTTGGAGTAAGTAATCATACCAGCTATCAGATTGATTTATTAAAAAAATATGTTGATCAACCTATAGTTGTTAATCAACTTGAATTTAATCTTATTCATTCGGACTTAATTAATGCAGGTATAATAACTAATCAAAGAAATCCTAAAGAATTTATTAGGGGAGAAGGAACGCTTGATTACTGCAGGATTAATGATATAACTGTTCAAGCATGGTCTCCTATGGCCTTGGGCTCATTTAGTGAGAACGGCATCCTTATGAAAATAATTTCCGAGATAGCTTTAAATAGAAATATATCAAAAGAAACAGTGGTTACTGCATGGTTATTAAGGCATCCGGCAAAAATTCAGCCTGTAATCGGAACAAGAAGACCTGATAGAATTGCCTCAATTTGTAAAGCCGATTCAATTGAGCTTACCCGCGATGAATGGTATAAATTATTCATCGCAGGCAGAGGCGAAGATTTACCTTAAAAAATTTAATTCTTTATTAGTTTAATTCCATCATATAATACACCGTCTTTTACCGAATCGGTAATAGTAGGATTACTTGCAACGACAATAGGGCTTTCCGATCTTAATGAAATTTGCAGGGTATCGGTTGGTAGAATACTAAGCTGAAATTTCTTCGTATACAATGTCCATGATGTTGTATCTGCATGGATATAGTCACTATAAATTACACTTCCTTTTCTAAGTTGAGTAATAATAACCATGCCCGAGAAAATGTAGCTAAAGTTATGCTCCCAGAAAGATAATGTAAAATTTATCATACCGGATTGACCGGTTATGTTTGTAGTAGCAAATCCTCCGGCAGAAATAGGTCCGTATTGCGGTGCAATCCAAAGAGACCAGTTCCCTTCACCGGGAGGAGCACCTTGAACTACCCTAACCAAAGTAGTATCCAAAATAGACCAATCTGCAGTTGACGGCTGACCATTAAATTCAAAACTCGGATTATAAATTAGATTTTCTCCTCCGACTGCACCCCAAGTAACTGTAATATTTATTGATCCTGATGCGGGATTTAAAGTAATGCTAACTGGAGTTGTTACACCTGCATAAACTTCAACATCAGCAGAACCAGTATACTTCAAAATGTTTGACTCATCGTAGGCATTAACAAGTAAATGCCAAACTCCGGCAGTTACGTTTTGGAAACTTGCCGTAGCGCTATCGTTGAGAATTACAAAATTCGTAAATAAAGTATCATATCCCTGTCTCGATAGTATACCTTCGATTCTGGTTATTCCGTTAGCGGCATTTTTCATGGAAAAGCCGATAGAGATATTTGAACTGTTTTGCGAAGTTGCAACTCCCGTAAGGTTTTCATTATTACAAGATAATAATGAAATACTTAGAAAAAATGCGGAAAGAATTATAAATGTTTTCATAAATTATTCCTCCATGTTATCATTTAATTACCGCATTCCCTTTAAAGCCTTGTATTTAATTTACAATCTAATTTAAAAACATTCAATTAAAATTTTAGTATATATATGTAAAAAGCTTAAAATGCGGGTTTAGAAACTTATATAACTTGAGATGTTAAAAATTATAACTAAATTTACACAACTAAATTTTAATAATTTTATAAATGGGGTTCCTATGAACAAATATAAAATTTTAGTCCTAATTTTATTTATCGTTCCTTTTTTAACGGCTGAAAATTTTTCTCAAAACCTTGAAAGAAAAGATGTACCTGTTAAATATACATGGAACTTAAACGATCTTTATCCAAATGAAAATGCTTGGTCCGTAGAAAAGGGCAAAATAACTCAAGAACTCGACAAAGTAGTTAAATACAAAGGAAAGCTGGATGAAAGTGCAAAAACTTTAACATCGGCACTTGATATGTATTTCGACATGATTAAGCAGTTTTATCGTTACTCTGAGTACGCAAACAGGTTTAGCGATGAAGATCTGCGTAATTCTCATTACCAATCATTAAAGCAGGAAACTTCTCATTTAGGTACTGAAATTTCGGAAAAAACCGCATTCTTAAGTCCTGAGATTTTAAGAATCGATCCTTCCAAAATAAAAACTTTTTTTAATGAAGACAAAGATTTAAATCAATACAAAATGTTCATAGAGGATATTCAGCGGCTGAGAAAACATACTCTTTCCGAATCGGAGGAAAAAATATTAGCTAGCTTTGGTGCCGTAGCGGAAACACCTGAAAATGTTTACAGCATCTTTACAAATGCAGAGTTTCCTTTTGCCGAAGTAAAACTTGCGGACAACGAAGAAGTTAAGTTAACCCCTTCTGCATATACAAAGTACCGTTCCGTACCAAACCGAAGCGACAGAGCAAAAGTGTTTAAAGCTTTTTTTGAAAAGTACGGTGAATATCAAAATACGATCGGCGCTAACCTCGGCGGCAAAATGAAATCCGATTGGACATATGCCAAAGATAGAAATTACAGTTCCTCTGTGGAATCCGCACTTGATGCTAATAATATTCCTGTTTCCGTATATGATAATTTAATTAAGCAAATACACAATAGTCTTCCCACTCTGCACAGATTTTTAAAGCTTAAAAAAGAAATGCTTGGTGTGGATACTCTTCATTACTACGATTTATATACTCCTATTGTTAAAAAAGTTGAAATGAAGTTTGATATACCTGAAGGCCAAGAGGCGATCTTAGCTGCGCTAAAACCTTTAGGACAAAATTATCTTAATACTGTCCAAAAAGCATTTAGCGATAGGTGGATAGATTACATGCCGACTGTTGGGAAGAAAAGCGGTGCATATTCTTCAGGCGAGTCTTATGATGTCCATCCTTACATATTGACCAATTGGAACGGCGACTACGAATCGGTTTCCACACTTGCTCATGAACTCGGACATACAATGCATAGTTATCTTTCGAATACAAATCAAACATTCGTAAATGCTCAATACCCTATTTTTGTTGCAGAGATTGCTTCCACATTAAATGAAACACTGCTTAACGATTATATGGTTAAGAATGCTAAAAGCGATAAGGAAAAATTGTATCTGCTTGGCAGTTATCTCGAATTATTAAGAACGACTATATTCCGCCAGACTCAATTTGCAGAGTTTGAATTGGCAATGCATCAAATGGCGGAAACCGGTAAGCCTATTACAGGAGAAACATTAAGCAAAATGTATTATAAGATTGTTAAGAAATATTACGGCAACGATGAAGGTTATTGTATTGTCGATCCTTATATTGCATATGAATGGGAGTATATTCCTCACTTTATGTATGATTATTATGTTTATCAATATTCTACATCGCTGATTTATGCAACTGCTTTGGCAGAGAAAATAATAAAGGACGGAAAGCCTGCAGTTGACAAATATTTTAATATATTGAAAGGCGGAAGTTCGGATTACCCGATAGAACTGATTAGGAAAGCAGGAATCGATCCGCTTTCAGCAGAACCTTTTAAACTAACAATGAATAAAATGAACAGGGTAATGGATCAAATAGAGAAAATACTTTCCAAAGAGAAAGAAGATTAAGTATTTTGTTTTAATTCAACTTAATATCCGTTAATATTTTAACCTCCTTAGATTAACGATCTGAGGAGGTTTTTTTGTTTTAGTTTACGAAGTAAAAATTATCACTTATTTCTTTTCATTCCGATTTATTAAATTTACACCGCAAAAAACATATTAATTTTTATGAGAGAACCTTCATATATTAAATTATTAAAATCCGGAGAGCTTAAAGAAAGAGCGGATAGAGTAGACAATTTATTGAAAGCGTGTACCAACTGTCCGAGAAACTGTCTGGTCGATAGAACCGTTAACGAGCTTGGAAAATGTTTAAGCGGTTATTTGCCGGTAGTGTCTTCTTATACTCCTCATTTTGGTGAAGAGCCTGTTTTAAGCGGAACAAGAGGTGCCGGTAATATTTTCTTCGGTAATTGTAATTTAAAATGTGTGTTCTGCCAGAATCATTCAATAAGCCAGAACTGGAAAATTGAACAGAACAACACTGTAAGCTTTGAAAGATTAGCAGAGATTATGTTAGAGCTTCAGGAAAAGCAATGCCACAATATCGGACTTGTTTCTCCAACTCATTTTTCTTCCCAAATTATAAAAGCAATACATGTAGCAGCAAATAAAGGTTTGCACATTCCTATTATTTACAACACCAACGGTTATGATTCAGTCGAGATGATAAAAATGTTTGAAGGTATTGCTGATATTTATTTGCCTGACTTGAAATACGGCAATAACGAATATGCAAAAAAATATTCTAAAGTCGATGATTATTTTGAAAATGCCAAAGCTGCAGTTAAAGAGATGTATAATCAAGTAGGCGATGAACTTGTTTATGACGGTGATGTAATTGTAAAAGGATTAATCATTCGTCATCTCGTTCTCCCGAATGATTTATCTGAGACTGAAAAAGTTTTTAAATTTATTGCCGAAGAATTAAGTCCCAAGATTCATATTTCCGTTATGTCTCAATATTTCCCGACTTTTATGGCTAAGCGGGACATTCTGATTAATAGAACGGTTAGGGAATCGGAATATGACAAAGTTTTAAGTCTGCTGGATAAATACGGATTAAACAACGGCTGGACTCAAGAAATGGAAAGCTTTGAAACATACCGCCCGGATTTCGAAGGCAATAGGGAAACGCCGTTTTCGTTTTAAACTCTTGCTCAAAATTGCCATCCCTCACACTTACCGTTAACATATTTGCTTTTTCGGATTTCATTCTATAAATATCGTAATACGATATATTTTGCTTATCAAAAAAATTATGTCTAAACAGCTTGAAATCAATATCCAAAAATTAGGAAGTGTATTCCCGGAAATACAAAGGTTTTTCCACAACCTTTCAATCGAAGTTTCAAGAACAGGTGAATTTACAATCGCTCAATACCGGGTACTTTCTTTATTAAATCATTTCGGAAAAATGACCGTAAACGATTTGAAGAAACATTTGAATATTGCACAAAGTTCGGCAAGCGGAATTGTAGACAGGCTTGAACAAACCGGTTTATTAAAGAAAACTGCTGGCAGTGATGATAAAAGAGTTACTGAACTCGAGCTAAGTGCTAAGGCAAAAAAAATTCTTTCCAGGAAAGTTGAATCGATGGATAATGTATATAGAAAAATTTTAGAAGGCTTGAATGAAAAAGATCAGGCGGAATTTGTTCGGTCGTTTGAAACACTTTTTGAACTGGTGCAAAAGATTGAAGCAATTTAAATCAGTGAAAAAAATTACTTTATTAATAACGTTATAAAAATTTAACTATAAAGAAAGCAGAGATTTTTCTAATGACTTTAACCGATAAAAAAGAGCGTAATAAAATTCTTTCAGTATTATTTATCGGCGTACTGATGGGTGCGCTCGATATTGCTATTGTCGGACCGGCACTTCCTGCAATACAAAAACAATTCGGGCTGGACGAAAGGGCGGTGGCATGGATTTTTGCGGTTTATGTTTTATTTAACCTGGTAGGTACGCCGCTGCTTGCGAAGTTATCCGATATTATGAGCAGAAGGAAAATTTATATTATAGATGTTGTGCTTTTTGCAGCCGGTTCATTGGTAGTGGCAGCATCGCCCAATTTTACTGTTTTACTTATAGGACGTTCAATACAGGGATTCGGTGCCGGCGGAATATTTCCGGTTGCAAGTGCCGTAATTGGCGATACTTTTCCTGAAGATAAACGAGGCGGCGCATTAGGTTTAATCGGGGCTGTTTTCGGAATTGCCTTTATTATCGGGCCTGCTATTGCAGGAGTTTTACTGTTGTTAAGCTGGCATTGGCTGTTTATTGTTAATATACCCATTGCCCTTGTAATTATTGTAATGAGTTTAAGGATTTTACCGGATAATAAACCGGAACATAAAAAGCCGTTTGATTGGAACGGGATGATCTACCTCGGATTAATTTTAACAGCACTTGCTTACGGGTTTAATAAAATAGATTCTGCGAATTTTGTTAACAGCATTCTCTCATTAAATGTTTGGCCTTTCTTAATCTTTGCGGTTATTCTTCTGCCGTTTTTTACTTCAAGCGAAAGGAAGGCAAACGATCCGATTTTAAGGTTAAAGCTCTTAGCGTCGCGGCAGGTTATACTTGTTAGTGCACTGGCAATCGGAGCAGGAGTTAGTGAAGCTGCCGTGGTATTCGTTCCTCCCCTGCTTGTTTCTACTTTTAAAGTTACAAATTCGCAGGCGAGCTTTATGCTCATCCCGATTGTTATTGCTATGGCGATTGGGTCTCCGCTTGCCGGAAGGATGCTTGATAAAATGGGTTCCAAAATTGTGTTGATAGTGGGAACTATAATATTGGCATTAGGCATGTTTGGTCTCGCTTACGAATCATCGGCTCTTTTAACATTTTATATCTCGGCATTTTTAGTCGGTGTAGGGATGGGATTTCTTGTCGGTGCTCCGTTGAGATATATTATGCTTAA
>CAZHBJ010000091.1:0-13696 GCA_964530445.1 uncultured Ignavibacteriaceae bacterium
CGGCAATTAATTGCAGCAGCATCCAATATTATTTCCGGATATTGATAATTTTATTTAAGTGATGATATTATTTCTTAATTGATGTTACGGTGTGCAAAAGAATTAGTTTATAGCTAATTTTAATCGTAGTAATTTTTATAATAATAGTATCATGAAATTTAAAGAGATTATATTCGAAAAATCGTATTACAAGGTGAGAATTATTATCACCTTTAGTTTGATGACTATTATTATTGTGGTTATAATGGCTATCGCCGGTTACAATTATACAAAAAGTCTTTATCTTAACCAGCTTAACGAACAAGTAAATGTTGTAGTTAAAATGTTATCAAAGCAAATAGATAATAAATATTTGGCTTTACTTCCTTTAGGAGCACCGACAAAAGCTACTGAAAATTATTTCAGAGGAATTTTTATCAGGAATAAAAATCCCAAGCTTCAATCGGAAATTTTTATCTTTGATAAAAAGTTTGATATCGTTGTCCATTCGGATTCAACAATTGCTCCGGGAACATTTGAACCTAGGCTTTTGATAAATCAGAAAGATATTTTAGACCTGAACAAAGACTCGTCGGCTGTTTCCATTCCATTTAAAGGAAATGACAATAGGTGGTATATGTGGGGATTTTACAGACTGGAGCCGGACTACTGGCTTGCAGTTAGGGAAAGCGCGGCAAGACTTGAAAAAGTTGAGGAGCTTTCGAGTTTATTCTGGTTTTTCGGTCTCGGAGGTACTGCTCTCAGTATCTTACTTGCGTTATTGATTTCTCGGTCCATTACAAAACCTTTAGATAACCTGGTTAAATTTAGTTCTGAAATCGGGAAAGGAAATTTTAATTCAAAATTACCCAAAGGTATGCACGGGGAAATCGGGGTACTGGCTAATTCAATGATTAAAATGAAAAATGATCTTGCGATAAATCAAAAAGAAAAAGAAGAGCTTCTTGCGCAAATTGCTCACGAAATTCGCAACCCGCTCGGCGGAATTGAATTATTAGCTAATCTTACTAAAGAAGATCTTGTGAAGGAAAATAAAGATACAAGCTACCTCGATAAAATATTAAAAGAATTGAGCCATTTGAAATCTTTGATTTCTTCTTATTTAAATTACAGCAGACCGATGCCTGCCGATCCGGCGTGGGTCGATGTTTCAAAAATAGCAGGTGAGGTTGAGGAAGTTGTAAGGACTCAATGCAAAAAGAAAAACATAAAGTTTTTAATGAATACTAAAATAAATAAGGTCTATTTCGATGAAAATCATCTTAGACAAATTTTAATTAATTTAGTTTCGAACAGCCTGGAGTCAACTTCCGGAGAAGGTAAAATTATGCTAGCCGCTTCGGCAAACAGCAGTCATTGGGAAATTAAAGTAAGTGACAACGGAAGCGGGATTTCGGAAGCCGATATGAGCTTAATATTTAATCCCTTTTTTACTACTAAAAAAAATGGAACGGGTTTGGGGCTATCTATTATTAAAAAACTATGCAAGGAAAATAAAGCGGAAATTAGTGTAATAAATAATTCGGACAAGGGCTCAACATTTACTATTAAGAAAGAAATAATAAATGAATCTTGATGAAATTATAATTATTGAAGATAACGATACTATGCGCTTGGGAATTATCGAAAGCCTGAAGCGTGAGAATTATAAAGTTTCTGGCTTCGATAACGGACCGGAAGCTATGGATATGTTTAAATCGAAATTTCCATTTCTTGCTATAGTGGATTTGAAAATGGAACCGATGAACGGTATTGAAGTTTTGGCTAAAATTAAGGAACTGAATTCTTCAACTGAAGTATTAATGATTTCTGCTTACGGAACAGTTGATGATGCGGTAAAGGCAATGCAGCTCGGTGCCGCTGATTTTTTAACAAAACCGTTCTCACCTGACGAGTTAAGAATAAGAGTAAAAAATATAAGACAAAAAATTCAAAATGAAAAAAAGATTGAAAGCTTAATCGAGCAAAATAAATTACTTAATGATGAACTGTTTGCAGGCTCGGATAAAATAATCGGTGAATCCGGCTCAATTAAAGAAATTTTTTCTGTTGTTAATCAAGTAGCGGAAAAAGACAGTACGGTACTCATCCGGGGCGAAAGCGGAACAGGTAAAGAATTAATTGCAAAAGCAATTCATACAAAAAGCAATAGGGCGGATCAGCCGTTTATAAAAATAAATTGCGGTGCGTTAAATGATAATCTGCTCGAGAGTGAATTATTCGGACACGAGAAAGGTGCGTTTACAGGTGCAATAAAATTAAAAAAAGGAAGATTTGAATTAGCCGATGGCGGTACGTTGTTCCTTGACGAAATCGGTGATGTGTCAAGCGCAATGCAGGTAAAGCTTTTAAGAGTTTTGCAGGAAGGAGAGTTCGAAAGAGTAGGAGGGGAAACAACTTTAAAAACCGATGCAAGAATTATTTCAGCTACCAACCAGGATTTACAAAAGCTGATTTACAAAGAAAAATTTAGAGAGGATCTGTTTTATCGTCTAAGCGTTATTCCGATTAATCTACCTTCGTTAAGAGAACGAAAGGACGATATTCCTTTGCTTGTAAATTATTTTCTGGGAAAAATGGCTAGCAAGAACCGGCAGAAGCATAAAGAAATAGACCAGGACGGGATGCGTCTGCTCGTTGAATACTCGTGGCCTGGAAATATTCGTGAACTTGAAAATCTCATCGAGCGTCTGGTAGTGATATCCAAAGGAGATAAAATCGAGTCTTCCCTTATTGCGAGGCACTTAACCGGAGCTGGGGTAATAAACAAAGGGTTTGAAAATCTTCCTCTTGAAGAAGCAATGTTTTCATTCGAAAAGAATCTTATTGTTCAGGCAATGAAAAAAGCAGACGGTGTAAAAAACCGCGCTGCAAAAATTTTAGGCATTAAAACGAGCGTTTTATATTATAAATTGGAAAAGTACGGGTTAATGTAATGAAGGTGATGTGCAAAATATTTTCAGTGTGTTTACTTCTTATTTTATTTGCAGCACAAACTTATGCGCAAGACTTAACAAAAATTGAAAATGAGTATTTAATTATTCAAAATAAATTAGAACAAGAAAATGCAGTTCTCGATTCGCTTAAAAATATTCTTGATTTAAAAGCAAAGAAAATAGACGATGAAAAAAATAAAAATAAACCGGACGAAAAATTAATTGTAAAGCTTATGTCCGGTTCTGCTAACTTATCTAATGAAATAGATATGCGGCAGAATAAAATAAAAGTCGATCAAAAAAAATCCGAAGGATATAGGAAAGATTTAAATCGATTGTATTCCGAAAGAATCGATTCACTGCAAGAGCTCGATAAATTAGAAAAATTTTCGGGGAATAAAAGTGATTTAAAGAAGGAAATTCTTTATTATACGGAAAAGAAATTATCGGTTACGCCGCAAATTGCTTTGCTGTCCTTTCATCCGGATAAAATATTAGGAATTGATTTGAACAAAATTAATGATCCTTCCGAGAAAAAAATTTATGAGGATTATTTAGGTAATGCATTGACGGAGGTAAATACTCATTTGAGAAACTTAAATGAATCAATAGCCGAAACTGATAATATTTTAACACTTCAAAAAAAGACAAATAAGTTTATAGAAGAATCCGAGTTTGATTTCGGCATATCTCCGCAGAATAATATTTCAAAACCAGGTTTAGCCGGCCCGGATGCAGTTAGTGGGTATGTAACTAATAATGTCAAAAACCGGGCGGTTTACGAAAGGAACGCTATTGATTATAGTCTATTGCTTAATCAATTGAATTTTAAGCCTTTAAATTCTAAACTTAAATGGATGGTTTCTGTTAACGAGAAGAATTCGGTAAGGAGTCTTTCCGAATACAACGACCTTCAAAAGGAGGTTAGAAAAAGACTGTTGGAATACAAATTAATACTTACTAATAAACTAAATACCGGTAAATGATAAGTCGGCGTTTCATTATTTTCCAAATTATCTTGATTTTATCTACGTCTATTCAAGCACAAATTAAGATCGGAGGAAGTATTGAAACAGGATTCTACAAAGCCGAAGGAACTCAATCGGTTGAACAAAACGATTTATTTACCGGGCTCGACGGTAAGTTAGGCTACAATTATAAAAATGAAAAACGAAGCGCCTCAATAAAATTTAGAGTACGACCCGAGTTTTACGGTTTTAACAATCAATTAAATACTTTTAAGCTTAGGGGAGATGCATCTTACTTGCAAAATGAAAATACTTTTACTTGGGGAGTTAATTTAGCAGATCAAAAATATAATATTAAAAGCAACTCGTTTAATTTAACATATAACACATTCATTCTTTCAGGGAATGCGGAAAGTTATTTGTGGGGCAGCCTGCCTGCTAATTTAACTGTAGGATATGCTTACCAGGATATAGGTTATTCAGGCGAACAAAATCTGGATCTATTTTTCGGCGAATTAAAATTATTTCAGCTGCTCAACGAAAACATGAAACTAGGTTACGGGTTATACATTGAAAAGTTTTCCGTAACAGGAAGATCATCGGATCCTTTTACAATTCCGGGTAAAGAAAATAACGGCTGGCGTTTCGGGCCGGCTGTAAGCTATAATTATTTGGGAAATGTAGTAATTAATTTTGAATATCGTTTTCTATTTCACAATTCGGAATATACATACTCTTCTTCAATTGAACATTGGGTTAGACTTGTTGCCGGCAAATTAATCTCCTCACGTTTTTCGGTGTTTGCATTAATCGATTATTATATACGGAATTTTAAGTATAAACCGGATGCGGAAAATTATTCATATCTTCTTTATACTACAATGAATTTTGACAACAGAATTTTTTTAAAATTAAGTTATGAAATTAGTAATTCGGTAGAATTATATTTAAGATCAGGATATTTTAAAGAAAATTTATACAGCAATAAATATAATTATGACGGATGGAATGCTCTAATCGGAATTGATTTAAGCAATTAGCAAAATTCAAATCATCATTTTTACTTCATTGAAAAGTATTTTAAATCAGAGTTACAGTTAATTGTATGCATGACTGCATGAAGGCATGCCCCACGCAATCATGCAAGATTTCATAATAATTGAGTTTAACCGTATTTGCCGGAAATTATCTCTTCAATTAATTTTCGTCTGGTTACAATCTCCTTTTAAATATCTATTTAAATAATGATCATAAACATTCAGCATTAACAAGTAACTTGCAAAACTGTAAGCGGCACCATGAGCACCGTGTGGAAATATTCGCAAGTCTGCATCCTTGCCTGAATTAATTAGTGCCGTTAAAAGCTGCATAGTATTTCTAACGTGAACATTATCATCCATAGTAGAATGAACCAGTAAAAGTCTGCCCTGTAAACTGTCGGCATAAGTCATTACGGAGCTGTTTTTATATCCTTCTTCATTATCTTTAGGCACGCTCATATAACGTTCGGTATAAATATCATCATACAGACGCCAGTCCGTAACCGGTGAATTAGCTATGCCGAGTTTGAATACACCGGGATGTGTTACCATTGTATAAGTCGTACTATAACCTCCGTAGCTTGTACCCATAATAGCCATGTTGCTTGGATCTACGTAAGGAAGTGTAGCTAGATATTTAGCGGTTTCCGCAAAGTCATGGCTTTCCCATTTCCCCAATTGTTTATAAACTATTTTTTCAAAAGCACTGCCGTAATTAGCATTGCCCCGATTATTCACATCAACGATAATGTATCCCTGCTGCGCTAAAAATTGATCGAATCCGGATCTATTAAATGAATTGTAAACAGAATGGGATTCCGGTCCACCGTAGATTGATAATATCACGGGATATTTTTTTAAAGAATCAAAATTAAACGGTTTAATCATTGAGCAGTCTAATTTTACTCCGTCCGAAGTTGTAAATCTAAATAATTCGGTCGGAGAATATTCGTGAGTTTTAAGAAAAGCCGTTACGGATTTATTGTCTTCAAGCTTTTTAATCATTTTACCGCCTGTTTTCCACAACTCAACCTGTTTCGGCAAATCTGTACTTGAATAAGTATCAATATAATATTTGGTATTGGGAGACATATTAAATTGATGATAGCCCGGAGTTTTAGATAACCGTTCTTTTCCTGAACCGTCGAATCCTATTGAATAAAGCTGTTCTTCCAAAGGTGAAGACTCTGCCGAAGTATAATATATTTTTTTAGTTTCAGGATTTATCCTAATTATTTTTATTACATCCCAGTTTCCGTTTGTAACTCTGTTTAATAATTTCCCATCATAATTATATCGGTAAATTTGATAATATCCGCTTCTATCCGAGATCCAGAAGAACTCATGAATTTTTACCGGGAAGAACATCATATTATTTACATTTGTATAAAAATTAAAAATTGCCACCCACGTATTATTCTTTTCTTCCATTACCAGATGATGTTCACCTGTTTCAACATTGAAGAAAAATATTTTCATATCATCTTGTTTGCGATTAAGCACCATCATGGCAAGTGTATTTGGCTCGCTTGTCCAGAATAATCTCGGAATATAATAGTCACCAGTTTCTCCTGTGTTTAACCAGATTTTTTTGTGAGTTTTTACATTAATAATCCCTATTCTAACTTTTGGATTCTGATCACCAGGCTGCGGGATAGCAATCTTTTCATATTTAGGATGCACTCCATCGTAATTTGTCAGTCGAACAAGAGGTACTCCTGTCTCATCAAATTGCCAATATGCAATATATTTGCTGTCCGGAGACCAGTTCCACGCCTGTGCCTGTCCGAATTCTTCTTCATAAACCCAGTCATAATGACCGTTAAAAATATTTCCGCCTGCATCATTGGTTAACTGTGTTTCACTCTTAGTAGAAAAATTATAAACGAACATATTGCCGTTTCTTTCATAGCCTACCATAGAGCCATCCGGAGAAAGCTCGGCAGTCCGCGCATTCTTTGCTGCCACTCTTAACTTTTTATCTTTTAATGAATAAACATAGTAATCGGAAATCCCCGAACGCCTGTATATTTTTCTAAAATTAGTTTCGAATAAAATATGTTTTGAATTGTGCGCCCACTGAAAGGATTTATATTTGAAAGCTTCATTGGTATCCGGGAAAGATAAATTTGATGCATCAAATATCAGATTATCTTTACCTGTTGACGGATCGTACGAACGAATTTCATCTCTATTATCTTTGGAATTATGCGTAGTGTAAGAATATTGATTTCCGTTGTTTATCCAGTTAAGGCTTTTGGGTCCGGATTTACCTGCTAAAATTCCGGATGATTTTAAAGCATCCTGCAAGTTTTTATAATGTGCTTTTTCTTGTGGAAATAATTGCAGAGGAAGTAAAAAAGAAATTATTATCGGGTATAAAGTCCTGCTGATGGTATGACGATTTTTCATGATTGCTCACTCTTTAAATTTGCAATAAGTAAGATTTTTATTTCATAAAGATAACAAAGTAGAATATTTATTAATATAAAATTTAATCTTTTTGTGAATTAAAATACAAAATTTTATCCCTTATAACTTATTGAAAAGAAAGGGAATAAAGACTGAATGGATTTAAAGCAGGAACATATTTTCTCTTATATGTTAATAACAAATAATACTCGGGTTTAAAAATTGGCTGCAAGTTGTTTGAAATAGGCGAAAAAATCAATTATTCATCATTATAATTGTTTAAAATAATATTTGGAATCAGTGACGCCACGTATTATTTTAAATGGCTGTATTAAGGATTTTTTGTAAAATAACGGCTTTGATAAAAGATTTTTAATCAAATAATAAGTATAAAATAGAGAGGAAAAATCGTGAAAAAAAACTTAGTTGCTTTTTTTGTTTTAATTTTACTTGGCTGCAGTTCTCTTTTTGCACAAAAAGTAACCAAAATCGGTTATATAGATTCGCAGACAATATTAAATCAAATGCCCGAAGCTATAAAAGCACAGGGAGAAATTCAGTCTGCTGTTGATAATGTAAAATCTCAAATAGACAGCTTGCAGCAATTATATCAGCAAACATTGGCTACTTATCAGAAACAAGCAAATATGATGACTGATGCCAAGAAAAAAGAAGCACAGCAGAAAATTGTGGGAATGGAAAACGATTACAATACTTTGAGAAGTAAATTGGATGCTAACGGGGACATTGCCCAGTTAAATAAAAAACTTATGGATCCCATAATTGCAAAAATAAAAAAAGTAGTTAAAGAAATCGCTAATAAAGAAGGTATTCAATTAGTTTTAGAAAAGAACGAGCAAGTTCAATCAATTTGGTACGCCGAATCTTCTATGGATCTTACTTATAAGGTTTTAGATAAATTGAAAACCGGTAAATAATCTATTTAATATTTTAGTAATAAAAAATGCCGACCTTTTAAGATCGGCATTTTTTGTATTATGCAGAAAACTAAATATCTAAAATATCAATAAAAAGTAGTTGGAGGTGGAAGGAAAAGTAACAAATAGACCATGATACAAACCCCCCGCTTTTGGATTTAGTACCGCCACCCTTTAGGTCCAGCGTTTCAATCCCTTAATTTCCACTCTTCCAACTGCTTTTATTTTTTCCTTTCCTAAACGCCGTTTTTAATTTTAGTTAAAAGCGACCTTTCCCTTTTTTCGCCCGGTTTAAAATATACCGTTAAAATTTGATTCTAAATTTATATTGTTAACAAAATAATACAATAGCCTAAATAGGTTATTTTATCTTTAGACATGAATTTTTATGGGAATATTTTAAAGTACACTTAATTATTTAGGTAGTGCAATCTGATAAAATATTGAAGGAAGGAATATAGGAATTGTTTATTCCCCAAAATTACATTATCCCCTTGTTCCAAAGTTTGTCAGCCGGATCCGATGAAGTAATTACTTTTTGTTAATCATTTTTTAGCGGTAATAGAATTTTAAAAGTACTTCCTACGCCTGTTTCACTTTCAACTAATATATTGCCGCTTAAATTTCTGATAATACCGTAACTAACCCAAAGCCCAAGTCCGATTCTTTTTGACATTTGTTTTGTTGAAAAGAACGGTTCAAAAATTTTATCAAAATTTTCTTTAGGAATTCCTATCCCGGAATCTTTAATTATTATTTCCAGGTGTTCTTTATACTTTGATGTGCTTACAAAAATATGGCCCTGTCCGCTTCCAATTGCATCCACTGCATTTTGAAGCAGGTTAATAAAAACCAGCATTAATTGATCGGCAGATAAAGATATCTTTGGTATATCAGGCGCCAGTTTAATTGAATATTTAATTTCATTCTCCTCTTTGCCCATTCTTACAACATTAAGCGCACTCTTTATAAGATTATTAATTTCAACATAATGATTTTCATTTATTGCCGGTCGCGAAAAATCTACCAGCTGCCTGATAATATTTGAGATTCTATTGATCTGATTTTTAATAAGGTCTAGTTTCTCAATTATTGATTCATCTTCTGTGGTTCTGTGTAAAAGCTGAGTGATGGATGAAATTGACGTTAGTGGATTCCCGATTTCATGGGCAATGCCGGATGCAATCTTTCCAATACTTCCTAACCTCTGGTAGCAAACCAGGTCATGTTCCATCAACTTGTTATCTGAAATATCATTATGAACGCTTAAAAAACCTTCAATAGTTCCGTCGGAATCAAGAATTGGAGAAATGATGGAGTTTGCATAAATAGGTGTTCCGTTTTTCCTCTTATTCTCAATTTGCCCGGACCAAACTTTTCCCGATAAAATCTTTTTCCAAACTTTTTCCCAAAATTCTTTTGGTAGGTTGTTGCTGCTTATTATCCTGGGATTTTGCCCCAGCAATTCGCGCTTGGAGTAGCCGCTTGATCTTTCAAATGCAGGATTTACATAAACCATTTTACCTTCGGTATCCGTAATTTGTATCGGGTTAACTGCATAATGAATAGCCTTTGAAAATCTAAGCAGTTCCAATCTTTCTTTCTTTTCTTTTGTAATGTCTTTTAGGACTAATATAGTCCGGCATGAATTAATCGAATCAATTTTTATAGCATGAACATCAACATCGATTTTTTCACCGTTAGGTAAAGTAAATAATACATCGGCAGCCTTTACTTCTTTTGATAAATCAAGAGATTTTTGGAATGAGTCCCAGAACTTCCCTTTTAATAAGCTTTTGATATTCTTTAATGAAATTTCGCTTTGCTCCATTCCTAATCTATTAGACGAAGCCTTATTGCTTTCGCTGATATTTAAATTGTCATCAAGAATGAATATTAGCTCATTCATTAAATTAAAAATTAATTTGTAATCAAATATGGATTCCACCATCTGTATCATTTATCTCAAAAATCCTATAATATGTTTTTAATTGTACTTTTTAATACTCCGATACGCAAACCACACAAACTTAAAACTTGCTTTATAGTTTTTTTTCAAACAGTAAATACGCACACTTAAAGAATATAACTGTTCCTAAGTGCACTCGGATATTATATAATTTCGGTAGTACTTCTCAATAAAAGTGCCAGATATTGAGCAAATGGTTTTATTTCGGAAAGATTCTATAATGTATGTTTTTGTTTATAAAGAAAGGACTTATAAAAGATAAATTAAAATAAAGCATGAAGTTTTATCATATATAGAAATATCTATTTGCAATTATGCACTAAAACGTAATTGTAACCAAGCATAATTGCATTGAAGGGAAAACTAAAATGGTTGAAACCTCGTCTAAATCTAAAAATGGAAGGAATTTAATTTACCGGCACATTTGTTGCTAAATTGGCAATGAAATAGTTAATAAATAGAAGTTGTTTTTTGCAATTATGTTTGAAGTTAATTACAAGTATGGTAATACACTTTAACATATTTATAAATGCAGTTTAAAAAGAGTTTGTGAACTAGGTCATCATGAAGAATCTAAATCATATATTGTTAAATAGGAAATTGGTATCGTACAATAGATTAGATATTAATACTTCGGATAATATATATGAATTAGTAAAAGGGAACGGGAATAAGATGCTGCAGAATATAAAAAATGTTCTGATGTTTGTTGGCATTTTTTTGATCTCCATTTATAGTATGAATTTATATGGCCAGGGAAAAGAAGAAATACGATATATTACTCTGTCCGGCAGCAGGCTCTGGATTGACGGTACCTCCAATATAGATAGTTTCACTTGCAAGTCTCATTTTGTTAAAGGTTATGCGGAAATAGAAAATGACTTAAAAGTAAACTCTCCGTCTTCAGCTAAAGATACTGTTATTGTCTCTGTTCTTGTGCATAGCCTAAGTTGCGGTCAGAGTATGATGAATTCAGATATGTACAATGCCATGAAAGCTGATAAATATCCCGTGATTAAATATGAATTATTGAATGCGCATCTTTTTTCCATACCCGATTCTATTACCGGTTGGTTCACCATTAATACAAAAGGATATCTATTTATTGCTGGCGAGAAAAATATTGTAAACATTAAAATAAAAGTAAAAAGAATGACTGACGGCAATTACAGACTGGTAGGCAGCAGTGCTCTTTCTATGTTGAATTATGGTATAACTCCGCCTTCTCATTTTTTCGGCTTAATTCATGCACACGATAAATTAATTGTGCATTTTGATTTAATTGCCGCTAAGGAAAATCAAATTAGAATTTTTGCACATGAAAATGCATTATTTGCCAAATAATTTTGCAGAGTGTATACTTCTTTGAATTATTGAAAGTTTTTATTTTGACGACAGTATGGTTACTTGATGATATATAAAAAGCTGTCGCATATTAAATCCCCGTTCAATATTAGGAACGGGGCAATTTTTATTTCAGATGCCTCCAAAATAAACCGCTTAGTATCGAAGAAAAAAACTGTTTTTATTTGTTCATATAGAGATTCTACAGCGGTTTATTTTTATCCCTGCTTTGCTGTAAAAATTAATCTTCCGGTTTTATAGAAAGCTTAACCATTTTACGGTATAAAGTAGATGTGTCTACTCCCAATCTTTGTGCAGCATCGTAGCGGTTCCAGTTTAATTCTTTTAAAATCCTAGTTATATGCTGCTTTTCCACTTCTTCAAGTGCTAGGGATAAGTTATCGGGTAAACTATCATAATTTTCGCGTTTCTGATTATTTTGCTGCATATGCGGCGGAAGGGACTTAAGAGTTATATAATCCGTTTCGCAAAGCAGAACTGCTCTTTCAATCATATTCTCAAGTTCTCTTAAGTTGCCTCTCCATTCGTATTGGAGGAAAGTTTTCATTACTTCGTTATCAACACCTTTTATGCTTTTATTTAATTCTTCATTAAACCTGCTGATAAAATGATTTACCAGTATGGGGATATCATCTTTCCTTTCGGATAATGCGGGCAGTTTAATTTCAACGACGTTTAATCTGTAATATAAATCTTCTCTAAATCTTTTTTCCTGGACTTCCTTATAAAGATCTTTATTGGTAGCGGCTAATATTCTAACATCAATTTTTATAACGGAATTTGAACCGACAGGCCTTATTTCTTTTTCCTGAAGAACTCTTAGCAATTTTACTTGTACACTTTCCGGTAGTTCGCCTATCTCATCGAGAAATATTGTTCCGGTATTGGCAGCTTTAAATAAACCGTCGCGGTCGGAAGCTGCCCCCGTAAAAGAACCTTTTTTATAGCCGAAGAGTTCAGATTCGTAAAGATTAGTAGCAATTGCCCCGCAGTTAACCGGAATAAACGGCTGACCGGATCTATTACTGTTGTTATGTATTGCTCTCGCAACTAATTCTTTTCCTGTTCCCGAAGCCCCTGTTATTAGTACGTTTGTAGGTGCAGTACTTATTTGTTTAATCATCCCGTAAATTTCCTGCATAGATTTGCTTTGTCCGATTATATTATTAAAGTTGAAACGCTTATCAATTTGCTGCCTTAATAATTTGTTTTCGAGTATCAACTGCTTTTGTTTAAGCAATTGTTTTACACGCATAATTACTTCATCAAACTCAATAGGCTTTAATAAATAATCCGCCGCACCTATACGAAGCGCACTAATTGCAGTTTCAATTGAGGCATAAGCAGTCATTAAAACAATAAGTGTACTTGGGGAAATTTGAAGGGATTTTTCGAGCAGTTTCATTCCATCCACCCTCGGCATAACAATATCCGAAATAATAATGTCGAAATTTGAAGCTTCAACTTTTTCTAAAGCTGTTTCACCATTTTCCGCTTCGGTGCAAATATAGCCTTCTGATTGAAGAACTGCCGAAAGTGATTCGCGTATATCTTTTTCATCATCAACTATAAGAATATTTTCATTCATAGTTCAATTAGGACTCCCGGTTAATTAAAAAATATTTAGCCCCTCTTGAACTCCTTAATAATTTTTTGGATATCTTCTTCCGAAATGCCGTTTCCGAAAGTTTTGGGCTTATTTATAGTAGACAATTTACTAACCGAAACTGTTTCCTTTTTAGTGTGATACGATTCCTTTAAAGGTAAATTGCCAGCTCTGGCTTTTAACCTTTCTTCAATTTCCTGCATAAAACTTCCTTGAGAAGAATAAGTAATTGGAGAAGAATTATTCTTAAATGAAGTTAGAGTTTGGCCTTTATTAATCGGGTTTGTCTCAAATGCTAAGCTCTTAATGTTCATTAAATGCCTGGCAGTTACATTATCCGAAATTATTGATCCGCCAAGTGTACCCGGCCCTAATGTCATCGAAGGAGACAAAGCTGTTGTATAACCTACCGCACCAACCGATGAAACAGTATTTACCAGGATTCTAAAGGCGGGCTTTTCC
>CAZHBJ010000092.1:0-9375 GCA_964530445.1 uncultured Ignavibacteriaceae bacterium
CAGTAAAATTTTTGTCTTCATAAGCTTATAATTTAATTTCTTTATTTAATGAAGATGATTTATACATTGCTTCAATTACTTTCATTCTGGGCAGCGACTCCTCGGAGGAAGAAAAAACAGGATTTAATCCGCTTACCGCTCCTATAAAACTTTTCAACTCGTTGGTGTAAGATTTTTTAAATAAACTGACCGCACTTTCCGACTGAGACGGTGTTAAATCAATTATTTGATTATCAATTCTTTTATATACATGAAACGGATTTAATGAAGCCGCTCCTTTGGTGCCGTATATATTAAAATAAAAAGAATCTTTTACCAATGGCAGAGACCAGCTTGATTCCATACTTATGGTAACAGGCCCTTTACATCTAAGAAAACTAATTGAAGAATCTTCCACATTTTTTGTATACTGGTGATAACTCCGTGTGCTTACGGTTTCAACAGGGGGAAATTTTAACAGCCATAATGCCATATCCAAAAGTAAAATACTCAAATCAATTATAACACCGCCGCCGGATTCTTCTTTTTTCGTAAACCATTTTTCGCCGCTGCTTTGGCTCCTTAGCCAGCCGCATTTAATATAAAAAGGATCGCCTATTTCTCCAGAGTTTAACAGGCTTTTTAAAATCATGGAATCAGGTCTGAAGCGTAAATTCATCCCGACCATAATTTTACGCTTATATTTTTTTGCAGCCTCTACAACCTGCTTAACTTCCTGGAAAGTACGCGCCAGCGGTTTTTCGATCAAAATATCCTTATTTGCTATTAAACATGCAGTTGCTATTTCCTTATGAGTGTTTGTAGGAGTAGAAATTATTACGGAAGTTGCATCACTTTTACCAAGCAATTCGTTATGATCTTTATATCTTTCCTTAATATTAAATTTATCCGCAACAGTCTGCAGTCTATTTTTATTTATATCGGCAACAGCACAAACTTCAACATTATTAAATTTGGTTAAATTAGGTAAATGAACTAACTGGGCAATTCCTCCTAACCCGATAACCGCAACTTTAGTTTTTTCCATCAGATGGTAACCTCATGATCAACTTTTTTCTTTTCACAAAAGCTTTTTACCCTTTCCGCAATTCCTTCCGGATCAATCTTAAGCATTTTATGAAGTTCGGCCTGCGAGCCGTGTTCAATAAAATGATCGGGCAAGCCTATTCTTAATATATCATTTTTATAATTTTTTTGTGAAAAGTATTCCAGCACTCCGCTGCCGAAACCTCCTGTTAATGCACTTTCTTCAAGAGTTATAATTTTTGAAAACTTTTGGGAAATTTCATCTAAAATATTTTCATCCAACGGCTTAATAAATCTCATATTTATAACTTCACAATTTATACCTTCATTCTCCAATAATTCTGCTGCCTTATTCGCGTAATCTACCATAATACCGACAGCTAACAAAGCTGCATCACTTCCTTCCCTTAATTTTTCACTTTTGCCGATTTCAATTTCATCAAAACCTTCTTTCAATTTAACACCGACACCTGCTCCTCTGGGATATCTTAAAGCAGCAGGCCCGTCTTTATAATTTACTGCGGTAAAAAGCATATCTCTTAACTCAGATTCATCTTTCGGCGCCATAACTACCATTCCGGGAATCATCCTTAAATATGTTAAATCGAATGCACCATGGTGTGTCGGACCGTCTGCTCCAACCAATCCTGCGCGGTCGAGTGAAAAGACAACATGAAGCTTTTGAATGGCAACATCATGAATAATTTGATCGAAAGCTCTTTGTAAAAAAGTGGAATAAATTGCAACTACGGGAATAATACCTTGCGTCGCTAATCCTGCAGCAAAAGTAACAGCATGTTCTTCGGCAATGCCTACGTCAAAATAATTTTTAGGATAATTTTTTTGAAGTAAATCCAGTCCGGTACCATCAGGCATTGCACCCGTAATTCCAACAACCTTTTGGTTTTCTTTTACAATTTGCAGTAGAGCATTTCCAAAAACAGAAGTATAAGACTGAATGCCGCCCGCTTTTTTAATTGCCTTTCCGGTAACCTTATCAAAAGGAGTGGAAGCATGTAATTTTTGTTTATCACTTTCTGCCGGTTGATAGCCTTTGCCTTTTTGTGTAATTGCATGCACAAGTATCGGACCTTTAAGTTCTTTAACCTGCTCAAAAATTTTAACTAATTGATGAATATTATGACCGTTAACAGGACCGAAATATCTAAAGCCGAGCGCTTCGAATAGCATTCCGGGAGTTACAACGGCTTTAATTCCGTTTTCCAAACGCGAGGCAATTTTTCGAATCCTATCTCCGAATTGATCTAATTTGCCGGTTAAATCCCAGATTTGTCCTTTGAATTTATTGTAATCCGGATGTGCTATCATTTCGGTAAAATAATTTGAAATTTGCCAGACATTGGGAGCGATAGACATGTTATTATCATTAAGAACGACAATTAAATTTGATTTGATAATTCCGGAATTATTCATTGCTTCGTAAGCCATGCCACCCGTCATTGCGCCGTCACCAATAACAGCAACTACTTTTTTATCTTCACTTTGAAGATCACCGGCGACAGCCATGCCAAGCGCCGCGGAAATGGATGTTGATGCATGTCCGGCTCCAAATGTATCATATTCGCTTTCCGAACGTTTTAAAAAACCGCTTATGCCGTGAAATTTTCTTATTTTTTTTAATGCTTCTTTTCTGCCTGTTAAAATTTTATGAGGATATGCTTGATGCCCCGTATCCCAGACAACTAAATCGTAAGGTGTATTAAAAACCCGGTGAATTGCAACTGTCAGTTCAATTGTGCCTAAGCCGCCTCCAAAATGTCCGCCGATTTCCGAAATTGTGTCAATAAGATATTCTCTAAGATCGGAACATAAAATTTTTAGCTGAGATTCGTCTAACCGGCGTATGTCCGACGGATAATTAATTTTCGATAAAATTTCATATTTTCCTGTCTCACTCATAACAGTATAAAATCCTCACTTACTCTTCAAATAATTCACTTTCCTCAGAAGAAATTTCATCAAGTTTTTTCTTCAATTCGGTAATTTTTAGTTCGGCATTCTGTAAAGCATTAATACAATTTTGGGAAAGGTTTATACCTTCTTCGTACAAATTTATAGAATCTTCAAGTCCCAAATCCCCGCTCTCCAGAAGGTCTGAAATTTCTTCAAGCCTTTTTAAATTATTCTCGAAATTATTTTTGGCTGCTCTTTTTGCCATATTATTTAAGTATGTATTTTCAAAAAATTTTGGGATTTAAGTTTAAAATATTATTAACACAAACCCAAATCAATAATATAATTTTATTTTGATTTTATTTGAATATCACCATCGTAAAAATTAAGCGATGTATTAAGTTTATTATTAAAATTTTCAGCGCGTGTTATAAATTTAGAATCTTGTTTGACTAAAACAAATCCTTTTTTAAGTGCTTTTTTAACATCATGGGATTCAATTGTTTTTACCAATAAAGCAAGTTTATTTTTTCTCAGCAAAATCTGCTTATCGTTATTCTGGATAAAGCGATACGTTAAATTATCCACTTGCTGCGATTTATTTCGTATTATATCCGCAGGAACTTTGAACCCATATGAATTTAAAATGTTATATACATTATTTTTTAAGCCGAGATAAATATTTTTAACACTTTGCGTTGAATCGTAAATAAATTCATTAATATAGTTAATAAGTTCTTCCTTATCCGGGGTAATAACTTCCATTGCTGCCGACGGCGTAGGTGCTCTTAAGTCTGCAACAAAATCTGCTATTGTAAAATCAATCTCATGCCCTATTCCTGTAACAATCGGAATAACAGAACGGAAAATTTCTTTTGCTACAACTTCTTCATTAAAAGCCCATAGATCTTCAATAGATCCGCCGCCTCTGCCGACTATAATAACATCGATATCTTTCTGCTTATTCAGCATTCTAATACTTTCGGCAATGGTTTTCGCGGCTCCGCTTCCTTGAACTTTTGACGGAGCTATAACCAGTTCTGCAATTGGGTATCTTCTGGAAGCAACACTTATCATATCTCTAAATGCAGCGCCGTCAATAGCGGTTACAATTCCGATTTTTTTCGGGAAACCCGGGATCGGCTTTTTAAATTCCTCATTGAAAAGACCTTC
Source organism: uncultured Ignavibacteriaceae bacterium (assembly GCA_964530445.1). Taxonomy (GTDB): domain Bacteria; phylum Bacteroidota; class Ignavibacteria; order Ignavibacteriales; family Ignavibacteriaceae; genus FEN-1297. The sequence continues at coordinate 4,114 of CAZHBJ010000092.1, forward strand.
GTCTGAAAGCTTCTTCTTCAGTTTTTCAAAAGCAGCTTGTAATTCTCCGACTCCGGCAGGCTTTATAGAGCGAACATCAAGCTGATAACTGCCGCGCGGCGGATACACAGTTATTCTCCCATTGACTATTACTTTCATTCCGTCTTGCGGCGTAAAGAAAACGTAATTGTTCAACCCTTTCCACATTGTACACGAAATTACCGCATTGGAATCTTTTAGATTAAAATACCAATGCCCCGATACATGCGGTTTAAAATTAGAAAGTTCGCCTTCAACTGAAATTTGCGAAAAGTTTGTTTCAAGTGAAAATTTAATTTGTTTGGTTATTTCGGATACACTAAGTATCTCTGAATTTTTTGCCATTTAATAATTTCTTTAAACAAAAATTATAATTTAAGTAAAGAAGGTTTTTTCCAAAGTACGGTTTTTATTTGAGCTTTTCTTTTCTAAAAATCAAGCAATATTGATGATGCCTGTTTGAAACCCATGCGCTGTTAACACCGAGTGCAATTAAAGGCTTATCATCCTGAAGCCATATTTTTTCATCTTTAAGCACCCAGCTTTTTGATTTTCTTTGTGTCAAAGAAACCGCGGTATCAAAAGCAAGAGGATATAATTTGCCTTTAAAATAAACATTGTTCGTGATAATTGTAAGATAACCGTTAAGCTTTGTTAAATCAAAAACCTGGTCGAATATTTTTGCCTGTCTCTCAATAAACGCAGTATAATCCTTTTCGTTGCCTAAATCGTTTTTACTTTGGGAATATTTTGTCGATAAGCCTTTATTTGTCCGCAGCTTTTGCCGCAATGAATTTCTTTCAAGCTGATTCCAATATGGTGGAGAGGTTATTGTATAATCGAATTTAACTTTTTCCAAACCTTTTTTAACTAACATACTTTTTAAATCTTCGGATGAACCATTTAACGGTATAATTTTCTTTTTGAATTTTTCTTTCTTCAGCCTATCCTTGGTTATCTTATAAAAATTTTTCGAAAGCTCAACAGCAGCTGCATTTCTGTGAAGACTACCTGCAGCAATTAATGTGCTTCCGGTCCCCATAAAAGGGTCTAAAACCCAGTCGCCTTGTTTTGTAAAAAAAGAAATAAATTCTTCGACTAAAGATTCCGGGAACTTTGCCGGATGAAGGAGTTCGTTATTTTTTCTCCGCGGCGGTTTGTGAATAAACCATGATTTTGAAAATTTTATCCACTCCTTACCGGTTAAATGATTAAGCTTGTTATTCATATTATATTTACCGCGATCGCCGAAATCTATTATATTTTCCGATTTTATCTGCTTAGCCATTAAAAATAAAATTAATTGAACAACATTTTGAATTATAAATTTTGTTTGAAGCTTTTTTCTTTATAGATAAACTGAAAAGAAACTTGAATAAAGCCCTATTGAAATTTCATGAAAATTATTTTTAGAATTATTAGGAGCAATATTAAACCTGTACCTCGTATAAACGGTAAATGTGTTCAATATTTTAAATAAGCCGACGGATAATTCCACACTAGCTCCGTTAAATCCTTTAAAGTTAGTAAACCAATCAACTCCGGGAGATACATATTGAATACCGGGAACAACAATTACTTGTTTGTACCCTAACCTTAAAAAATTTTTATATGGAGCATTAAAAATATGCGAATACTCTGCTGAAAAATATCCGGAGGGATAATTAAAGTTGGAAGACCGGATTGAAATAATCGGGATTTCTTTTGTTAAACTAAAATAGCTGCTGCCGTTTTGAGAAACATAAACAGGTGAAGGCAATGCGAAAACAGCGCCGCCGAACAAACATAACAACAAGAAATTTGATTCACTCTGTAATTTCACTTCGCCCGGCAAATAGAAATCATTTATATCGCTTTTGTATTTATGCCCCGATGAATCTTCTACTATAATAACATACGGAACTGTTTTTGTTTTAAAATTAAGATTTGTAAGATCAATTTTAATATTATGATTTACAGTATATTTTTGAGATACAGGATATTCATATTTATTGTCTATCAATACCTTCGATTTACAATCCGAGCTGGTAAAAAATGATAGTAAAAAAGTATAAGGCTTTTCAGGAGTTACATAAGAATCAATTACCGTTACTTCAATTGAATCTTGATCCCCGACGTTATCCTGTGCATAATAAGTTGCGGAACAAAAAAGAACAAGTAAAATTAAACTAAAAATATATTTTCGCATAATATCCCTTGAATAATTATCTTAAATATATATATAAAATGCGGTCATTTAAATTACTTCAAACTTAAATGACCGCCAAATAATAAACATTTTTTGCAGTGCTTAATTCACAGAATTTATCAAAAAATCAATCTTGCCTAAACTTCTCTCGGGATGATAAGCAAATTTAAACCATCACTCAGGAAATTAAATTAGGACACTACCATATTTTAAATTATTATTACACCTGTTTTAGACACTCGTCAAGATCATTAAGAATATCATCAACATTTTCCAAACCTGCCGCCAATCTAATTCCGCCAGGATCAATTTTATATTCTGCTAACTTTTCAACCGGAACCATTGAATGCGTCATTGAAGCCGGATGTTCTACCAATGTTCTTGTATGCCCGAGACTTACAGCGAGCGTCATTGTATATGCATTCTTTGCCGCATAGTTCATAAACTTCTTAGCTTTTTCTTTACTATCGGAAGCATTTGTTCCTTTGAGTACAAAATAAATCAAACTTCCAGGTGCAAAGTTTCCGTTAAAGTCCTGCATTTGTTTTCGCGCCAGTTCATAAGATTTATTAGATTTTAGTCCCGGATAATTTACAAATTCAACTTTATCATGCGTACTTAAATACTCAGCCAATCTTTGAGCTGTTGAAATCTGCCGGCGTATTCTAAGATGTAAAGTTGGCAGTCCGTATGTAGTAATCGTCCATGCAGTTTTATTATTCAGCACTGCTCCAAAATCTTTACGGTATAATAGGAGCATGTCTTTATACTTCTTCTTTCCAACCACCACGCCTCCCATATCAGTTCCGAATCCTCCAAGTCCCTTGGTTAACGAATTAACCGAAAAGTTTGCTCCCAGTTCGATTGGCCTTTGACAGAATGGAGTTGCGAATGTATTATCAACAACAATTTTAATTCTATCTGCCTCGGAAAGGCTTGAATTAAACTCATCAACAACTCGTCTAACTCCTTGAATATCAATGATATCAAGGTTAGGATTTGAAGGAGTTTCGAAATAAATCACTTTTGTTTTATCCTTAATGATACTTTTCAAATTTTTAATATCTGTTAGGTCGATAAAATTTGTTCTTATATCATACCTTGGATACCAATTGCTAAAAAGCGAATATGTACAGCCGTAAAGAGTATGATGAGCAATAATTTCATCACCGGTTTTAGTAAGCATTCCCATGATCCCGGATATTGCTCCCATACCCGTAGCAAACGTAACAGCCATATCTCCCTTTTCAACATAAGCCAGATTTTCTTCAAGAATATCTTTATTCGGTTCTCCAAGTCTATCATAAATATAAATAGGCATTGGGTCTTCGCCTGAGACAGGCGAGTTGGCAAACTCCATAAAACCTTCCGCACCTCTTTCTACAGAATCCAATCGATAAATAACAGAAGAAGAAATAGGCGGAAGAACGTGATGACTATAATCCCATTTTTTTGTGATATTTTTTCCGTATATCATATGGGTTTCCATGGAATATTTCGTATCATCAACAGAGTTTTTATTCACTATTTTTTCATCTTTTGTTTCCATTTTATTTCCCGGAAAGTTTTAAAATTATTTTATTCAAATTTAAATAGAAATTTGTCTAATAGATAGGTTATTAATCGATTGTACTTATATAATGAATGCAAGAACTAAAAAAGATTAAAAAAGAATTTTATATCCAAAAAGAAATAATGTTAATACATAAAGACATTCTATCCGGAAAGCAAATCTATTTTAGAGCATTTTCAATATCATTTATCAAGTCTCCTATGTCTTCTATTCCAACAGAAAAACGGACAAGGCTATCCGTCAATCCCATTTTTTCTCTATCTTCTTTAGGTACTGCAGCGTGTGTCATACTTGCCGGATGGTTAATCAAACTTTCAACTCCTCCCAGGCTTTCACCGAGTGTAAATACTTTTACATTTTTTAATATTTTTTTTGCCGTTTCTATGTTTCCGAAATCTGCAGATATCATTCCACCGAATCCCCGCATTTGTTTTTTTGCAAGTTCATACTGCGGATGAGTTTTTAATCCGGGGTAATAAACTTTTTCAGCAATTTTAGAATTAACTAAAAAATCAGCAAATGCAATTGCATTTTGGTTATGCCGTTCCATTCTAACTGCTAATGTTTTTGTTGAACGCAGAACAAGCCAGCAGTCAAATGGTGATGGTACAGCCCCTACCGCATTTTGCACATATCTAATACGCTCATGAATTTTTTCATCGCTTGTAATAATTATACCTCCTATTACATCACTGTGTCCATTAATATATTTTGTCGAACTGTGAATGACAATATCAATTCCAAGCGACAGCGGGTTCTGAAAATAAGGGCTCATAAAAGTATTATCTACAATGCTGATTAAATTATTTCGTTTACATATTTCCGCGGCACCGGATAAATCCGTAAGATTCAGCATGGGATTGGTAGGGGTTTCCAAATAAACAAGTTTAGTATTTTTTTGAATTGCATTTTCAATATTGTTTAGATTACTTGTATCGACCCATGAAAAATTCAGCCCATAATCTTTCATAATTAGTTCGAATAACCTGTATGTTCCTCCGTAAACATTATTAGAAACGATAATATGATCTCCGGCTTTTACCAAGCACATCAGTGCATGCGTAGCTGATAAGCCGGAAGAAAAGGCAATTCCGTATTTTCCTTTTTCAAGCACGGCAATATTTTCTTCCATAGATTGGCGGGTTAAATTATGTGTTCTTCCGTATTCAAATCCTTTGTGCTTTCCCAATTCTTCTTGAGCATATGTTGATGTTTGATAAATCGGAGTAATAACTGCTCCTGTTGCCATGTCGGGTTTTTGTCCTGCATGGATGGCATCTGTTGAAAAGCCCATACTTTTCTCCTATTAAATTAAAATGATTTTAAAAACAAAAATTAAATTTAAAAGAATTATTAAGGAATTGAACTATATCAAAATTAATTCTTAAAATTATAAATTATGAAAAGTTTGCATGCTCTAAAATATCATAACGTGTAATAATATCTTTTATTCTTCCGTATTCTGCAACAAGAACTGCCGGTG
>CAZHBJ010000092.1:9385-13116 GCA_964530445.1 uncultured Ignavibacteriaceae bacterium
ACCTAAATATTTTCTTACTACCGAAAGTTCAGTCCTTTCATCCAAAGTAGGAAACCCCGGTCCCATAACAATTTCGATGTTTGAATCCATCAAATCGGGATTTTCGAGTAGACTGGACATCAGCCTTGCTTCTTTTACACTGCCAACTGAATTTCCGTTATCGATTACCGGAAGCTGAGAAAATCCTTTTTCATTCAATACTTCAACAGCCGTTTTAACTTTATCTTGTGGTTTAAGATAAACCAGTTCTTTAGTCTTTCCGTTTCTTTTTGATATTGAAATATCATGCAGTGTTCTAATTTCAACCGGGAGAAGTCTTTTTTCCCTTAACCATTCATCACTGTGAAACTTTGATAAATACCTTTCTCCGGTATCGCACACTACAAAAACAACAACCGCATTTTCATCCAACTCTTTAGCAACCTGAAGAGTAATGCCTAAAATAGTTCCCGTGCTTCCGCCGCAAAAAATTCCTTCTTCCCTTGATAGCATTCTGGCAAAATTGAAAGAATCCATATCGCTTATATTGTAAACTTTATCTATATATTCAAAATGAACATTTTTCGGAAGGCAATCCTGCCCGATTCCTTCAACCAGGTAAGGTAAAGCTTCTATTAAATCGCCTTTATCTTTATAATCTTTAAATATTGAACCGTAAGGATCAGCGCCTATAACCTGAATATTTTTATTTTTTTCTTTAAGGAATTTTCCCACGCCGCTTATTGTGCCGCCTGTTCCAATGCCTGCAATAAAATGTGTAATCATACCTTCGGTCTGTTCCCATATTTCAGGTCCGGTTGTTTTATAGTGAATTTCAGGATTAGCCGGGTTTGAATATTGATACATAAAAATGGAATTCGGAGTTTCTTTATTTATCTTTTTTGCAACCGTTATATAATAATCGGGATGATCATGGTTAACAGCGTTAGATACTACTATAACGTCTCCGCCCAATGCTTTTAAATAATTAATCTTTTCAGTGCTTACCTTATCCGTAACAATAAAAATAGATTTATAGCCTTTAACAGCGCAGGCAAGTGCTAAACCAATTCCTGTATTGCCGCTCGTAGCCTCAATTACGGTTCCGCCGGGTTTAATCTTTCCGCTGCGTTCGGCATCTTCAAGCATTGACAGACCGATTCTATCCTTTACGCTTCCTCCAGGATTTGCTGATTCAAGCTTTGCAAATATTTGGGGCTTCAAACCTTTATTCAACTTATTTAATTTAATTAATGGAGTATTGCCAATATTTTCTAAAATATTGTTTTTGTATTTCATTTTAATCCTTATTAATATTTTGATCTAATAATAACAGATCAATAAATAGAATTTAAGATATTATTTTAATAGTAAGTAATCCGCTGTTAAAGTGCAGTATTATAATTCACTTTAGATAAAACTAAATCCGCGTAAAAATTCTTCTATTTTTAATCGTTTTTTCCCTTCCTGCTGAAGTTCCAAAATTTCTAAAGAATTTTTTCCGCACCCGATAGTTAAATTATTTTTTAATTGTTTTATTTCTCCGGATTTTAATTCCGCAGATTGAACAATATTTGTTTTATATATCTTAATTACCTTATCGTTAAATTTAAAGAAAGCTCCGGGATAAGGGGAAAGACCGCGGATTAAATTATGAATTTCCGCTGCTGATTTTTCCCACTTAATTTCAGTTATTTCTTTAGTAATCTTGGGTGCAGGTGATGCAAGATTATCGTTCTGCTTTTTTAATTCAACATTTTTTCCGGAAATTAAATTTACTGTTTTCAAAACAACTTCCGAACCGAGAATACTCATTTTATCATGTAAGGAGCCAAAATCATCGTTTTCATGAATACTTATTTTTTCCTGAATAATAATATTCCCTGTATCAACTTTGTCTTCCAGCATAAAAGTTGAGACACCTGTTTCGGTTTCACCATTTATCAAAGCCCATTGAATAGGCGCGGCTCCTCTATATTTTGGCAGTAAAGAACCATGCAGGTTAAAAGCGCCTTTAACCGGTAAAGTAAATACTTCTCTCGGTAAAATTTTAAAGGCAACAATAACAAAAAGGTCGGCGTTTATTTCTTTTAATTGATTTATGAAATCGGGATTTTTTAATTTTTCCGGTTGAAGGACAGGAATATTGTTTTCCAATGCAAATTCTTTTACCGGTGTATATTTTAATTTTCTTCCTCTCCCCTGTTCTTTATCGGGACCGGTAACAACGGCGCTTACATTATGCTCACTTTCAACTAAAGCTTTTAATGAAGGAATTGCAAAATCCGGCGTACCCATAAAGATAATTTTCATATTGCATTATCCGGAAATCAAACCAGCTGATAGTCCATATTTTCCGTAACCGGATAGGTTATATCAAATTTACGCTTTTTAATCTTTATGATTTCTTTATTCAGTTTCTTTTTTTCTTCATCGCTAATTAGGTCGGTAAACAATATCCCCTGCAAATGATCATATTCGTGTTGAATTACTCTTGCAAGAAGACCATCAGCTTCAAGGACATGTTCTTTTAATTCAGTATCTTGATATTTAATTGTAATTGATTCCGGTCTTTCAATTTCAGATTTGATATCCGGGATACTCAAACAGCCTTCTTCTATAAAACATTTTTTATCGGAACGTTTTATAATTATCGGGTTAATAAATGTAATTGGCTTTGAATCTTCATGTCCTTCTGCAACTGAAATATCTACAATAAATATAGATTTATCTGAACCTACTTGATTGGCGGCTAACCCTATACCGTTAGCATTCCGCATAGTTTCAAACATATCTCTAACAAGCTCGATGGTTTTAAAATCCACATCTTTAACTTGATTAGCTTTTTTTCTTAAAATTTTATCGCCAATTAGCGTTATTGGTAAAAGTGCCATTAATTCTCCATGCAAATCTTTTTTAATTTTAAACTTATCGGGTAGTTCAGTAAGCAGTTTTAACTAATTTAACATAGTAAAAATAATTAAAACAAAAAGAATATAAAAGTCTATTTATTCATTAGGCATTTAATTTTTTATCCATACGAATACTTGAATCAAAAAGCAGTGTATTTACACAATCCAAATATTATAACTACTTAATAATAATATTTTAATCACAAAATAGTATGCTGAAAATCAAATTTAAAAATCGACAAAAGCATCTTAAAGGATCCACATCACAAATAATGATCTATAATATATTGTTTTTGAATAATTCTTAGGACAATAATTTCGAATTTCCCATTCTAAACTTTCATTAAGAGATTAAATGTAATGTTTGAAAAAATAATTGTTTAGATAAAATTTATTTTAATAGCATCATCTTCTTAACAATCATTATACCTTTTGATTGTAATATATATATATATACACCGGAAGATAATTTTGATGCATTGAAATTTATTGAATATCTGCCTTCCGATAATTCTTTACTCAATAATATATCCACTTTTCTTCCAAGTATATCATAAACAGATAAAGTTGTAAAACCTGCTTTCGGAAGTTCAAAATCAATTCTTGTAGTTGGGTTGAAAGGATTGGGATAATTCTGACTTAAAGTGTAGCTCTTCGGTATTCGAGTTTCATTTTCTATACCGGTTATATTATTTACAATAAATTTAAATGTTTCCGACCAATCACTAGTCCCGAATTGATTGGATGCATTTACACGCCAATAGTAAATTTTATTTGTATCCAGATCGATATTTAATTTATTGTATATAAAAGAGGTATCTGCAGTAATCATAGTATCAA
>CAZHBJ010000093.1:0-13080 GCA_964530445.1 uncultured Ignavibacteriaceae bacterium
CGTTTTAGTAATATTTCGCTGGTTTGCAACAATCCCAACTGCCCAGCCGTCAATTCTTGCATAAGCTGTTATAATAGTTTTTCCGTAACCTGCTTTATATTCATCAATTTCAGAATCGTCAACAATCCGTGCAATTAAGTCGTACATATCATATGGTTTTAAAGGATCTTCCGGCAAAAGCCCGTATATTTCTTTTGATGAAAACAAAGGTGGTTTACTATCCATTCTGTTAAAACCTGCTTTAGAATTTATCCCGAACTTTTCAGTTAGATTTACAATTTGAGCTAAACATTCCTCATCATTTTTCATAATATAATCGGTAACGCCTGAAATATTCGACTGAACCTTCGCACCTCCGAGGCTTTCATTATCTATAACCTCACCGATAGCGGCACGAACTAAATGAGAGCCTGCCAAAAAAACCGAGCCTTCACCTTCAACTATTAAAGCTTCATCACTCATAATAGGTAAGTAAGCACCTCCTGCAACGCAAGGTCCCATAATGGCAGAAATTTGAGGAATGCCCATAGACGACATTACTGCATTGTTTCTAAATATTCTTCCGAAATGTTCTTTGTCGGGAAAAATTTCATCCTGCAGCGGAAGAAAAACTCCGGCGCTGTCTACTAGGTAAATAATCGGCAGTTTATTTTCTATTGCAATTTCCTGCGCACGTAAATTTTTTTTAGCAGTAATTGGAAACCAGGCTCCGGCTTTAACCGTAGCATCATTTGCAACTATTATATGTAATTTATTATTTATCCTGCCGATTCCATAAATAGTTCCGGAAGATGGAGCACCGCCGAATTCTTTGTACATGTCATACGCGGCGAAAGTACTTAATTCAAAAAAACCTTTTTCATTATCAACTAACTTACTTATTCTCTCTCGTGCGGTTAATTTCCCTTTAGCTTTATGTTTTTCAATTGATTTTTTACCGCCGCCTAATTTTACTTTTTCTCTTTCGGCATTTAATTTTCTCAAAATATTTTTATAGTAATCTTCTCTTTGAAGATATGTAGAATTACCTATTATTGAATTTCCGATTTTGGTCATAAGTATGTTGTGTCTAATTAATAATTTAAATTATAATTTGTTCTATTAATCTATTTACTATCGTAATAATTCTCTTGCAATAACTATTCTTTGAATTTCGGAAGTACCTTCTCCAATGGTTAGAAGCTTTACGTCCCTGTAAAATTTTTCTACCGGATAATCTTTAATAAATCCGTAACCGCCGAGAATTTGAACCGCTTCACTGGAAGCTTTTTCTGCTATTTCGCTTGCGTACAATTTTGCCATTGCCGCTTCTTTTTTGTTAGGCAGGCCATTGTCTTTCATATTTGCTGCCCGGTAAGTAAGCAGTCTAGCCGCTTCTGTGTTTGTCTGCATGTCGGATAATTTAAATTGAATGGCCTGAAATTCACTTAACTCTTTACCGAACTGTTTTCTTTCTTTGCTGTATTTTAATGCTGCATTAAGTGCGCCCTGAGCAAGTCCGACACTTAAAGCGGCAATCGAAATTCTTCCGCCTTCCAAAATCTGCATTGCCTGGATAAATCCTTCGCCTTCATTACCTATTAAATTTTCTGCAGGAACTTTGCAATTATCAAATGCAAGCTGTGTAGTATCGCTTGCTCTCATGCCTAGCTTATTTTCTTTTTTACCGGCAATAAATCCCTCCATTCCTTTTTCAAGAATGAATGCAGAAATTCCTTTTTTGCCTTTATCTTTGTTTGTTATTGCCATTATGACAGCGGTTTCTCCGACTGTACCATGAGTAGTAAAAGTTTTACCGCCGTTTAATATATAGTAATCACCTTTCTTTTCCGCAAAAGATTTCATTCCTGCGGCATCGCTGCCGGATGATGATTCGGTTAATCCCCATGCACCTATTTTTTTACCGGAAGCAAGATCCGGAAGATATTTCTTCCTTTGTTTTTCATTACCGAATTTATAGATATGATTAGTACATAAGCCGTTATGTGCAGCTACGGATAATGCGACGGAAGGATCTACTTTTGCAAGCTCTTCTATTATTATCGCAAATTCCTGGTAGCCTAGTCCGGCGCCGCCGTATTCTTCGGGAATAACAATCCCGAGAAAGCCAAGTTCCCCGAGTTGTTTTATAATTTCTGTAGGGAATTTTTGCGACTCATCATACTCCATTATTACGGGCCGGATGTTTTTTTCAGCAAAGTCTCTAACAGTATCGCGGATAATTATCTGGTTTTCATTTAAATCGCACAAGAAGGGTTTTTCTAGTAGCTCCATTGGATTTCCTTTCGAAAAATTTTAATAAAAGACCCGGTTTGTATACCGGTACAATCCAAGTACAACAAAAGATTTTTTGAACCTCTGCTGTATAAATATTTCTAACTTAAAATGTAAGTTAAAGTTGATTTTTAAAATTTTCTATTATTTCTTCTGCGATGTGATACGGAGAAAGATTACCTAAAATAACTTTTTCCAAAGAGGAATTAAGTGAATCTTTTCCTTCTTCACTCCATAATTTTTTTCTTAAATTTTCTTCTACAATTTCTTTTATTCTAATTTTCGTTCTTTGCTCTCTTTTTTTCAAGAATTTACCGGTTGAAGTTAAATATTCGTGATGACGTTTAATCTCTCCGGCTAATTCATTAATTCCTTTACTTTCTGTTGCAACCGTATTAATGATATTCGGCATCCACGATTTTTCGTTATGATCTTTCATCATTAAAATTGTCTGAACTGCAGTTAATGCTTGCTGAGCCCCAGGGCGGTCGCTTTTATTTATAACAAAAAAGTCGGCTATTTCCATTAACCCTGCTTTCATTGCCTGTACTACATCACCTGATTCCGGAACGAGTATTACAATTGTAGTATCCGATGCTTGTGCAATATCCAATTCCGACTGCCCAACTCCAACAGTTTCCATAACAATATAATCATATCCTGCAACATCTAAAATATCTGCGGCATCATTTGCTTTTTTACTTAAACCTCCAAGACTCCCGCGTGTAGCCATGCTTCGTATAAAAACTCCTTCATCCTGACCTATTTCATTCATTCTTATTCTATCACCTAATAATGCTCCGCCTGTAAAGGGACTTGTTGGATCGACAGCAATAATTCCGACTTTTTTACCCTGAGCTCTGTAAAATTTTGTTAGTTGATTTGTTATTGTACTTTTACCTGCACCTGGAGGCCCCGTAATTCCTATCCTATAAGCATTACCGACTTTACCGTAAACTTTTTTTAATAATTCGGTAGATTTTGAGTTATTAGCTTCTACAATAGAAATAGAACGTGCAACTGTTCTTCTATCATTACTGTATATTTTTTCTATAAAATTTTCATCAATCATTTAAATCGAAATTTCCGTACAATATTATTTAATTTTCTTTCATTAGATCTTTAAAGTATTCAACTGTTTTTTGTAATCCTTCTTCAAGGTTTGTTGATGGTTTCCATCCGAATTTTTTGAATAATTTTTCAGATGTTATAACACTGCGCATTTGTTCACCCGGTGCTGCAGGGCCGTGTTTCTCATCTTGTCCGTTGCCTATAATTTTATTTAACATGTTAAATATTTCATTTACATTAGTTTCTTTTGAAGTGCCAACATTATAAATAGAATCGCTTTTATCATCCAGCGCTAAGAGATTTGCCTTTACTACATCGCCTACAAAAACATAATCTCTTGTCTGTGAGCCTGTTCCATTAATAATTGGCTGCTCTTTTTTTAATAATTTTGTTGAGAATATTGCAACTACACCTGCTTCTCCTGCCGAATTTTGTCTTGGCCCGTATATATTGGCATAACGTAAAATACTATAATTAAGTTTATATTGTACATTATAAAAGAACAAATATTTTTCTACTGTCAATTTGGAAATACCGTAGGGGGAAAGGGGAGAGGTAGGATGATTTTCATCGGCAGGGAAGTAAGTCTGTTCGCCGTACACAGCTCCTCCGGTAGACGCAAACATAAATTTTTTAACTCCGGTCTTTATGCAGTTCTGAAGCAAATTTATTGTCCCTAAAATATTAGTATTAGCATCAAATGCCGGATCAGCTACTGAACGCCTTACATCCATTTGTGCCGCGTGATGATTTACAACATCAAATTTTTCTTTTTCAAATAATTTATCTAATTCTTTATCGCAAATGTCTGCTTTTATAAATTTAGCTTTGGGGTTGACATTTCTCTCAAAGCCGGTAAGTAAATTATCCAATACGAATACTTCGTGTCCGTTATTTATAAATGCATCTGCAACGTGTGAAGCTATAAAACCAGCGCCGCCGGTGACTAATATTTTCAAGTAGACTTCTCCTTATATAAATTATTTTTATAAATATATTCTTTTATTTTATCCGGTACCAGAAAATCTATAGGCAGATTATCCGATACTCTTTTTCTAATTTTACTTGAACTTATCTCGATAATAGGTGTATTAACAAAAACAGCCGAATTATAATATTTATCTTTTTCTTTGGGTTCAATTGAAGTTTCTCTTTTTAACACAACAATTTTGGTAATTTTTAAAATTTCGTCGGGTTCTTTCCACATATTAAAATCGATAATATTATCGAAACCGATAATTAATTCAACTTGGTTATATTTTTTTTTTAATTCTCTTAAAGTATCTATTGTATATGAAATATCTTTTCTCTTAAGCTCTAAATCCGAGTAATCAAAAAAAGGAATCCCGTCTATTGCGAGCTGAATCATTTTTAACCTATGCGCTGAATTTAATATATGATTGTTTGTTTTAAAAGGCGAGATGAAAGCAGGTACGAAAATTATCTTTTCAAGTTTTCGTATCTCTCGTATTGATTGTGCTGCAATTAAATGTCCTAAATGTATGGGATCAAATGTACCGCCCATAATTCCCACAGCTTTCACTTTAATAATTCCTTATATTCTATAAATAAATTTGTGAACTCTTCGTGCATTTTCTGACTGCAGTATGTTAGGCTTTCTTTTTTCGACAGTTCTTTATATAAATTTTTAAAATCTTCAACATTATCTATATACATATAATTTCCGAGAACATGGACAAAATTTTCATGTTTGTTAACATTTGTAAGAAGGTAATCGTAATTACAGTTGTTCCAATCGATATTATAAAACAAATCGCTGTTAAAAGTATTAAAACCAATAAACGCCGCTTTGTTGTTCTTCGTTCTGCCGATAACTACTGCTTCGTCATCAATTGATAATAGATTAAAAGCTCTCCGGATATCCGCATCGTTCATACCTATCGAATTGGAAAATACTATTAAATTTTTATTGCTTTTACCGAAAAATTTATCCGAAAGTATTTTTATTATGGCCTGTCTGGTTTCCGTATTGGAAAAAATTAAATCCCTCTGAGAATTCTTTAGACCATTAGGTAAAAAATCTTTATCAAGTTCATCAAAACAGTAAACCAGCCGGTGAGTATCTACAAAGGTTGAAAATAGTTCATCATGATTTAGAGTTAAAGTAGAGTATAATAACGATGAATTTTCAATACTGAAAGATTCAAATACCGGCACAGCATCTTTATTAAACTGCGGAGAATTTGAAATAAGGTAAATGGAAGAATTTGGTTTCATAAATTTAGTCTAAATGAGTTTTTGCGAGTAAATTATGAATGAAAGACCTATAATATTCAACGTCTTTTTTATAAAAGTCTTTGCTGGAACCGGAAGAATTTTTTAACTCCATTTTTCTAAATGCTAAAGTAGTTGCTGCCCTAATATATAATTTCCTGATACTTTCATCAACCCAGCCGAGTTTATTTCTTTTGGAAGAATCAAGGTATTCCAAATGATCAATGGGTATAATACCTTCCATCGCTTCTTCGAGCAATTCATTATAAATTATTTTCCTTTCATTAAAAACCGAAACTGAAAATATTATAAAGAAAATTATAACGGTAAAAACCATAAATATAAATCCCAATAATGTAGTAGACTTAAAACTTACACTAAAGTTCCATGCAAAATGTATAAATATTGCAATGAAAATTCCTATAACGGGGAATGTAATTTTATAAAATATATTTTTAAATTTTGCATAACCTAAAAAAGCTCCGAAAGAAGCAGTAGCAACACAATGCATAACTCCCGAAAATAAGGTCCTTATAGTAACGATTGTCAGCCATGCTGCAGGCGTAGTACCGAAAGCGACAAAGTAAAGAAAATTTTCCGTCATTCCGAAGCCCAAACCGATAGCACCGCCATAAACGATGCCGTCGGTCATATTATCGAACTTCTTATTGGAAAATGTAATAAGGAGAAATATTCCTTTTGTTATCTCTTCAACTAAGGGAGCTACAAAAATCGTTTCTGCATTTTCTAATTGGGCTTTGTCGTGAATTAAGAATGCCAGTAAAAATGTAATGATGCTGCTTCCTATAATCGCAAAAAAAATTGCTCCCAAGGCGCCCCATAGGTAGTTTTGCAATACTAATCCGAAGGGTTCACGATCATATCTGTCGAATTTCCAGATTATCAGCAAATAAATTAACATCGGTATTACAGCCGCTAATGCGGATGCGATATACAGCATTTTTTATTCTTCCTATTTACACAGTATTAAAGGATGTAATTAATAACGATAAAATTGATTTTGTTTAAGCTTAATAAAGTTAAAAGTGAATTTTCCAAATGTAAATCAAAATAAATATATTAGTTTTTAATTCTAAGGCTATTCTTCTTTTATCCACGAAATTAATTCTTTAAAAGATGGTTTTTTACCATAGGAAAGTACCCCGATACGAAAAATTTTTGAAGAAATATTAACAAACAAGTAAGTGGAAAAAATCATTATCGTAGAAGTTGTAATTATATCTAATGTTGGAACAGCACCTATATTAAATCTTAAAATCATTATAGAAGGTATTGTAAAAGGAATATAAGAAAGTATTTGGACTAAAATTGATTCGGGGTTTTCCATTGCAGGAATTGAGAGAACAATAGGCAATACCAGTACCAGGCTTAGATAACTGGTAATTTGCTGTGCTTCTTGCTCTGTGGTTACAATAGAGCCGATGCCGACAAAGATAGAAGTGTAGAAAATAAATCCCAAAGCAAAATAAATGAGAATTGCTAAAATATTATTAAAGACTTGAGCAGGGACTAAATTTAAAACAACCAAAGCCAGGCCAATAGAAGTCCAAATTAAAACCTGCGTAATTCCCAATGAACTTAAACCTATAACTTTACCGGTTAACAGTTCATCGGAAGAGCAGCTGGACACCAATATTTCAATAAGCCTGTTCGATTTTTCTTCTACCAGGCTTCTGATTAACATTCCGCCGGAAGATAGGATCATCATCATTAAAAGGATAATATATATAAAAGATGTAAAAAATAAGAGCAGGAAATGAGAACTGGTTTCTTCCCCTGCTTTATTAATGTTAACATCTTTTATTCCTACAATTGAAGAGACCGCTTTCATCTTTCTGGGGCTAATATCTTCAGAAGACAGTTCTAAATTAATTCTAACTTCGTTAAAAGCCGCTTCAAGTTTATTTAAATTATCGGAAATATTTGAGGCTTTATGCTTGAATTCGGCAGTAACGGTATCCGTACCGCCGTATTTTATCAGCAAGTATCCTTCAAGTTTATTAGCCAGAGTGTATGAATCGGCTTCATTAATAATTCTATTAATATTTTTTTCTTTACCTGCCAAATTAATTAGGAGAAATTTCGGCTGTCCGTTACGAATTTTATATTTTTCAAGAATTCTATTTAAAGGGTGGAAAAAAAGGCCGGATGTATCAATAACACCTATTGCCTGAGTCGATGAAATTTGCTGATTAGTTAAAAGAGCCGGAGCAATAGCAAATGCAATTATAATAGCCGGAGTTAAAATTAAGGATATAACAAAGGTTTTTGTCTTAACTTTTTCTATAAATTCCCATCTTGCAACAATTAGAGCTTTTTTCATTAGCCTTGTTTTACGCTTTGTTTAATTACATCGATAAAAATTTTATTTAATGTCGGCTCGATAACCGAAAAATGGGTAACATTAATTTTATCTACAATATCTCTAAGAAACTCGTATGGCTGCAAATTATCCTTCAATTGAATTTCAGCATAATTGCTGTAATTATCTATATGGATAACATAAGGCAGACTTTTTAAAAACGTTCCATTTCCCTGAAATTCAACCTTAACATTATTTCCCCCGAATTCCTTTTTGATTTTAGTTAAACTGCCGCTGCAAACTTCATTGCCTTCATTTATTAATAAAATATCTGTACATAGTTTTTCTGCAGTTTCCATTTGATGAGTAGACAGCATAATTACTTTACCGGAGTTAACAAAGCTCAGAAGCAATTCTTTAATAAGCTGCTGATTTATCGGATCAAATCCGCTGAAAGGTTCATCAAGAATTAACAATTTAGGATTATGAATTACAGCAGTAATAAATTGAACCTTTTGCTGATTGCCTTTTGATAATTCTTCTATCTTCTTTGATTTATAATTTCCTATTTCAAGTTTCTTTAACCATAAAACGGCCTGCTCTTCGGCTTTTTTTTTGCTCATCTTTTTAAGCTCGGCAAAGTACAAAATTACATCCAGTACTTTACTTTTTTTGTATAATCCGCGTTCTTCGGGAAGATAACCTATAATATTAAAAAATTCATGAGTTATTGATTTACCATCGAAAGTAATTGCACCGTAAGAGGGTTTGATTATATTGAGGACTGTCCTTATGGTAGTGGTTTTTCCGGCTCCGTTAGGACCCAATAAGCCGAAAATCTTGCCCGGTTCTATTTTAAATGAAATATTGTTTACGGCCGTAACATCTTTAAAAATTTTTGTTAAACCTTCAACAACAAGCATGAAGTATTAAAACCTTTATTGAGTATGATTGTTTATTCTATTAGAAATAATTAATATTTTAATTGTTTAATATAAAGAAATAATGTTGATAATTTCGAATATTTTAACAGTTTTATATATATCACATATTTAATTAAAATAAGAAATTGAATAGAAAAAATTCATAATTTTAAAGATAATAAAAAGACCGGGTTAATTTGACTATCTTTGAAAGTATATCTATATTTTGGCTTGTTTTTTGCCCCTATCTGAGAATTTATGATGAATATTAAGATTTCAAATCTTAGTGACGGCATTCATAACTATGTGTTTGATGAAGATGTAAATGAATTAGGGTTGGAAGAACCTTTTGTAAAAAATTTGCTCGTAAATGTTGAATTAAATAAATCGCATAATCAAATTATATTGGATGCGAAGCTTTCTATCAATACTAAATTTAATTGCGATAGATGCAATAAAAATTATTTTTCCGAACTAACAAGTTCATACAGAATGGTTTATTTGCTCGGAACGGAACCGGTAGACAGCGGATCAATCAATATAACTTATTTATCTTTGGACGCAGACAAAATTAATATTGATGATGATATTAGAGATTATGCATTGTTGTCTTTACCGATGAAAAAGTTGTGTAAAGAAGAATGTAAGGGTTTATGCCCTAAATGCGGCAAAGATTTAAATGAAGGAAGCTGCAGCTGTAATAACGATGAAATTGACGATAGATGGCTTCCGTTAATGGAATTAAAAAATAAAATAAATAATAATTAAAAAAAGAGAAAATAATGCCAAATCCTAAACGTAAATGGTCTAAAAGCAGAAGAGATAAACGAAGAACACATTATAAAGCAACTCTGCCGGCATTGGGTACATGTTCTAATTGCGGTGAGATGAAATTGACCCATCGCGCTTGCCCTTCTTGCGGCTACTATAATGAACGTTCGATGTTTTTACCTAAAAGCTAATTTATTAATTAAATCCTTTTAATGTACAATTCTGATTTTAACAATTCTAAATGCAGAATAGTTGTAGATGCAATGGGGGGCGATTTCGCCCCTCAGAATGCGGTTGTTGGTGCAATACAGGCTGCTGAAGAGAATAAAAATATAGAATTATATTTAGTCGGAAAAGAGGATTTAATTATTAAAACATTAGCATCTAATAATTTAACCATAAATAAAGACAATATAATAAATGCCGTTGATGTTATCGGAATGAATGATATACCAACTACGGCTATAAAAACAAAAGCAAATTCTTCTATTGTTATCGGTACTCAAATGGTGCGCGATAAAAAAGCTGATGCATTTGTAAGTGCCGGTAATACGGGCGCTGTTGCTGCTGCCGGTACATTGTTAATCGGTAGGATAACAGGAGTTGAAAGACCGACAATAGGTACATACATACCTAACATATCCGGAATTACCACTTTATTTGATGTTGGAGCATTTGTCGATTCAAAACCCCAGCATTTACTGGGTTATGCTATACTCGCTAATGTTTTTGTAAAAGAAATTTTTAGAATAAGTAACCCAACAATAGGATTATTATCCGTCGGTGAAGAAAATGAAAAGGGGAATAAACTTACAAAAGAGACTTTCGAACTGTTATCACATTCAAATCTAAATTTTTTCGGTAATGTTGAAGGCAGGGATATTTTGACCGGTAAAGTGAATATTGTAATATGTGACGGCTTTATAGGAAATATTCTTCTTAAATTCGGTGAGTCATTCGTAACGATTATGAGACCTTTATTGAAGAAGACAGCAGATGAGAATTTTTTTGATAAAATTAAAATTGCCGTTTCAAGAAAAGCAATAAGAAAAACTTTCAAAATGTTTGACCCGAACCAGCATGGCGGAATTCCACTTCTTGGTATTAAGGGAATCACTATTATCGGGCACGGTTCAAGTTCTGTATTGGGAATTAAGAATATGGTTTTAAGAGCAAATGAAATGTATGAAAAGAATCTGGTTTCCAAAATAGAAAATTCTTTTAATCAATATTCAAATTTAAACTAGGAATGTAATGAAAGATAAAAGGTACAATGCAGTAATTACAGGGGTCGGGATGTACGTTCCCGATAAAGTTTTTGATAATGAGTACTTTGAAAAAATTGTTGACACAAGTGATGAATGGATTAGGACAAGAACGGGAATCCGTGAAAGAAGGATCCTTGAAGAAGGCGGTACCAGTGTCCTGGCAACAAAAGCAGCTGAAGATTTATTGAAATCTAAAAACATGTCTGCCGAAGAAATTGATTGTATTATCGTATCAACCGTAACCCCGGATATGTTTTTTCCTGCAACTGCTTGTTTGGTCCAGGATAATTTAGGTGCAAAAAATGCATGGGGATTTGATCTTTCAGCGGCATGTTCCGGTTTCCTTTTCGGAATGCAAACCGCATGCTCTCTTGTAGAAAGCGGTAATTATAAAAAAGTTTTGTTAATCGGCGCAGATAAAATGAGTTCAATAGTTGATTACAAGGATAGAAATAATTGTATATTGTTTGGCGACGCTGCAGCCGCTGTTTTAATTGAACCCGCCGAAGATAAAAACTTCGGAATGCAGGATTCATTGCTTCGATGCGACGGTTCGGGTAAGGATGCTTTACATATGAAGGGCGGCGGCAGCCTTAATCCGCCTACTCATGAAACAGTTGATCAAAATATGCATGTCCTGTACCAGGATGGAAAAGCAGTATTTAAGGTTGCAGTTAAAGGCATGGCAGATATTTCATACGAAGTTATGAAAAAGAATAATTTAACTTCTGATGATATTGCATATTTGGTACCGCATCAGGCTAATTTAAGAATAATTGATGCTACTGCTGAAAGAATGGGTATAGATAGAAATAAAGTAATGATCAATATAGATAAATACGGTAATACAACGGCGGCAACAATTCCGTTATGTCTGGTTGAATATTATAGGAATGGAAAATTAAAAAAAGGTGATAAAATAATTCTGGCTGCTTTTGGTGCCGGATATACCTGGGGGGCCATTTATTTTATTTGGAGTATGGATAATCAAAAATAAATTTAAAATAGAAGTAATTTAATGTCTAAAAAAGCTTTCTTATTTCCGGGTCAAGGATCGCAATATGTTGGTATGGCTAAAGACCTTTATGATAATTCCGTTGAAGCTAGAGAGATGATTAAAACTGCTGATGATGCATTGGGCATAAATCTTTCATATATCTTATTTAACGGTCCGGAAGATCAATTAAAGCAGACAGAATTTACTCAGCCGGGAATATTTTTACATAGTGTGATTCTTGCAAGCATAATTAGAACGCTTCAACCGGATGCAGCTGCAGGTCATTCTTTGGGTGAATATTCGGCATTGGTTGCGGCCGGTTCAATTCAATTTTATAATGCGGTTAAATTAGTTAGAGCAAGAGGAAAAGCGATGCAGCAGGCAGGAATTGTAAATCCCGGTACAATGGCTGCTGTTGTCGGTTTGGCTACCGATAAAGTTGAAGAAAGCTGCAGTGAAGCTTCATCTTTTGGAATAGTACAATGCGCTAATTTTAATTCTCCGGGTCAAATTGTAATTTCCGGATCGATAGACGGTGTAAAAAAAGCAATGGAAATTTGCAAGGCAAAAGGAGCAAAATTAGTTAAGGAATTAGTAGTAAGCGGTGCATTCCATTCCCCATTAATGAGTTCTGCAAAAGAAGAATTATTAGAAGAGTTAAATAATACCGATATTTATGATGCAAGATTTCCGGTATATGCAAATGTAACTGCAGAGGCTGTTACATCTAAAGATGAAATTAAAAAATTATTATATGAACAAGTTACTTCGCCTGTAAAATGGGAGCAGATAATAAAAAAAATGGCTGATGACGGAATTACCGAGTTTTATGAAATTGGTCCTGGTAAGGTCCTTCAAGGTTTGGCTAAAAGAATAACCCCTGGTATTAAATGTATTAATATCGATAAATACAGTGAAGTGGAGAAATACTTATAATGGCGCAAGAATTTACAAAAGAAATTAACGGAATTAAAATCGATCCGAAAGTTTTTACATTTAAATTTAGCTGCAAATGCAACGGCGAATGCTGCTATTACGGTGTTTATACCGATTTGAAAGAACACGATACTATTTTATCGATTAAAGATAAAATTCAAGCATTAATGGACGATAGCCAAACCAAAGATACTACAAAGTGGTTTGAACCCCCGGAAGAAGATGAGGATTTTGAATCCGGTGTTGCCGTGGGAACAGAGTTATTCAATAATAAATGCTCTT
>CAZHBJ010000094.1:0-12948 GCA_964530445.1 uncultured Ignavibacteriaceae bacterium
TAAGCAGATTGGAAGGTTTTAAATACAACGAAATAGCTCAAATATGTGAAATTTCGGAAAAAGCAGTTGAAAAACGTATGTCTAAAGCCATAAATATTTTAAGGAAACAATTTTTATAAAGTAGGGTTTTCCGTAATTCATCTGTAATATTAAGCAGAGGAAGAAATATATGAATAAAAAAATAAAATCTTATTACTTTAATCTTTGTATTAAATCGATTACCGGAAATATAAACGAGGTTGAGGACGAATTATTAAAGGAATGGCTTAATAAATCAAGTGCTAATAGAGCTGAATTTGATAAATTTAAAAAAATTTGGGATCAGAGTTTGATTTATGAACGGGCAGAAATTCCCGATGGGGAAAATGAATGGAACGATTTATATAAAACTTTAAATGTTCCGGCAAAAGGAAGTGAGAAATTTAGAATTATTACATATTGGAGGAACTCAGTATTAGGACGCAAATTAAAACCGGTATTTGCGGCTGCGGCTTTAGTACTACTTTTGGCCGCCGTGCTCTTTGTATTTAATAAATATGAAAATAATAAGGTAATCAAAATTGTTTCAACAGTAAGCAAGGAAAATAAGCAAATCCTTTTGCCCGACAGTTCAAGCGTAATCTTGAACAGTGAAAGCACGCTTATATATCCGGAAACTTTCCCAGGTAATATCCGGGAAGTTAAATTGAAAGGCGAAGCGTTTTTCTCGGTTGTAAAGAAAAAAATTCCGTTTGTAGTATTAACTCCTAACGCAAAAACTACTGTTCTGGGAACTCAGTTTGATGTTTGGTCGCGTAATGGCGAGACAAAAGTTATAGTTAAAGAAGGTATTGTTAAGGTCTGTCCTAAAGAAGAGAGTAATAAGAGTGTAAGATTAACAAAAAACCAAGCTAGTTCTGTTGTTGGGAATCAAAAGCCTACTGTATCGGAAAACATTGACACGGGATTTTTACTCGGTTGGCTGCACGGTAATCTGGAATTTGATAAAACTCCGCTTTACGCAATAACCGGAGAATTGGAAAAATATTATAATGTTCCCGTTACTATACATGGAGAAAATCTGAAAAACTATACATTAACAGGTTCGTTTAAAAACATGAGCATAGATAGTGTATTATCAATGATATGTTTAGCCCTAGATATAAAGTATGTAAAACAAAATGGAAAATATTTTATAAAATCAAAATAATATTCGAATCGATAGTGTCCTCATGAATACGAAAAATCGCTACCGAGAGCGAAGTTAGAATAATAATCTAATTCATTTGTATAAAGGAGGGTAAAACTATGTTAAGAAATATTGGCATGCTGTTAATATTGCTAATGTTTATAAATTTATCGTGCGGTTATAATTCTTATATAACGGGACATAAAAATTATACCGGCCCTGTCCAATTAAATCATCCGCGTTTACTGTATCCCATATCAGCACAGGTAAATTCCTACACCGGTAATGCGAAAATATTATTCGATATAAACAAAGACGGTAAAGTTTCCAACGTAAGAGTTGTACAATCGACAGGTTCAAATATTTTGGATAATTCAGCAATAGAATATTGCAATAATCTCATTTTTGAACCTGCAAAAGTCAACGGGATTCCGGTAAAAGTACAAATGTCAAAGGTGGTAAAATTCTTAATTTCAAAAATGGATATGCTTGCCAATACTTATATCAACGAAATAAATAGGTTATATACTGTTTTAAAGAATTCCGATGTCCGCGAAAGATTAAGTATAGAAAGGAAAATTCTTCACACTCACATTGATTTTGTTCGTGAAATGAGAGACGCTTTAAATTTCAATACATATGCTGCCCTGGTCATATCAGAAAAGATTACGGAGGAATGGAAAGATGATTGGGGTTCCTGGCCTCTTTCATTTTTAATCTTCTATGATTTTATTCAACGCTACCCTGATTACGATAGTCTGCAGTATGTAAAGCATCAAATGTTTAAAGCTGCTAAGTTTGATATTGATTATATAAAAAATTCTTCAGAATCCGGCATAAAGGCAGGATTGCAGGGAAAAAGCCTTATTTCCAAGATTAAAGTATTTATGAAGATTCACTATCCTGATTTTGAATTAAACAAAATTCAATCTAACGGAAAAATGGATGAAAGATATTTATCATTTATAAATGAAAATTAGAATGTGCGGCTTAGTATTATTAGTGTGTACATGGATTTTATTTTCGGTAAATAATTTTTCTCAGTCATTTGATAATGGGAAATTGGAGCTTAAAACTATCCTTGAGAAAATGAGAACTGAAACAGGACTGAATTTTATTTACGGGGATAATATAGTGGGACATATTAAAGCAGATTCAAATAATACGGAGAACTTTAATGAAGAAAATTTTAAAAAAATATTGAAGGATTTTAACCTTGCTTATAAATTTTTCGGAAATAAAGATGTGGTAATTTTTAAAAAGTCAATAAAGAAAAGAAAAAATAGCGGAACTGTTGTCATTAAAAATATTTTAGAAAACGATTCAGGCAATATTATTGAACCTAAAATAATTTCCGGAGTTTTGCCGGTTTATCCGCCTGAAGCGGTTTCCGGAAATATTGAAGGGACAGTAAGAATTAAGTTATATGTTACAACAAAAGGGGATGTATTTAAAATAATTGTTCAGAAATCATCCGGTTCGGCTTTGCTGGATTCGGCTGCAGTTAATTATGCAAGCAAATTAAAATATATTCCTGCTAAAGTTAATGGAAAGTATTGCAATATATGGCTGTATAAGGATTTTAAATACTACATCGTAAACAAACATAATTCTAAATAGACGCAGTTTCTAACGAACAATATTTGATATCTAATTCAATATATATCTATTTCCCCAGCCATAAGGTTACCCGGTTAAATTAAAATTACTTTTTGTGGTCTTATATATGGTTTTAAAAGAAGTATTACTCGTCGATATTTTGATGCTGGATTTTGATGGCTTTGTTCCGTTCTAAGCTTAAATCTGCTTCCAGTTGAATTGTCGGATGATCGATCCCGAATTTTTCATTTAATGATTTTTCAAGTTTGTCAATAATTAAATAGCCTTTGCTTATCAACTGATCTTCAACTACAACATGAGCGCTTAATGCGTACATCTTTGAAGAGAGAGACCAAACGTGCAGGTGGTGCATTTCTTTAACTTCCGGAAATGAGGAAATAAAATCGGACACTTCCTTCATATTAATATCTTTCGGAGTTCCTTCGCTTAAAATATTAATAGTTTCCTTTACAACGTCCCAGCCGCTTTTAATAATAAATAAGCCGATTATTATGGAAAATACGGGATCAAGAATAATCCAGTTGAAAAAATAAATTAATGCTCCGGCTATTATTACCAGCAGTGAATTTAATGCATCAAAGAATAAATGCAGATAAGCCGTTTTGGTATTCAAATCTTCATGAGAATTTTTATGAAGCAAATAAGTAGAAATTGAATTGGCAATAAATCCGACTGCAGCAACAACAATTACCCAGAGTGCAAGAACGCTTTGAGGATGGATAATCCTTCCGACGGCTTCGTAAATAATGTAGATGCCTATTAATAATAAAGCAGATGAATTAATAAATGCTACAATTATTTCTGCCCTAATATAGCCGTATGTTTTATCAGGCGTTGCTTTCCAGTTCGACATTCTAACTGCAGCTAAACTTAGGATTAAAGAAATTAAATCGCTGAAGTTATGCAATGCATCGGAAATAAGAGCCAAACTGTTGCTTATAATTCCGGCTATTAATTCTCCTACTACAATTATTGCATTAAGGAATATGGAAATTATTAAATTCTTCTGTGTCCCGGATCTATTTATTCCGTGATGATGCATTTGTCTGTTTTTTCAAAATTTATTTTTTCTTTATGATTTATTTTACAGAATAATAATATTTTTTCCATTAAAAGGAAATTTTTATCAATTTTTCTTATGCGAAAATAATCATAATTTTACAATTCAATTTAATTTAAAATTTATTACCGGGAAAAATAATTACAAAATTTTCTGAATCTTATGCATAAACTTTTCAGCTTTTTACTTATTGTTTTTATTTTATTTGGCTTTACACAGCTAAGCTTTTCTCAAGAAAATACAGGTGCTGTAACAAAAAAGACTTACTATTCTAACGGAAGTCTAAAAACACTCGGGAGTTATTTAAACGGAAAATTAAACGGGATTTATATCGAATATTATCCTAACGGGAAATTGTGGAAAGTTTGGAACTATGCCGGCGGTAAGGAACAGGGTAAGTCGGATTGGTATTTTGAAAATGGGAAATTAAGTATTGAATGGACATATAAAGACGGCGTAAAAAATGGAGTATCAAAATGGTATTACGAAACCGGTGAATTATGGTCGGTTCAAAATTATGTAAACGGGAAACTGGAAGGCATAACACATACCTATTATAAAACCGGGCAACTGCAAGGCGACTGGAACTATGTAAACGGTGAACTTGAAGGAGTTTCCAAAACTTATTTTAAAAACGGCCAGGTTGAGGTGTCCAAATCATTTAAGGACGGGATGCGCAACGGTCCTTCAACTGTTTATTATGATAACGGCGCAGTTTCTTTGGAATCAAATTTTAAAAATGATAAGCTTGAAGGAGAAGTTAAAATATTTGATCTTGCAGGGAACTTAAGAGTTCTTGATAATTATACTAACGGTCAATTAGTACATAGAGTTAAATACAGCAACATGGGGAAATTACAAGCGGTTGAAAAAACCGAAAGGACTTACTATTCAAACGGTACTTTAAAAACCGAGATTCACTACAAGGACAGTGTAAAAGACAGCTATGCTAGGTATTTTTATGATAACGGATTTTTAAAGGAAGAATGGAATTATAAACACGATACTCTTCAAGGAAGATCTTTTTCGTATTATGACGACGGTATTTTAAAGTCATCAATGGATTTTATTAATGGAGTACAAATTGGCATTACAAGAAATTATTTTGAAGACGGGTCTTTGAAATCCGAGGTGAATTATTCAAATAATAAAAAAAATGGATTGGAATTAACATATTATAATAGCGGAGGATTAAGATCCGAATTTAATAATTTAAACGGAGCTGCTAACGGCGATTATAAGACTTTTTACAAAAACGGTTTACTTGAATCGGAAGCTGATTATTCAAACGGAAAAATTACGGGGAAGAAAAAGTTTTATTACAAATACGGAGCACTTAAAAAAATTGAAGGTTACTGGGACGGCAAATTAGACGGATATGTAAGAACTTATTTTGAAAGCGGTCAGCTAAAAAAAGAAGATTATTATACAAACGGCAAGCTGGTTAGTACCAAAGAATATAATGAAAGCGGGAGGCTTGTTTCATCGTCCGGGTATTAAAGATTCAAATAAATTATTATTTTTAATTATGACTTTGTTAACTTTCAAACTATAATTATTAAAAATCTTAAGTATTTAAAATGGCTAACAAAAAAAATAATTCCCGGAAATATACCATCGGGTTAATTCAAATAGCATTGGAAAAAGATCCTGAAAAAAATCTTAAAAAAGCAGTATCTTGGGTTGAAAAAGCTTCCAGGAAGGGGGCAAAAGTTATTTGTCTTCCCGAGTTGTTCCTCTCTCAATATTTTTGTCAGGAAGAGGACATTAAATTTTTTGAATTGGCAGAAACTATTCCCGGACCTTCAACAAAAGCGATGAGCAAAATTGCTGCAAAAAATAAGGTTGTAATTATTGTACCTGTTTTTGAAAAGAGAGCAAAAGGGGTTTATCATAATACTGCCGTTGTAATTAATAGCGACGGAAAAATTACCGGCATGTACCGTAAAATGCATATTCCGGATGATCCGCATTATTATGAAAAATTTTATTTTACTCCCGGAGACTTAGGTTTCCAATCGTTTAAAACAAATCATGGAAACATTGGAACACTAATATGCTGGGATCAATGGTACCCTGAAGGTGCGAGGTTAACTGCATTAAGTGGAGCGGACGTTATTTTTTATCCGACTGCCATCGGGTGGCATCCGGCTGAAAAAAAAGAACATGGTAAGGCCCAATTTGAATCATGGCAAACAGTGCAGCGGGGGCACTCAATTGCAAACGGAGTTTACGTAGCCGCTGCCAATAGGGTAGGCCTGGAAAAACAAACAGAAGGTTCTGCCGGGATTGAATTTTGGGGATCGTCGTTTATATCGGATCCTCAAGGTGTAATTATTGCTCAAGCTTCAAAAGACAAAGAAGAAATTATTTTAGCAGAAGTTGATCCCTTAAGAATCGAATATATCCGGACAAACTGGCCGTTCCTTCGCGACAGAAGAATTGACGCCTACAGCGGGATTGAGAAAAGATTTTTAGATGGAGATAAATGAGTAAAGTTGATGCTATGTTAAAGCTCCCTAATGAACTTGGTTACATAATGCCGGCGGAGTGGGAAAAACATGAGGCTACCTGGCTGGGATGGCCGCATAATAAAGAGGATTGGCCGGGAAAATTTTTACCGATTCCCTGGGTGTATGCTGAAATTGTAAAGAGAATTTCAAAAGGTGAAAAAGTTCGAATACTTGTCGAATCAAAAGAGCATAAACAAAAAGCAGAATCAGTGTTAATTTCTTCAAATGCTAATCTCGCTAATGTAGAATTCTTTCAATTTAAAACCGACAGGGGATGGATGAGAGATTCATGTCCGGCATTCATTAAGAATAAAGATCAGGCAGCAGCAGTTTGTTTTAAATTTAACGGATGGGCAAAGTATTCGAATTATAAAAAAGATACAAAGCTGCCGGGTTTTATTTCCGAAAAGTTTAAGTTATTAAAATTTATTCCGAAACATTTTGGAAAACAAATTATTTTGGAAGGCGGTTCGATAGATATAAACGGGAAGGGGACATTAATAACTACCGAAGAATGTTTACTCGACAAAAAAACACAAACCCGGAATCCTGGCCTTTCAAAAAAAGATTATGAAAAAGTTTTTAAAAATTATCTCGGCGTTACAAATGTATTCTGGCTGAATAAAGGAATAGCCGGTGATGACACGCATGGTCATGTTGACGATTTATGCAGGTTTATAAATCCCAAAACTCTTGTGTTAGTTCAAGAAAAGAATAGGTCAGACGAAAATTTCAAATTATTAAAAGAAAATAAAGAACGAATTGAAGATATGCGGCTCGAAGACGGATCAAAGCCGGAAATTATATATTTACCAATGCCGGAACCTGTTATCTTTAAAAAACAAAGACTGCCTGCAAGCTATGCAAATTTTTATTTCTCTAATGCAGCGGTTTTAGTACCCACATTTAATGATCCGAATGATAAACTTGTGCTTGGTATTTTAAGTGAGTTGATAACTGACCGTCCTGTAATAGGAATTCATGCAGTTGATTTGGTTTGGGGATTGGGCACTATTCATTGTTTAACACACGAACAACCGCTTTATTAAATAATTGGTATATGATTCGAACTTAAATTGGAATTATTTCCTTTTCAAGAGTGAATCTATACTCCAGCTACCCGAACCATAGGAAGCTATAAATAAAAACACGAAACAATAAAACACAGCTTTTTCTCCTCCGTTCATAATCGGCCAGAATCCGCGGGAGTAGTGAACCATAAAATAAGCGACTGCCATTTCGCCTGAAGCTATAAATGCTGCAATTCTTGTTTTAAATCCAAGACCGATCATAATTCCGCCAAAGAATTCAATTATTCCCGCGACGATAAATTTGGGATTATGCATTGCATGCGCGCCTAAAATACCGAATAATTTTTGAGCACCGTGGCTTGCAAACAAAACGGCGATTATAATTCTCATCAATGAATAAATTTCATTTGTGAACTTTCCTAGAGAACGTTCAATAAATTTCATTTTTTCAGTATCTAAAAAGTGATTTAAATATTTTTGTTTATCTGCGGTGTAAATATAAAAAAAGCCGGTCATTTTTGTGACCGGCTTTTTAAAATTTAATAATTTAATTATCGATAAGTGATTTTTCCGCTATCGTGGATTGGGTCATTGGAATTTTCATTGATTGTGCTTCCATATTCATTTTCGTATCAACAATACTTTTAGTATAAACAGGCATTCCCGTATTCGAATCTAAATATAATTCTCCGCTTGAAGTTCCCGTTCCGTTCATCGTAAAACCAGTTCCCTGTCCGCTTATCTTTAAATTCGCTTTAAAATTAATTTTAAAACAATCATGACCTAATTTTTCTCCTTTTCCTGCTAAAGTATATACAATATCTACATCACTAACTAAATCTCCACCCATCATATTCATTGTATCAACTTGTGTGGAATTCCAATTCCCTCCTATCTTTACTTCCTTGTCGGGAAGAGCTGTAAGGAAATGTTTAGCTTCCTGTTCAATTGCTATATAGCGATTTTCATCTTCAACCGTATCCATTTCGGTGAAATTAATTAATTTTCCAAGTTTCGAAAAATTCATTTCGAGCCTCTTGCCTAATAAAAATCCCAGATCCGGTGAGGTCTCTTGTCCCATTTTTGATGTTTTTACATGAATTGAATCAATTGAAAAGATAATTGATGCATCGCCGTTGCTTTTAACATTTTCAACTTTTAAACTTACTTGATTTTTAGTTGAGGTGTTAACTTTTACCTCTCTTCCCATCATAGTCTGGGTTATTCTGGTAGAACTTTCACCCTTATATGTATAAGTTTTTCCTTTTGTGAATTTGTACTGTAGATTAACAGCTTCTTGAGCATAAATAGATATGCAAAAGAATAAAGCAATTAGAATGCTGAACAAACCAAAATAATTCTTTTTCATAATTTACCCTTTTTTTGTTTAATGGTTTAGTAATATTCAGAGAGAATAATTTATTTTTAATATCAGCTGTTATGCTTTAGATCATATTAACTTAAATTTAAGCATGGAATAACTTCACTCTCTTAAAGGATTCCCGGATTCTTATTAATTCCGGCCAATAAGATATAGAGATTTCTTTTTAATTACCAGAAAGATTTTATATTTTTAGCATGCGAGATTAATTCTGTATCCTTTTTCCGGGTGAACCAGCATAGTTTATACAAAAAATATTTTTCATATAATCCAAAAAGATTTGAGGAGGATTATCAGTGATAATCGGAGTACCAAAAGAAATTCTTGAAGGCGAAAACCGTGTTGCAATTGTTCCGGATGTTGCGGTAAAATTAATTAAGGCAGGGTATGAAGTACATATTGAAAAAGATGCCGGCTTAAAAGCAGGTTTCACGGATTCTGCTTATCAACAGGCGGGAGTTAAAATATTCAGCGATTTAACGGAACTATATAATTCGGCCGATATAATTCTAAAAGTGCAGCGTCCGTTAAATCATCCTGGACTTAATAAAAATGAACTAGACTTGATGAAAAAAGGGACATTATTAATAACATTTCTTTACCCCTTATATTATACCGATCTGGTGAAAAAATCTGCCGAACTAGGTATTAATGTAATTTCAATGGATATGATTCCAAGAACAACTTTAGCCCAAAAGATGGACGCTTTAAGTTCTCAAGCAAATATTGCAGGATATAAAAGCGTTATAATAACTGCTAATACAATAGGAAAATTATTCCCTATGCTTATGACTGCTGCAGGTACTATTGCTCCGGCTAAGGTTGTAATAATGGGTGCCGGTGTAGCGGGACTTCAAGCGCTCGGTACGGCAAAAAGGCTTGGAGCTGTGGTTGAAGTGTCCGATATAAGACCTGCCGTAAAAGAAGAAGTTGAAAGTTTAGGCGGCAGGTTTATAGAGGTTGAATCGGATGAATCTATGCAGGATGAAGGCGGTTATGCTAAGGAGGCTTCGGAAGAATTTTTAAGGAAACAAAAGGAGTTAATTTTTAAACATATAACCGAAGCGGATATTGTAATAACAACTGCATTAGTTCCCGGTAAAAAAGCGCCGGTTTTAGTTACGGAAGAAATGGTTAAAAACATGAGGGAAGGCAGTGTAGTACTCGATATGGCTGTTGAGTTCGGCGGGAACTGCGAGGTGAGCGAAAAGGGTAAAACCGTAAAGAAATACGGTGTGACTATTATAGGAGAAACAAATCTTCCGAGTCTTGTTCCGTACCACTCAAGCGAAATGTATTCGAAAAATATTATGAGCCTTTTACTTCATCTGGGTAAAGAAGGAAAAATTGAAATTAAACCTGATGATGAAATTATACAAGGAGCAATGATTACTAATAATGGTGAAGTTGTTCATCAGAAAATTAAAGAATTGCTGAATGCTTGAAAAATAAATATTTATTTAAAAGAATTGTAATAAAATGGGAAAAATTTATATATAAATAAGGAAGTATTATGGATATCAATTTATTAATGCTGATTTATATTTTTGTCCTAGCTATTTTTGTCGGCTTTGAATTAATTACTAAAGTCCCGCCGACTTTGCACACACCTCTAATGTCAGGTTCCAATGCTATTTCCGGTATTACAATAGTTGGAGCGCTTCTTAGCGCAGGGATGCAGCAGTTTACTATCAGTACTATATTAGGACTTGTTGCTGTTATTTTCGCTATGATTAATGTAGTCGGAGGTTTTCTGGTTACCGATAGAATGCTAAAAATGTTCAAAAAGAAGTGAGCTGAATTATGAATATTGTAATCGATATTTCTTATTTAATTTCTTCCATATTTTTCATTTTAGGTATTAAAAAATTAAGTTCACCTAAAACAGCCAGGCGCGGAAATCTTTATGCGGCAATAGGCATGCTGATAGCAATTGTGGTAACACTACTCGACAAACATGTTTTAACTTATGAATGGATTATAATCGGTATAGTTGTTGGCTCCGGAATAGGTACAATAATGGCATTAAAAGTTAAGATGACGGGAATGCCGCAAATGGTTGGTATGTTAAACGGATTCGGCGGCGGTGCTTCAACTTTGGTTGCTCTTTCCGAATATTATAAAATAACCCCTAATATCCCTATCAATACAGGTGTTGCAATTGTACTTAGTTTGTTAATAGGAGGAGTTACTTTTACAGGTTCAATGATAGCTTTTGCAAAATTACAAGGCTGGGTTACAGGAAAAGTAATTAAATATCCCGGGCAGCATATTATTAATTTACTTTTGCTTTTGTTCGTTTTGGCGGCGGGAACTTACGTGGTAATTTACCCGTCATTAGTTAGCATTACAATTACAATAACAATAGTATCTTTGGTGTTGGGTGTGCTTCTTGTCCTTCCGATTGGCGGTGCGGATATGCCGGTTGCAATTTCACTTTTAAATTCATATTCGGGATTAGCCGGTTCAACCACCGGTTTTGTACTCGGCAACAGCGAGCTAATAATTGCAGGTGCTTTAGTCGGAGCTTCGGGTATTATTCTTACCAACATAATGTGTAAAGGAATGAACAGATCATTAATGAATGTGCTTTTGGGCGGCTGGTCTTCGGCAGGTTCCGTCAGCACCGAATCATCAACAACAAGTGTGAAAGGCGATGTAAAATCAGTCGATTCTGAAGAAGCGGCAATGATTTTTGATTCCGCAAGCAGCGTTATAATTGTGCCCGGATACGGAATGGCTGTTGCCCAAGCTCAGCATGCTGTTAGGGATTTGATGAATGCTCTTGAGAAAAAAGGTATAAAAGTAAGATTTGCAATTCATCCCGTAGCCGGTAGAATGCCAGGACATATGAATGTTTTATTAGCCGAAGCAAATGTTCCTTATGATAAACTTTATGCACTTGAGGATATTAATGACGATTTCAGCAATACCGATATTGCACTTATAATAGGTGCTAATGATGTTGTTAATCCTGCAGCAAGGCATGACCAGAGCAGCCCGATTTACGGTATGCCTATCTTAAATGTGGATTATGCAAAGACCGTTATTATTAATAAACGTTCGCTCAATGTAGGCTATGCAGGTATTGATAATGAATTGTTTTTCGGAACAAATTCTCTTATGTATTTCGGCGATGCGAAAGATGCTATAACAAAGTTAACTAACGAAATTAAAAATTTGTAAATTAATAAGTTTGTTATAGATACTTATAATTATTTTATATATTTAATTTCTATTCCCGATTACCTCTGGCAATACCTGAACAGTAAATTTTCAATTTCATCGATAATTAAATTTTATGCTGTTTAATTGTTAAGAATACATTATATTTAATACATATTTAACAGCCTACTTTTAATTGATGAGAATTCGGGTTTTAATTTTAATCATTGGAATCGCTTCCGTAAATTCATTCTGTCAGGAGAGAAATTACCAGCTAAATATTTTTTCCGCAAAATTCGAGAAAAATAATCTGGAAGTTTTCGACAGTACTAAAAAATTAGTTTACGAAAAAACCTTTAATAATCCTTCGGAATCACTTGCCGATCTGGATAATGACGGCATTAATGAATTCTTAGTTATTGATTCGCATAAAGAGAAAGGTTCTGATTTCTACACTCTTTATATTTTTAATACAATAGATTCTTTTTATGTGGCAGATTCAATTCAATCGGGCTATATGGTGCCTTCTGCTGAAATTTCCAAAGAATATGGCGGTATGATATTAGTGACCGGTAATCCTCAATTTGATATTTTCAATAAAGATTCTGATGATAAATACCTGCCAATTCAATGCTGGAATTATGAAAACGGAAAGATAAATTCTATAAACGATCAGATTTATAATATATTTATTGCCGAGAATGACACTTTAATCGATGCACTTGATTCTTACTTTGCATCGAATAAAGATGACTGCAGTTCGATTGCGAAAGTTAAAGGGATAATGGCCTCTATTTATGCAAATTATATGAACGCCGGTGAGAAAATCCTTGCAGTTCAGTTTTTAAAAAAATATTATCATTGCAATGATATTGAAATTTTCAAAAATAAATTAAATGAATTATTACAGGTAAAGTTATGAAGATTGATTGGAATAAATATGTCGGTCAGACTTTAAATATAACCATGCATGAAAATTACGGGTTGAAAATGGATTCTAAGACAAACAG
>CAZHBJ010000095.1:0-12795 GCA_964530445.1 uncultured Ignavibacteriaceae bacterium
CTAAAGTTGAATTACGTGCTTTATGACCGAAGTCCAATGCTGTTTCTACTGCTTCAAATGTTTGTGCTCTATTGTTTGATACCGAATCAAATGCGCCGGCCAAAACCAATCCTTCAAGCGTTCTTTTATTAACTATCCTTGTATCTACATTCGAACAGAAATCAAAAATGCTGGTAAAGTTTCTTTCGAGTGAATTTTTTGCGGATATAATCTCTTCCACAGCTGAAATACCTACATTTTTAATAGCAGACATTCCGAATCTTATTTTTCCGTTTTCAACATCAAAATAAACAGAAGGACTGTTAACATCAGGCGGAAGAACTTCAATTTTAAGTTTCCTGCAGTCTTCAAGAAAATTTGTTACTTTATTTGTATTTCCGAATTCATTTGTAAGGTTTGCGGCTAAAAATTCTGCAGTATAATAAGCTTTGAGATAAGCGGTTTGATATGCTACAAAACTGTAAGCAACTGAGTGACTTTTATTAAAACCGTAATTTGCAAATTTATCTATCGCTTCAAAAATTTCTACGGCGATTTTTTTAGAAATATTATTCTTGACTGCTCCTTCAATAAATTTTTCTTTTTGTTCAGCCATTGCTGCCAAATCTTTTTTACCCATGGCTCTGCGTAAAATATCAGCCTCAGCTAAACTCATTCCCCCTACTTTATTTGCAATTTGAATTACCTGTTCCTGGTAAACAATTATACCGTATGTTTCATTTAATATCGGCTCTAATACGGGATGTAAATATTCAACTTTTTTAACGCCGAATTTTCGATCAATAAAATCGTCAATAAATTCCATCGGACCCGGACGATACAAGGCATTCATTGCTGACAGATCACTCAAACTTGTAGGTTTCAGTTTTTTTAAATACTCTCTCATTGGCCCGGATTCAAACTGGAACACGCCGGTTGTCTGTCCTTTTGCAAAGAGTTGAAAAGTTTTTTCGTCATCAAGGGGAACATTATCCAAGTCTATATCGACATTATGATTTTTCTTTATTAGATCGAGCGCATCTCGAATTATGGTTAAAGTACGAAGTCCCAGAAAATCCATCTTAAGCAGTCCGGCACTTTCAATTTCCTTCATGTTGAATTGCGTAACAATATCAGTTTGTGCAACGGCACTTGCCAACGGAACATAATTACTAACATCCTCAGGTGTAATTACAACACCTGCGGCATGTTTAGAAGAATTACGATTCATGCCTTCAAGTACTTTGGCATACTTGATAAGGTTTTGTATTTCAGGTTCTTTAGGATTTTGGAGCCACCTTAACTCCGGTACTTCTTTTATAGCCTGATCTATTGAAAAAACTTTTCCGAATTTTGAAGGGATATATTTTGTAATTTTATTTACCGTTGCAATAGGAATTTTTAATACGCGTGCAACGTCTCTAATTACTGCCTTTGAAGAAAGTCTGTTAAAAGTAATAATCTGGCTTACACATTGAGTGCCGTATTTTTCACGAACATAGTCTATAACCTCTCCTCTCTTATCATCAGCAAAATCAACGTCTATATCAGGCATGGATTTTCTTGCGGGGTTAAGGAATCGTTCAAAAAGGAGATTATATTTTAACGGATTTATATTTGTAATTCCTAAAGCAAAAGCAACCAGACTGCCTGCCGCACTTCCTCTACCCGGTCCTACAGGTATATTCATCTTTTTAGATGAATTAATAAAGTCCTGGACAATAAGAAAGTATCCGGCAAAACCCATTTTTTTAATTGTATCTATTTCAAAATCGAACCGCTCTTTAACTTCAGATGTAATATCTTTTATTTTTTTATGAAGACCTTCTACCGCCAGCAGTTCAAAATATTCTTCAAGAGTATTTGCAGGCGAATCTTTAGGAATGGGAAAAACCGGGAAAAGATGACCTTCAACATCCAGGTTCAAATCAATTTTTGAATCTATTTCAAGAGTGTTTTCAATCGCCCCTTTATAATTCTTAAAAAGATTAATCATTTCATCGGAAGTTTTAAAATACACCTGGTCTGTCCCGTAACGCAGCTGCCTATAATCGGTACCGTTTTTATCGGATAAAAGCAGAAGAATGTTGTGCGGAATTGCATGATCCGGTTCGATGTAATGGCAGTCGTTAGTCGCTACTAATTTTATTCCCAATTCTTTAGAAAGCCTGGGCATTCCTTCAAGAACAGCTTTCTCTACATCCATATTGTGGTCTTGAATTTCCAGGTAAAAATCTTCTTCAAAAATATCTTTATAGATTTTTGCAATTTCCTTTGCTTTATCATAATTATTATTTATTAAGTGAGGAGCAATTATTCCTCCCGCACAAGCAGAGGTGCAAACTAACCCATCCCGGTATTTTCTTAGAAGTTCTAAATCAATTCGGGGCTTATAATAAAAACCCTCGGTATGCCCCAGAGTAGAAAGCTTTGAAAGATTTTTATATCCTTGTTTATTCTTTGCTAATAAAATTAAGTGATTATAATGCTTTGATCTTTTCCTGCCGTTGTTTTCTTCCCCTTTCCCTTTATCAAATCTGCTTCCTTCGGTAACTACATAGGCTTCCATCCCTACAATCGGTTTAATTCCTTCTTTTTTTGCTTTCTTATAAAACTCGGCAATACCGTACATTACCCCGTGATCAGTTAAAGCAACCGATTTCATATTATTTTTTTTTGCTGCCTTAACAAGGCTGTCAACAGTGCATGCACCGTCTTGTAAGCTGTAATGTGTGTGATTATGTAAGTGAATGAAATCCGACATGAAAAAGCTTCCTAATTAGATCAAGAACAAAATACATTACTTGCAGAAAAGTTTTTAAAGAGTGATTGAAGTTTAAAAAAAATTTTAACCCAATTACAAATTATTAATTTCAAAATTATTTTAAGTCATAAAATTATTTTTGCCCGGTATGGCCAAAACCTCCGGAACCTCTTGAACTTGAATTCAAATCATCCGATTCTATTATGCTGCCGATATAAACTTTCGATACAACGATTTGTGCAATTCTGTCCCCGCGTGAAATTTTAAATTTTTCCTTACCGAAGTTTATTAAAATAATTTTTACCTCTCCCCGGTAATCGGAATCAATCGTTCCGGGAGAATTTAATACACCGATCCCATATTTGGCAGCTAAACCGCTTCTGGGCCTAACTTGAATTTCATAACCGACGGGAATTTCAACCGAAAGATTTGTAGGGACTAAAGTTATTTGTCCCGGTTCGATAAAGAGATCTTCTATTACGGCAGCTCTAATATCCATCCCCGAACTTCCTTCCGTTGAATATGACGGCAGCGGTATATCATTAAACCGGCTCTCAATTCTTTTTATTTTTATCTGGATTTGTTCTGTCATTCTATTCCTTATTATTGGCTTTTAGTTTTAGCAGCTAAAAATCTTTTTCTTAAAAAAATAATTTCTTCTTTTCCTATATTGAATATCCCAAGCAGCATAAAAAATAATAAGACCATTAAAAATTTATTTAGAAGCGAAAGATAACCCCCAGATAGTTGTATGTAGTAAATTATTCCTACAATTGCAATCGATATAAATATTTTCCCGATCTTTGCATATTCATATTCTATACGGTAAAATTTTTGAGTAACAATATAATAACCCGATGACATTACAATGTAAGCTGCCAGAGTAGCTAATGCTGCCCCAGTAATATTAAGAATTGGGATTAGAACAAAGCATAAAACAATATTTACTGCAGCACCTAATCCTGTCATCATCGGAACATAAAGACTCTTTTCTTTTATATAAATACCTGCAATAAAAACCTGGTATAAACCGTTAAACAGGTATGCAAAAAGTATTATAGGAACAATATTCAATCCGCCTAAATATTCATTACCGATAATGGAATGACCCAAGATACGGATTTTAGCTAAATCTGAAATAAATAATGAAATAACAACTAAAATTATACTTGCCGCTAATGTAAAATAAGTTAATACTTTAGAATAAATTTCTTTTGCATTTTTTTCCTCTGCATTTTGTAAAAAGAAAGGCTGCCATGCATATTGAAACATATTTACAAACAAAAGCATGAAAATGCCAAGCTTATAGTTTGCACTGTATAACCCTGCTGTATTTAGATCTGTTAAATGCGTTAGAATAGGCCTGTCAATTCCCTGAATTAACATAACTGCAAAACTTGCAGGAAAATACGGTAAACCGAATTTTAGTAATCTCTTCAGCAGTGTTATATTAATTCTAAATCTGATTCTTTTTATGATGGTTGGAAACAACAATAAAAACGATACAACTGATGCGGCAAGATTACTAACAAATACTGCTTCAATTCCCCATTTCAATTTTAAAATTAAAAATAAATTAAGAAAAACATTTACTACAATGTTTATTATCTTAATTGTTGCAAACTTTTTTGCCTTAAGTTCAAGTCGGAGTTTAATAAAAGGAAGAACACAAAGCGCATCAAAAAAAAGTATTGAGCAAGCAAAGTACATTAAATAATAATAATCGGAAGGCACATCAAGAAGCCAGTAAATCGGGGATTTAAATAACAATAAACTGCTGGTTACAACTAATGCAACGCCAAAAACAGAAAGAAATGGAGTTGAAAAATTATCTTTTTCATCTCCTATTATGGCTGCAGAGTCAAACTTAAGGAAAGCGGCATCCATTCCGTATATTAACACAACGTTAAAAACCGCAATAAAAATATATAAGTTCGCATAAATTCCGAAATCACTTGTGGTAAAGACGTTTGTGTAAAAAGGGACCAGCAGAAAAGTAAGAAACCTTCCTACCATTGTGCTTATTCCGTATATAGCAGTATCTTTTGTAAGCTGTTTTAATTTATCAAACATCATACTATTTAATAATCATCTTCCTTCAAATGAAAATTATTTTTGAACAAATATTTCCAATGAAATATCAAGAGCTTTTACGCTATGAGTAAGCGCACCCACTGATATGAAGTCTATACCCGTTTCTGCGATTTGTTTTACTGTATTTAAGTCTATGCCGCCGGAAGCTTCGGTTTTACATTTTCCGTCAATAAGTTCAACTGCTTTTTTCATATCCGCTAAGTTAAAGTTATCAAGCATTATAAGGTCAACTTTACATTTTAATGCTTCCATAACTTGTTCAAGATTTGTTGTTTCCACCTCAATTCTAAAATTTTCTTTATTTGCCTTTCTAAATTTCTTACAAGCATTAACAGCTTTTGTGATTGATCCGGCAGCGATGATATGGTTATCTTTTATCAAAAACATATCATATAATCCGATACGGTGATTTTCACATCCAGCAATTTTAACAGCCAGCTTATCAATAAATCTAAGTCCTGGCGCCGTTTTTCTTGTATCCAGTATTTTTGCTTTGGTATGTTTGATTCTTTCAGTAAACTCATTTGCCAAAGTAGCTATGCCGCTCATTCTCTGAAGAAAATTTAAAGCAGTCCTTTCCGCAGTAAGTATAGAAGCTATATTACCTTCAACATTTGCAATAACCTGACCTTTAGTTACTTTTACACCGTCGTTTTTATTTTTTTTAAAATTTAATTCCGGATCAAAAATATTATACAGAATTTCAAGTACATCAAGGCCGGCAACTATACCATCTTGCTTAACTAGAAATTCTCCCAGTCCGGTTGTATTCTTGGTTATTATTGCTGAAGTGGTAATGTCTTCATTACCGATGTCTTCATTTAAAGCATTTTCAATAATATTTTTTAGCTGCGGATCTATCATTTTTTTACCTCGTAAAAAGGTTTCATTGCTTCAACAAAAAATTTCGGAAGTCTAACGGCTTTTTTTGAATCTTTCTTAATAAATACATGTTCAGTGTAACCTTCGGCGACCAAATTATTATTTTCTTTCCTGTAAACTTTATAATCAATATGAATTTTTAGTGTAGGATAATCTTTTACAATTGATTCGATGATTAACAAGTCATCATAATAAGCCGGGCTAATATATTTTACATAAGTTTCAAGAACAGGAAGTTGAAATCCGTTCTTTTCGATAATGCTGTACGGCAAACCGTTTTCTCTCAGC
The DNA here is from genome assembly GCA_964530445.1 of uncultured Ignavibacteriaceae bacterium. Taxonomy (GTDB): domain Bacteria; phylum Bacteroidota; class Ignavibacteria; order Ignavibacteriales; family Ignavibacteriaceae; genus FEN-1297. The sequence goes on from CAZHBJ010000095.1 coordinate 6,008, forward strand.
ATTTCTGTTCTTCCGACTTCAAAATACTCCAGGTATTTTCCGTTATAAACAAACTGCATCTGATCGGTATCTGCATACCGTACACGAATTTCCGTTTTGTATGAAAGCATAGAATAAATTTATTAAGTAAAAATATTTATTAAACAAATTTATTAAAAAGGCAGGTTAATAATGTAGAAATTCCGTTACGAAAATAAATATTTATTTAACTTTTTCCAGGATTAACAATTTTTCATTCGTTATAAGCACCCATTTTACCGAATTTTTCAAGCCTGTTATCTACTAATTTATCAGGTTTTATTTTTACCAATTGTTCAAGTTCCTCTTTAATTACGGCTTTCAATATTTTTGCTGCTTCCGTATGATCTTTATGCGCACCTCCCATTGGCTCCGGAATTATTCTATCAATTAATTTTTGTTCAAGTAGATCGGGAGCCGTAAGCTTTAAAGCTTCTGCTGCTTGTTCTTTATAATCCCAGCTTCTCCAAAGAATACTTGAACACGATTCCGGGCTTATAACCGAATACCAGCAGTTTTCAAGCATTAATATTCTATCGCCGACGCCTATTCCCAATGCACCGCCGCTTGCACCTTCACCAATTATAACTACAATAATCGGAACTTTTAACCTGCTCATTTCGAAAAGATTTCTTGCAATAGCTTCAGCTTGACCTCGTTCCTCAGCTTCTAAGCCGGGATAAGCACCGGGAGTATCTATCATTGTTATAACCGGCTTGCCGAATTTTTCCGCTAATTTCATTAATCGTAATGCTTTCCTGTAGCCTTCCGGATTTGCCATTCCGAAATTTCTGTATACATTGGTTTTTGTATCTCTCCCTTTTTGGTGTCCGATAATCATAACTTTATAATCGTCGATTGAAGCAAACCCGCCAACAATAGCTTTATCATCTTTGTAGCTTCTATCTCCGTGGAGCTCGACAAAGTTATTTGTAATTAAATAAATATAATCCAGTGTATATGGTCTGTCGGGGTGCCTGGCAAGTTGAACACGCTGCCACCTTGTAAGATCCTTATAAATCCCCTCTTTTAACTGTTTTACTTTGTCTTCAATTTTATTTATTTCATTTCCAATATCCATTTTGTCGGAAAGCCTTTTCATTTCTTCAAGCTTTGCCTCTAATTCGGCAATTGGTTTTTCAAAATCTAAAATTGTTTTTGCCATACTTAAATTAACTACCCAGCATTTTATTGAGTGATTTGCCTAAAATTTCCAAATCCAGCCATATATTTTGATTTTTTGCATAAAATATATCGAGATTTTCTGAGTTCGTTCCTTCCTTACCTTCTAAATACCAAAGCCCGGTTAAACCTTTCTTTCCTAAAAATAAGCTGTTGGAATTCTTAATATTTATCGGGCCAACAAAACTAAAACTACCTGAAAAGACAGAAGGTACTTTTAATACAAAATTTCCAAATTCAGACTGCTTTTTACTCAGCTTTAAGATCAAATATATGAAAGGATAAATAAAAAACAAAACTATCGAAGCCAGCACCATATCGAACAACCTTTTGAGAAACCTCGACATAGGCTTGGAAATATTATAACTAATATCAATTAAAGGAATATCTTCTAAAACAGATACGGTAGTTTTACCAACAAGGAAATCAAGATTATTACCGATTAACTTAAATTCAGCACTTTCATTTTGACAGCTTGCTACTATTGCCATTATTTGGTGATAAGATAACTCTTCTGATGGAACAATTACTTCGTTTATTTTTCTTTCATTAATAACTTTTCTAATATTATCGATTGTACCGATTACCTCGAATCCTTCTATTGTACTTCCGACCTCTTTGTTAGTCTGACTTATTAATCCGGAAATTAAACGTGCATCGGAATGAATCAGTCTCAACTTATTTGCAATTTTTATTGAAGGAGAATTTATTCCAACAATTAAGGTCTTTTTATGCGTTAAGGAATCTGCATTCAAACCGACTTTAAAAAATATTTTAAGTATAATTCTCCATGAAGTAAGAACAAAAAACAATATGACATAAGTAATAAGCACAGTCGCCCTGCTGTAAGCAAATTGTTTGAAGAAAAATGTTATCGCGGAAATTATAACAAAGCTTATTAGTAATGCTAAAAAATTTTTAAGAACCGGAAGCGCCTCTCTTTTATAAATACCTGAAATACTTGAAACTACAATATGAATTAATACAGGGACTGTGTAGATTACAGGCAAACTATTATACGGGAAGCCATGCCAATTTGATATATTTCCGTAAAATTTATCTGCTAGAAAAATAGACAAATCAAAAAATAAAAAATCCAGGAGGATGGAAACCAAAATTAATTTTCTCCGCCCCATAAATGCGAAAAATTTTCTAAGTGTAATTGCTAAAAGAAGTATAATCTCGACTAAAAAAGATCCCGATAAATGTTTTTTAACAAAAAGATTCATTGCATTGTAAAATACTTTTGTCTCATCAAAGCTGCTTCTTTTTGTACTTTCTCCTTTGTAATGGATTATTTGCGTATCATGCACATAATAAACTTTATACCCTGCCTTTTGAATTCTATAACATAAATCCAGGTCTTCTCCGTACATAAAAAACTCTTCATCAAATCCGCCGACTTTTTTATAAACTTCTTTTTTCAGCATCATAAATGAGCCTGAAATTGCATCAACTTCATGAGTTTGATTTTCATCCATGTAAGTAAGATTGTATCTAGCAAAGATTTTACTTTTAGGAAAAATGGAGCTAAGACCTGTCACTTTACAAAAGGAAGTCCACGGACCTGGAAAACTTCGTCTGCATGCCAATTGAAGTGAGCCGTCGGGATTAAGAATTTTACATCCTGCTAAACCGGCATCTGGAGTGTTTCTAAAAAATTCCATCATTTTTTGAAGAGTATCTTCACGCAGCAAAGCATCCGGGTTTAATAAAAGTATATATTTTCCCTGAGCTATTTTTAATCCGAGGTTATTTGCTTTACTAAAACCTAAATTTTTTTTATTGGAAATTAATTTGACTTCAGGAAATTTGTCTTTAATAAATTCAACACTGCCGTCATCGGATGCATTATCCACAATTATTATTTCATATGAAATGTTTAGTGCGGATTTAACTATTGAATGGAGAAGATTCTGCAGAAACTCTTTAACGTTGTAATTTACAATTATAATGGATAAATCCAATTGCATTCTTTTTATTTAAGCCCTAATAAACTTCTTATTCTTAATTTCCAAACCATAAAAATTGCTTCGCGAACAATTTTCTTGGACATCTTTGATGATCCCATTGTACGATCGATAAAGATAATAGGTATTTCTCCGATTTTAAAACCTTTTTTCCATGCTTTATATGTCATTTCAATTTGAAATGCATAACCGTTGGATTTAATATTATCCAGATCAATCGATTCCAAAACCTCTCGCTTAAAACATTTGAAACCGCCGGTAGCATCTTTAATCGGCATACCGGTAATAAAACGTGTATAAATATTTGCAAAGTAGCTTAAAATTAATCTGCTCATCGGCCAGTTTACAACATTAACTCCTTTAACATAACGACTGCCTAAAACCAGGTCGCATTCTTTAATTGATTTAAGAAAATTCTTAATCTCTTTTGGATCATGGGAATAATCCGCATCCATTTCAAATATATAATTATAATCATTTTTCAGCGCATATTTAAAACCGGCAACATATGCAGTTCCCAGACCCATTTTTCTCTCTCTGCGCAGAAGCTTTATTCTATCGTTTGTTTTTCCCAATTCTTCAACAACATTTCCGGTTCCATCCGGAGAATTATCATCGACAACCAATATGTCGATATTATTTTTATATTTTCCCAAAACATCAGGGATAATCAATTGTATGTTTTCGAGTTCATTGTATGTTGGAATTATCACTAAAGATTTTTCAGGCATATTCTTTACAATTATTTGTGGTAATTTTTTGTCATTTGGCTTCACTGTCATTCATTGTCATTTGACTTCGTCGTCATTTGTTGTCATTAGTATTTCTTTTACTATATTCTTAAGATACAAAATTTTTTTTACCTATAGAGTTAATATAATTATTTAGTTTGACGCCAATCCGATCAATATTTTTTAAAAATAAGTCAATGGTTTCATTGTTCAATAATTTTCTTTTATTTGCCTTCGTCAACCAAGTTTTTGTTTCATATAAAGAACCCCTGGAATAATAACAAAATTGCTTTTCTTCCTTATAGAAATACCTCCCAAAACCTTCACTAAGATTAGCGGCTACCGAATCTGCTGCTTTAACTAATTATTTACCTACAGTATCTTTTGCAAAATAATCCCAATTGATCACAATTTCCCAAATTTGTTCACCGATATCCATTGCCAATTGATAAACTTGTAATTCTTCAAGTTTCATTTTAATCTCCCTCTTAATTAACTACTTAATGACCACTTAATTACTATTGAGTGACTACCTAATGACTATTTAATGACCACTTAATGACGATTGTTTTTAACTAATCGTAATGCCCTTTTCCCAACAAAACTACAAAAATTGTTCTAAATAATATTTTGAAATCCATCCTTAACGACATGTTTTCTATATAAAACAAATCGTAGCGAAGCTTTATTTTGACATCCTCAATTGTTTCATCATACTTATGTTTTACTTGCGCCCAGCCGGTTATTCCCGGACGAACTTTCAGCCTTCTTTTATAATAAGGAATCTGCTGCGAAAGCTTTTCAACAAAATAAGGCCGTTCGGGACGAGGACCAATAATACTCATTTCACCGTTTAAAACATTTATCATCTGAGGAATTTCGTCTATACGAACTCGTCGGATAAACTTGCCTACTCTTGTAATTCTCGGATCATCTTTTTGCGACCAAACCGGACCGGTAGTTTTTTCGGCATCCTTTTTCATTGAACGGAATTTATATATTTTGAAAATCTTGCCGTTAATTCCGCATCTTTCCTGCTTGAAAAAAATATTGCCGTCGCTGTCTATCTTAATAGCTAAAGCGGTAATTATAGTGACAGGCAAAGTTATTATTAGTATTACCAATGAGACAATTATATCGATTAGTCTTTTTAATTTTTTTTCCCACTCGGGCATTAATTGAGGCATTACATCGATAAGCGGGACTCCGTATAACTGCGATGTTCTTGCCTGACCGCTTAATATTTCATACAAATCCGGAACGATCTTAAGACCGACATTTTTAGGTTCGCACGTGGCTATTATTCCAACCAATTCATCTCTATCTTCTTTCTCCAATGCAATTATTACTTCTTTTGCATTATATTTATCAATAGTCCCAGGGAGATTTGAAATATTTCCCAAAACTTGAACACCACTATAATTTGTTTCTTGAGATAAATCATGAATAGAGACATAACCTACTATATCTAGACCGAGTGCAGGATGCTTTTTTACTTCATCATGAACTTCATGAGCTTTTGGGTTAAATCCAACAACCAAAGCATTTTTTCTTCCGACTCCTTTAATTAAAAGACTACGCTGAAAATTTCTGATAAATAAACGGCCTGTACCAACAAGCGCAAGTAATAACCCCCAATAAATAAATATAAGTATCCTTGTCGCAGAACCAACGCCGTTTATATAGTCGTCAATAAATATTAAAAAAAACAAGATGAATATTCCGACAAATGTAGCTTTGAACAAGGTAGAAAGCTCATCAAGACGCGACTGAGCAAACCAGGTACGGTACATTCCTACAAATGTAAAAATAATCAACCAGTAGAAATATATTACAAACATCGGGATAAAAAACTCAGGCATGGACAGCAATTCAAACCATCCGGATCTTACCCTTAACTGATAATAGATTATCCAAGCAAGGCAAATGGTAATAAAGTCAATTATAAGGATTAATATTTTTTCGAGTTTTTTATTCATTAAATTCTTGGAGTCGATTGCCAATATGATTTATGTCTGTTAAAGATAAAATTTAACAATCCTGTAAATAGCGCAATATTAGTCATTGCAAAATAAAAAGGAATGGTAAATATATTTATCTTAATTTTAATATTTTTTAAGAAAAAACCACATATAGCTAAAAAATAAAATAAAAATTGAATATATAAGAGGAAATTAAAAAAAATATTCTGATTAAATAGTAAAATATTTCCAATTAGAATAACTAAGAAAAAAATAGGAGTAAACCAGCGGAATATTTTGTGAGACCAGAGTGAGAAAGAGAGTAATAAGTTTTTATTAAATAAAAGTCCTTTAAAATAAACTAACGTCTGAAAATTAGTTGCAGCAAATCTTACCTTTCTTTTATATTCTTGCATAAGCTTATGTGCTATTTCTTCATATGCTATAGCATTGTAATCATAAATAAAATGATAATTCTGTTTTAAAATTGATAAAGTTGTAAACAGATCATCAGTAACCGCTTTATCTTTGGGAATGTATTTAAATAAATTCTTTCTTACTGCAAAAATACCTCCATTTGCACCTATTAATACGCCGCATTTGCCCTCATTTATTTTAATTTTAGTTTCATAATTCCAGTATTTTTTTTCTTCAATACCTTTATTAAAGTTATTTTGTGGCTCTATTAAAACTAATCTACCGCTAACTCCACCTATCTTCGAATCATTAAAATTAGATATTAAAGTTTTAATTGAGTCCTTTTCAAAAATAGTATTGGCATCTGTAAAGATAAGAATTTCATTTTTGGATTTTCCGACCAATTCGTTTAATACAGAAGCTTTTCCCCGTCTTTCCTCAAACAAAAAAATATTCAGCCACGAATATTTTTTACTATATTCAATTAATATTTCATTAGTTTTGTCATT
>CAZHBJ010000096.1:0-8365 GCA_964530445.1 uncultured Ignavibacteriaceae bacterium
ACAGTTTTTGTATATCCGAAATATTATTTAATATTTTTTCAGCGCTGGAAAAATTTGAATATTTTGTTAACGAAGTTGGTATAACGTAGCATTTTAAACCGGCACTTAATGCCGCTCTTAATCCTCTTTCTGAGTCTTCAATCACAATGCATTCTTCTTTTTTTAATCCAGTTTTTTCAACAGCTTTTAGATAGGGCTCCGGCGATGGCTTGGTTTCGGAATAGTCATCAGAAGTTAAAACAAAATCGATATATTTTAACAAGCCGGACTTTTTATGGATAATATCAAAATGATCCTTCCTTGAACTTGTAACGACTCCCATTGAAAATTTACCATACAGCTTTTTTAAGGTTTCTTCAGCGCTGTCAATTACTCTTGCATTGTCCATTAAAAGATTGCTGTATATTCTATTGCGTTCATTTCGCAGTTCAATTATTTCATTTTCACTTATTCCTTTTTGTTCCGCGAGGTGCCATGTGCCGGTTCCTTGTTTTAAAAAGTATTCTATATATAGATCTTCATCTAAATCAATCCCTATTGAAACAAAGGTTTCCCTGCATGCTTTATAATAAAGAATTTCGGTATCAACAAGCACGCCGTCATTATCCCAGAATATTGCTTTTATCATTTGGTTTAAAACATACCTCCCCGCACATCGGAAATGCCGAACAGAAGGGCTTTAAATTTTATTGTAAAGTTATTATATAAATAAATGATTTTGAATTTATCATCAATCAAATAAAAAATCTTATTTTTTTCCATATTATATTAAAAGGTACTTTAAACTTTCTGCAAATAAAAACAGGTAGATTATTTTCATAAGGAATTGCATATTTATTTTTTATAACTGCAGCTTGTTTAACAGAATCACATAAAGTTAAATGTTCTTTTTTGCTTCCGCCTATCACAATAACCGTAGAAAAGTTTGTATCTGCGGTGCCCCAGTACCAGTAATTATTATGTCCCGAAAAGACCCGGGGTAAATTATATTTTCCCCTGTAGTAATCAATTGCTCCGGCTTCACCGTAATTGCGTGCAAAAACAATGGTTCTTTCCTGTTCTTCCGGAGAAAGAGAATTATAAACTTTTGCAACAGTGGACGCCATATTTTGCCAGCCGAACATATCGGCATAAAACTGGGGTAATCCTTCCAGTTTATGTTTCTCATTAGATTCGGGAGAAAATCCTATTATATGCGTGTAGCTTATAAAAGTTTGAACAGGAAGCACAGGTAATGCCAATGGAATCATTAACAACCCGGTAAATGCAATTGTAACCGGTAATGCAATTTTAATCCATGCTAATTTTTGCACTTCAATTAATTTCTCAAAAATTATTCCCCCGCCTGCATATAACAATGGAAATATGGGCGCTAAATATTCAGGTTTTGCATGCCAGTTTATAATTAAAATTAACAATGTTACTAAAAATATATATCCGGCTATTCTATATGTTTTCCCGTCTTTATCAAAGAAGAAATAGTAAATACCGGCAAGCCATACAAAAACCGAAAACGGATTCATGCTGATAAATATGCCTGTTAATAATGTTATGGGGGTTTGCGAACTATATTTTAATGTGGAAGCATTATGCATAAATTGAAGTGTGGCAAAGTCGTGTGTAATATTCCAATATATGTATGGACTGAATAATATAAAAGCAATTATTCCCGAAATGTATGGCCAGCTTGTTTTAAGATACTTCCTCTGCGGGGTTAAAAGCAGCCCGATAAACAAACCCGCACCGAGCCATAGAATGTCTATTTTATTTAACAGCCCGAAGCCGAGAGTTAGCCCAAGTAAAATCCACAGTTTTTGATTTTTTGAAGTAACAATTGAAATTATTATATACAAAGCCAGTGTCCAGAATAACCAGTCGAAAGAATTCATTGAAAAGATAGTGCTTGTTCCGAGAAATTGCGGAGCTAAAGTAACAGACAAACATGCAATAGTAATTGCATACAACTTTCCCTTAAGCTTACGCACAATCAAACCGGTAAGAAAAACAGTTGTTGCAGAAGCGATTGCCGGTAGCAGTCTTATTGCAAATATAGAATCACCGATTAGATGACGGACTGCAAAAAGGATGAAACTTGAGAGCGGAGGCTGATCGACATAACCCGCAGCAAGATGTTTACTGCATGCAATATAATAAAGCTCATCACGGAAAATTCCGTAATGGGCAAATTGGTTGGAGAATAAATGCAGTATTAATTCAAATACGGAAAATCCTATAATTATTCCGAAGCTTTTTTTACGCAAATAATTTTTCCCTATTTAAGAAGTAAACAATTTTTATAAAAGTGCTTTTTTCAACAAAGCAATTTGGCCTGCATGGTACACATCATGTTGAATGAGTCCGTTAATTAAAAAGTAGTTTGTATAATTTAACCCCGATGTGTTATCATATAATTTACTTGGATCAAAAGCTGAAAGAACTTTAAGTAAATTGTTTGTACTTTTCCCAAGGTTTTCAACTGCCGCAGCCCATGCATTTTCGCTTATATCCTCTAAGGGAGGCCAGTCCTCTTTGTCGTTTAAATTTACCGATAAACCGGCTAATCTTTTTCTAACCGCATCATGCCATGCTGTAATGTGTAAGACCAATTCCCAAATATTATGAGCATGTTTTATAGGTTTTGCTGCAGCCATATTCGATGTAACATTCATTAAAACTTCCTTAAGCGACGGTCCGTGCCATGCCTCGCCTTCAAAAGCCTTTTTTAATTGATCCGCTAAATGCTCCACCTCATTCATCTAATTGCCTTTTATGTCTTAATAATATAAATGATTAGTGGTATTAATAATTAAAATTTATCATAATTATAAAATAAGATTTACAATATAATAAAGCTAATTGTTTTAGTGACGCAAAATATCTTTTAGGTATTTTAGGAAAGGAATTATTTAAGACGAATAATCAATAAAACTGCCGGCATAAAATAAGCCGGCGGTTGTATTTTTTATCTTTATAATTTTATAAAAATTAAGCTACTCAGCATTATGTGATTCGGCTTTTTGTTCAAAAATCTTTCTAAAATGCTCTCTTCTGTCGTGGGGAAAACTACTATGGCTTCTGCCCGGGCTTGAGAAAATTATTTTTGTTAAGACGAGCAGGCCTGCCGCCTGGAGATAACTTATTACCGGTCCGTGGAATAGTGAAGGTACTAACCAATTCCAGAGAAGCATAACAATTAAGCTTGCAATTGCAACTGCTGCAATTATAAAGAAAAGAAATCTTGGATATCTTTTATGTCTTTTTATTCTGTCGTTCATTGCTGAATCTCCTTATAAATATTTTTTAATTTTTTTCTCAAATACAAAACCGCATACCGTTTCCTGGAAAGTAAAGTATTTACCGGTATTCCAGTTAACCCGGATATTTCCTTGAAACTCATTTGTTCGAATTCATTCATTTCAAAAACATCTCTTTGTTCTTCCGGCAGTTCTTCAAGTGCATCTTGGATTTCATCCCAAATTAAATCCTGTAGATAAACTTTATCCGGGTTGCTGCTTAAATCCGGGAGAATATCTGCCAGCGATAATGTTTCTTCATCCGAATCATCATCCGGTAATTGATAATTAATTGAAACCGGTTTTTTCTTCCTGTATAAATCTATTATTTTATTCCTAGCTGTTTGAAATAACCATGATGAAATTTTTTCAAAATATTCAATATCGTCAAACGCAGCGGTAAATTGATATAGAACATCCTGAAGAATGTCTTCCGCATCTTCTTCTATAGAAACATTTTTCCTTATGAAATTGAATAACCTATTTCGTTCTTTTTTTACGGTTTCTTCAATTTTAACATTCCGTTCACTTACCATATTATCTTTTTATTCTTCTTATTCGTGTAGACGGATAAACCTAAAATTTATTTTAAATTGCTCTAATTGTATTTACTATTTGAAAACTTTATAATTGCCGTTATAAATAAACAAAAATTTTATATCCGAAATTAAATTAACGGTGCGTGAATGAGCAAAATAACCGTATATGAAAAACCCACCTGTACAACCTGCAGAAAGGTTGCAAAAATGCTGATTGAGCAGGGTGTGGAATTCGAAAAGGTAAATTATTATATAGAACCTTTTACAAAAGAAAAGCTTAAAGTCCTTTTAAAGAAAATGAAAATGAAACCCAGTGAGCTTTTAAGGAAAAACGAAAAAGCTTACAAGCAAATGGATATTAAAAACTATGATGAAGGGCAAATATTGGATCTAATGCTTTTGAACAGCGATCTTATTCAAAGGCCGATAATTGAAAAGGGAAATAAAGCTATTCTTGCAAGACCCCCGGAAAAAATAAAAGAATTATTTGAATAAAAAATTATTTTTCGTTTTCCAGTTTGTCTTTACATGTTTTTAAATTTGCCAGCTGTTCCTTTTTTAATTTCGGATAATCTATAGGCAGTTTGTTCATAGTTTCAACTATTACGTCGGAAACAGCAAGACGCATAAACCATTTGTGGTCGGCAGGAATTACAAACCAGGGCGCATGTTTTTTACTCGTAGATGAGATTGCTTCCTGATAACATTTTTGATATTCATCCCAATAACTTCTCTCTTTTATATCGGCTTCGGAAAACTTCCAATTCTTTGCTTTGTTGTCAATTCGTTCCAGGAACCTTTTTTTCTGTTCATCTTTTGATACATGCAAAAAGAATTTTAAAATTACGGTTCCGTTATCATACAAGTATTTTTCAAAATCATTAATTTCTCTGTAACGCTGCTGCCACACATTTTCGCTTAATAATTCTTTTGGGATTTTTTCATTTTCCAGCAAATTATGAACTCTTACAACCAGCACCTCTTCATAATATGAACGATTGAATATTCCTATTCTTCCTTTTTCGGGAAGTGCTTTGTTTATTCGCCAGAGATAATTATGATTGAGTTCTTCGGCCGACGGCTGTTTGAAGCTAAACACCTGCGTTCCCTGGGGATTAAGACCGCTCATAACATGCTTTATGGTACCGTCTTTGCCTGCAGCATCCATCGCTTGGAATATAAGAAGTATTGAATATTTGTTGTCGGCGTAAAGCTTATCCTGCAGCTTTATCATTTCTTTTATATTTTTTTTAAGATCTTTGCTTGCCTCTTTTTTTGAATTATAATCACCGGTGTCATTAGTACTTATATTTGCAAGATTAATTTTGGAATTCGGCTTAACTAAAAATTTATCTATACTCATTTTTTGTGCCTTTTAAAATTTTTAAATCTGTTCAGTAGCTTTTTATTTCTGTAATTTATAAAATAAAATTAAGTGTCCTAACTAATATGAAAAAATAGCATTAGCCCAAATTAGATATTTTTTTTGTTATTTTAGGATATCGGATAAAAATTTTTAACAATAATATTCCCAAAGAAATTTAAAGAAAATTAAATGATTATACGCTGTGCTTGGTCAACAAACGATCCGTTATATATCAAGTATCACGATAAAGAATGGGGAAAGCCACTGCATAATGACCGGAAGTTATTTGAATTTCTTGTACTTGAAGGTGCGCAAGCAGGGCTGAACTGGCTTATGGTATTAAAAAAGCGTGAGAATTATAGAAAAGCTTTCGATAATTTTGAACCGGAAATAATTGCCGGGTATAATAAAAGGAAAATAAATTCATTATTGAAAAATGAAGGAATTATCAGGAATAAAATTAAAATTAATTCAGCGATTCAAAATGCAAATGCTTTTCTAAAAGTTAAAGATGAATTCGGAAGTTTCAATAAGTATATCTGGCAGTTTACGGACGGAAAGACGATTCGGAATTCTTGGGACAATATTAAAAAAATTCCCGCTACATCTCCTGTTTCGGATTTGATGAGTAAAGATTTAAAGAAACGCGGCTTCAATTTTGTAGGCTCGACAATTTGTTATGCATTTATGCAGGCAACAGGAATTGTTAATGACCATACGAAAGATTGTTTCAGATACAAAGAGTTAAGATAATTTGTGCACTTGTCATAGTCTTATTTTAGTTTTAATTTAAATCTTAAAATTTTTGGAGGTAAAATGATTAGCAAAGAATTATTAGATATCCTTTGCTGTCCGGAAACCAAAGCCGATCTTGTACTCGATGGAAATACGCTGGTTTCCGTTGATAAAAATACACGCCGCCGGTATAGAATTGAAGATGATATTCCAATCATGCTGATTGAAGAATCGGAGCAATTGAATATGGACGAATGGAAATCAATTATGGAAAAACACGGTCGGAAGGTTGATTAATTTATATGGACCCAATTAATATTATTATCGGCTTTAATATAATCGCTACTTTCGGGGCAAACATGAGCGGTGCTAAAAAAGGTTTTAAATCTACAATTACTACCTATAAGGAAAAGCCCAAAACATATCTTCAGAAATTGCCTTTAGTAATCTCGGTTGCAACTTTATTAATTCTAATAATTTCTGTCTTTCAAATCGGAACGTTAACCTATACTGCATCATTAATGCATTTAAGACTAACCGGCTTAATTGTTTACCTGATTTTTTCATGGCTCCAAATTTGGTCATTTAAATCATTGGGTGAAAATTATTCACAGGAGGTATTAATATTCAGGCATCATAAATTAATTACAAAAGGTCCGTTCAAATTTATTCGCCATCCGCAGTACCTGGCTCAAATATTACTGGACTTAGGCGCCGGTGTTGCCACATTAAGTTACATAATAATTCCTTTAGCCTTATTTGAAATTCCAATTCTAATCTTAAGAGCTTCACTCGAAGAAAAGCTTCTTGAAAAAAACTTTAAGAGCGGTTTTACGGATTATAAAAAGAAAAGCGGATTTATGATCCCTTTTATAGGTTAAAGAAATTATTAAATATATGGATCTGATGAAATTAAAATTATTAAGTATATTTTTATTCCTATTTTCCTTATCAATATATCCTCAGACTATAAAAAGCCTGGCTGTTGTTACCGATAACGGTACCAAATATATTCCTGTTTATATTAGAGAAGGCACTATTTACATTTCTGTTAAACCTTTTGCCGATGCTGTTTCCGCATACTATTTTTATAATCCGCATAAAGAAAAGTTAGAAATCTCCGGTCCTGAAAATACTTTATTCATAACTGCAAAAAATCCTTTTCTTGTTATGAAACAAAAGGGAAGCGGTCACGCGGAAATAATACAGCTTCCCACTTCAACTTATTTGATAAACCATCAGGTTTTTATTCCGCTTAAATACTGCTTTGCCGCACTTCAAACTGTAACCGGCATGAACTTTCAATTTAAGTCGCCGGCTACTTTAATAGTAAAGCCTAATCCTGAAGAGAAAGTTGATAATGAAAATGGAAATAACTATACCGGAGACGAAGCAAATTCTATTTATAATATTAACAACATATCTATTCAAGTAAAAGCAAACGGCACTTTATTAAGAGTATCGTCGAACAAAAGAATATATTCATATAATAGTTCATTCAAGCAGGGAATACTTACCATAATATTGAGGAATGTACACGCCGACGTTAACAATATAAACAGCCTGCACGGAAGCGGAATGGTTGAATGGATAAAAGCGAGAAATATAAAATCCGATACCGAGCTAAGACTCAAGCTTAGAAAAGATTATACTACAAACGAAGTATTAAACGTTAACGATAGTAACGATATATTAATTGCACTATACAATAAAATATTTGCAAATAAAGAGAAAAAAAAGAAAGAAAAAGCAAAGTGGAATTTTAACGTAATTGTGATTGACCCCGGCCACGGCGGAAAAGACAGCGGTACAATCGGTGTCGGCGGCATAGAAGAAAAAAATATAAATCTTGCAATTGCGCTAAAACTCGGAAAAGATATTAAAAGACAAATGAAAGGCGTTAAGGTTGTCTTTACCAGGAAAACCGATAGATTTGTTGAATTATACAGGAGAGGGCAGATTGCAAATGAAGCCGGAGGTAATTTATTTATATCGATCCATTGCAATGCCACGCCGAGAAAACCGAGCAGGGTAAACGGGTTTGAGGTTTATCTATTAAGACCGGGAAGAACAAAAGAAGCTATTTCAATTGCCGAAAGAGAAAACAGCGTAATTAAATATGAAGATAACCCTGCGCGTTATAAAAAACTGACTGATGAAAATTTTATTTTAGTCAGTATGGCGCAATCCGCATATATGAGATATTCGGAAAAGTTTGCAGATATGCTGGATAAAGAATTCAGCAAAGATATTTCGATAAAGCCGCTAGGGGTTAAGCAGGCCGGTTTTTACGTACTTGTAGGTGCTTCAATGCCGAGTGTTTTAATAGAAACAGGCTTTCTTTCAAACAGAAAAGATGCACGTTATTTAAATAGTAAAAAGGGACAAGCTAGAATTGCCGAGGCAATTGTTAAAGCAATAGAAAAATTCAG
>CAZHBJ010000096.1:8465-12793 GCA_964530445.1 uncultured Ignavibacteriaceae bacterium
AAGATTTGCCGTTCAACACTTTTATTTTTCCGTTAGAATATTTTTATAGTATTGCTCTTGACAAAACAAGTTCAAAACACTAAATTTGGAAACCGAAAATACATATATGGTTTCTAAAGTGTAAACATTTCGAAAATGAGCCAATTTGAAATGTTTTTTTTAGCTTGAGATGGAAACTGCAGATACTAATTCAGTTTACAGAGTAGAAAGGTCGGAAAAATGTCAGAAGAAAATGAAATAAAAGAAAGAATTTTTAATGCCGCAGAACAAATGTTTCTTCAGTACGGTTTTGCGAAAGTAACGATGGATGAAATTGCATCCAGCCTCGGGATGAGCAAAAAAACATTGTACAAATTTTTCTCCGGGAAAGAAAATCTTCTTAAGGAATTAATTTATAACAGGCAGTGCGTAACCGAAGAGCACATAAACCAGATTTGGGCAAATAATAATTTGGACTTTGTAGGCAAATTAAAAGAGATGATGGATTTTATAGGAGAACAATCTTTAAAAATTAGGGGACCTTTGTTTGATGATTTACGAAAAAATATGCCGGAGCTCTGGAATGAAATTCATGATTTTAAAAGAATTAAGGGGCTTCAAAAAGCAACGGAATTATTTAACAAAGGTATTGAAGACGGTGTATTTCGTAAAGATATAAACCGCGATCTGGTAATATTGATTTACACAAGTGCAATACAAACTTTAATAAACCCGGAAACATTAGCTGAACTTCCTTTTTCAACAGGTCAGGCAATTGAAGCTGTTTTTAGGGTAATCTTTGAGGGGATTTTCACCGAGGAAGGAAGAGCTAAGTACATTTCATATACATCAGAAGTACAAAGCAATAAGGAGTAATATTTCGATGCGAAATTTAAATTTTAAAATAATTATAATTTTATTTATCGGACTCTTTTTATCATCAATATCGAATGCTCAAGAAGTACGCAAATTAAATCTCGAGCAGTGCATAAAAATAGGATTGATAAATAGTAAAACCATACATTCTTCAAAGATGAGCGTACTGGCGGCAGAAGCTCAAATGAGAGAAATGAATACGAACGGGCTGCCGTCATTATCATTTAATGCAACATACACTAGACTTAGTAAGGTGCCCCCTTTTACAGTAGCTGTACCCGGTTTAGGTTCGTTTAATATATCGCCTTCTATTTTTGATAATTATTCAATGGCACTTTCATTAAAGCAGCCTTTGTTTACCGGATTTAAATTATCAAGCAGTTATGATATGGCTAAGTACAATTCTCTTGCGGCGAAGCAAACTTATTCCCAGGATGAGCAGAATTTAATTTTGAATATTAAAAATGCGTACTGGAATCTTTTTAAAGCAATTAAAATTAAAGAAGTAATTGATGAAAATGTTCAGCAGGTTAAAGCTCATCTAACCGATATTCAGAATTTTTATAAGCAAGGGCTGGCTACTAAAAATGAAGTATTAAAAGTTGAGGTACAATTATCGGATGCACAATTAAATCAAATTGATGCAAAAAATGCCGTTAAGTTAGCGGGAGTTAATTTAAATAACGTTCTTGGATTGCCTCTTTCAACCGGTATTGAAATACAGGATTCTATTAGTGTAAAAAATACTTCAAACTTGTATAACATGGATCAGCTAATTAGTGAAGCTCAGGATAATCGCCCTGAATTAAAAGCTATGGAATATAAGGTTAAAGCTAGTGAAAAAGGAATTACACTTGCGCAGTCAGACTGGTATCCTCAAATATTCTTAGCGGGCGAATATAATTATGCTAAACCTAATCAACGGCTATTACCTACAAAGAACGAGTTTTACGGAACGTGGGATGTAAGTGTAGGTTTATCTCTTAGCCTTTGGAATTGGGGGGCAACATTAGATAAAACAGACCGGGCAAAAGCTCAATACGAACAGGCTAACGACGGGTTAAAAACACTTAAAGATGCTGTTACTCTTGAGGTAACTCAGGATTATTATAACTTAGTTAAAGCGAGTGAAAAAGTGATAGTTGCCGAGGAAGCTGTAAAACAGGCCGAAGAGAACTACAGGGTTACCGATGATAAATTTAAGCAGGGTATAACTCTTAATTCCGAACTGCTTGATGCGGAAACCGCACTAAAACAAGTTCGCACAAATTATACACAAGCACTGGTTGACTATGAGCTGGCAAAAGCTCAAATAGAAAAAGCTACCGGTAAAAATTTTAATTAAAAATTGTTGAGGATTAAAATGAGTAGTAAAATAAAATATACTTTAATAATTATAGTTTCATTTGCGGTAATTGTTATAGTCCTTTTACATAACAGGGCAAAAATTAAAGCTGCCGAAAATGTTGTTAAGCTTACCAGTTATCCTGTAAATGTAGACACAGTGGGTTATCAATATTTAACAAACAAGCTTAATTTGGTAGGAACAATTCAGGCTAGTAATGATGTTCCGATTGTTGCCGAAGCTCAGGGAAAAGTAACAAGGGTATTGGCGGAAGTTGGTGATTACAAAACCGCCGGTTCAACTCTCATTCAATTGGAAGATGATCTTGAGCTTGCTGCTTTCAAAACCGCACAGGTGAATTATCAAAAAGCTCAAAAAGATCTGCAGCGGTATCAATCATTATACAACGAAAAATCAGCCACGGACGCTCAGTTGGAAAATGCCAAGCTGGCTTATCAGTCCGCCGAAGCTCAATTTATAGTTGCTAAAAAAAATTATGACAACACTAAAATAACTACTCCTATTTCCGGTATAGTTACCGCAAGATCAGTTAACCTGGGAAATTATGTTAACAATAAATCTGTGGTTGCCGAAGTGGTAGATATAGCAAACTTGAAAGTAATGATAAATGTTTCCGAGCAGGATGTATTTAATTTGAAAACCGGCGAAAATGTTCAGGTTGAAACAGATGTGTATCCCGGAGTTACTTTTGAAGGAAGAATAAAAACTATTTCGGATAAAGGAGACCAGGTTCATACTTATCCGGTTGAGGTTGATTTACATAATAGTAAAGATCATCCGCTTAAAGCCGGAATGTTTGCACACGTAATATTTAACTCGATATCCAAAAGCAAGTCTTTGATAATTCCAAGGGATGCTTTGCTTGGCAGTGTAAAAAATGCCCAGATATTTCTTGTTAAAAACGGAGTTGTTAAGCTGAAAGATTTGGTACTTGGAAATTCTTCAAACAATAATTTGGAAGTTTTATCCGGATTAAATCCCGGTGACGTTGTAGTTGTGAATGGCCAAAATAATCTAAAAGACAATTATAAAGTAAAAGTAGTTAATTAGGCTGTTCAGGGTATAATGAATTGAAAAATAAAAAGTTTAATTAGGAGAAATTTAAAATGACAATTACAGAACTCTCAATCAAAAGACCGACTTTGATTGTGGTGATATTTTCTGCTTTGATTATTTTGGGATTATACAGTTACTCTCAAATGAACTATGAATTGCTGCCTAAAATAACACCTCCGGTAATTACGATTAGTACGATTTATCCGGGAGGTTCGCCAAACGAAGTAGAAACTTCAATTACAAAACCGATAGAAGATGCGGTTTCCACTCTGGATCAAATTGATAATATAACTTCTACATCGGGAGAAGGCGTTTCATTTGTGGTAATTCAATTTTTACAGGGTGCCGACGTAGATATTGAAATGCAAAGTGCACAAAGAAAAATTAACCAGGTGGTAAATACACTGCCTGCACAGGCAAAAACACCTGTGGTTTCCAAATTTGCACTGGATGAAATTCCTGTATTAAGAATGGGTGCAACAAGCAGTATGCCGCCTAAAGCATTTTATCAATTTGTTGTTGATAGGATTCAGCCAAGACTTTCAAAATTAGCCGGCGTTGGGCAAATTACTCTTATAGGCGGCAAGCAAAGAGAAATCAAGGTAAATTTAAATGAAGATAAAATCCGGGCATACGGTTTATCGGTGCTGCAGGTAGTTCAGGTTATTCAATCTTCAAATTCGGATTTTCCAGCAGGTAAAATTCAAAACAATTCAAATCAATATATTGTTCGTTTAGCCGGAAAAATTTCATCGCTCAGCACTTTAAAAAATTTGGTAGTTGCTCATCTACCGAACGGAAGTAATATTCATTTATCGGATATAGCCGAGATTGAAGACGGAGTTAAAGATCCGGAAAGCATAAGTAGAATTGACGGTGTTTCTTCAATAGGAATTCTTGTACAGAAACAAACGGACGCAAATACTGTTGATGTTAGCAGACTTGTTAAAAAAGAACTGAATAAAATTGAAAACGATTATAAAGGATATAATATTAAATTCAATATTGCACAGGATGAATCGACTTTTACCATCGATGCTGCAAACGGTGT
>CAZHBJ010000097.1:0-12707 GCA_964530445.1 uncultured Ignavibacteriaceae bacterium
CTCTTAAAATGTCAAGCTTGTCCGTAGTTATTTCCCCAATAATTCTTACGGCTAAACCCGGACCTGGAAACGGATGACGTTCTATAAACTCTTCGGGAATGTTTAATTCTCTGCCTACTTTTCTAACTTCATCTTTAAAAAGTTCTCTAAAAGGTTCAATTAATTTTAAATTCATTTTTTCCGGAAGCCCGCCCACATTGTGGTGGGATTTAATTGTTGAAGATGATCCTTTAATTGATGTTGATTCAATTACATCAGGATAAAGAGTTCCCTGAACTAAAAACTTAACATCGTTATGTTTTTCGGCTTCTTCCTCAAATACTTCGATAAACGTGTTGCCTATTATTTTTCTTTTTGCTTCCGGATCGATAATGCCGGTTAATTTATTAAGGAACCTTTCAGATGCATCAATATGAATATGATTTAACTGTAATTTTTCATCAAACATTTTCCCTATTTTTTTACTTTCATACTTTCTCATCAGCCCGGTATCGATATGCACACAAATTAAATTATTGCCGACAGCTTTTTTAACAAGAACTGCAGCAACTGTTGAATCAACTCCGCCGCTTAATGCACATATTACTTTAGAACTGCCGACGGTATTTTTAATTTTTTGTATGCTTTCCTCAATAAAATTTTTCGGAGTCCAATCACCTTTACAATTACAAATGTCGAATAAAAAATGCTTTATTATCTTGCCGCCCTCTTTGGTATGAACAACTTCAGGGTGAAACTGCAGGCCGTGTATTTCCAAAGCATCATTTGAGACTGCACAAATGGGAGAATGTTCCGATTGAGCTGTTACTTTAAACCCTTTTGGAGGTTGAGTTAAATAATCGCCATGGCTCATCCATACAACCGAATTTTTTTCTACATCTCTAAATAAACGTGAATCATCGTTTACTGTAAGAATTGCCTTCCCGTATTCTCTATCCTTAGCTGATTTTACTTCACCCCCAAATGTTTTACATATATACTGCAACCCGTAACAAATTCCCAAGATGGGTATTCCGAGTTTTAAAATCGCATCATTAATTTTAGGTGCATCTTCATCATAAACACTCATAGGTCCGCCTGAAAGTATAATTCCGGCCGGATTTAACTTTTTAACTTCTTCCAAGGTGATTTTATCCGAATGGATTTCGGAATAAACCTGCGATTCCCTCACTCTTCTGGCAATAAGTTGAGTGTATTGTGAGCCAAAATCAATTATTAAAATATTATCCGTTGTGTGCATTAATAATCATCATAAAATTTTTAAGCATTACAGCAGTTAATTTAAAAAAATATGACAAAACCCACTGAGTGATTTTGTCAAATAAATAAATTACTAATAAACATTTAAGATATCTAAAAACTGCCGAAACAAATTCAAACTAACTTTAAATAATTATTGACCGATAAGCTGTTTGTAGGCTGTACTGTCCAACAAATTATTTAACTCTCCCAAATCTTTTATTTCAATTTTTACCATCCACCCCTGTCCATAAGAATCGCTGTTAACAACTTCCGGAGAATCGGCAAGCCCCTTGTTAATTTCTATTATTTTCCCGCTGCAGGGCGCATATAAATCACTCACGGTTTTAACGGCTTCAATTGAACCGAAAGTTTGTCCGGTAGTAATTTCAGTTAACTTCGGATCAATATCGACGAAAACAACATCGCCCAATTCACCCTGCGCATATTCTGTTATTCCTATAGTACCTATATTTCCATCAACTAAAATCCATTCGTGATCTTTAGTATATTTTAAATTTTCAGGAAAGTCCATCATTACCTCAGTAAATAAATTTTAATAATAATATTTTATGAATAGACAAAATGTTCAAGGAATCCCGTATCGAAATTCCCGCTTAAGAATCTAGCATCTTCAAGTACTTTAAGATGAAAAGGAATTGTTGTTTTTATTCCTTCGATTACAAATTCTTCCAAAGCTCTTCTGCCTCTTGCAACAGCATGCTCTCTATTTTTCCCCCAGACAATTAATTTAGCAACTAAAGAATCGTAATATGGAGGAATAGAATAAGATGTATAAATATGAGTGTCTACTCTAACCCCAAATCCTCCTGGAAAATGAAGAGAGTGAATTTTACCGGGGGACGGTCTAAAGTTTAATTCGGGGTCCTCGGCATTTATTCTAAACTCCATACTATGCCCGACGGGGTTTTGCGGCAGTGTATCTACCTTTTCACCTGCAGCAACTAGTATTTGCTGCCTAACTAAATCTACACTATAAACCCATTCCGTAACAGGATGTTCAACCTGAATACGAGTATTCATTTCCATGAAATAAAAGTTTTTATGTTTATCGACAAGAAACTCGATCGTTCCGGCACCTTCATAATTTACGGAGTGTGCGCCAAGGACTGCAGTTTCGCCCATCTTCTCTCTTAGCGCCTGATCTAAAACAGGCGAAGGAGATTCTTCAATTAATTTCTGATGTCTTCTTTGAACCGAGCAATCTCTTTCACCATAATGATAAACATTGCCGAACATATCTCCCAATACCTGAATTTCCACGTGTCTCGGGTTTTCAATAAATTTTTCTATATAAACTTCCCCATTACCGAAAGCAGATTCAGCTTCAACTTTTGCTGTTTGAAAAGATTTATCAAAATCTTTCTGTTCCCAAACAATACGCATACCTTTACCGCCGCCCCCGGCAGATGCTTTAATAATTACAGGGTAACCGATTTCAGCGGCAACCTTTTTCCCTTCATCAACATCATTTACAACTCCATCGCTTCCGGGAATAACAGGAACCCCGTTTTTCCGCATTGTATCTTTTGCAAAGGATTTATCACCCATTGCACTTATCATTTTGGGA
The DNA here is from genome assembly GCA_964530445.1 of uncultured Ignavibacteriaceae bacterium. Classification (GTDB taxonomy): domain Bacteria; phylum Bacteroidota; class Ignavibacteria; order Ignavibacteriales; family Ignavibacteriaceae; genus FEN-1297. The sequence goes on from CAZHBJ010000097.1 coordinate 2,831, forward strand.
GAAGGACCAATAAATTTGATATCGGATTCAGCGCATATTTCCGAAAAGTTCGCATTCTCTGCAAGAAAGCCATAACCGGGATGAATTGCATCCGCACCTGTAATTTGTGCTGCCGAAATTATTGAAGGAATTTTTAAATAGCTGTCTTTTCCGACAGGCGGTCCTATACAAACAGCCTCGTCTGCAAATGTAACGTGAAGCGAATCTTTGTCGGCCTCCGAATACACTGCAACTGTTTTTATGCCGAGTTCTTTACAAGTACGAATGATTCTTAATGCAATTTCACCGCGGTTAGCGATAAGTATTTTCTTAAACAATATCTCCTCGAAAATATTAGATATGTATCAGCTTTTCTGAATTAAAAATAGAGGCTGATTATATTCAACCGGTCTGCCGTTTTCCACAAGAATCTTAACAATCTTTCCGCTTACATCGGATTCAATTTCGTTCATTAATTTCATAGCTTCAATAATACATAAAACCGAACCCTGGGATACCGTATCTCCTACTTGAGCATAAGGATCGGCATCCGGTGCCGGCGCTCTATAAAATGTACCCACTATAGGTGATCTAACTTCATGCTGATCGGAATTTTGTTCAGGTGATACGTCTACTTTTTCTTCCGAAACAGGTTTAGGGGCTGCTTCTGCGGCAGCCGGAGAATTTCCGATAATTACTTGAGGCTGGCCCTCTGTTTTAAAGCTCCTAATTTTTTTTGCAACTTTTATCCTAAGGCCATTTTCTTCAACTTCCAGGTCCGTCACTTCGCTTGTGTCCACAATTTTAACAAGCTTTTTAATGAGGTTTAAATCCATTTGATTTTCCTATTTTAAGATTTCACTCTCTCTACATATCCCCCTGTTCTTGTATCTACTTTTAAAATATCATCTACATTTATAAATAAGGGAACATTAATAGTTGCTCCGGTTTCTAGTTTGGCAGGTTTATTTGCGCCGGTTGCAGTGTCGCCTCTAAAGCCGGGTTCGGTTTCGATAACTTTTAAAGTTACAAAAATCGGAATTTCCACATTGATTATTTCGGTTCCGTTAAAAAGCATATCTACTTCTTCACTTTCCTTTAAATAACCAACTCCATCGCCGAAATATTCTACGGGAACATTAATCTGTTCAAAAGTATCGTTATCCATACAAACCAAAAAATCGCCGTCTCTATAAAGATATTGATATTTTCTTCTATCAACTCTTACAATTTCTATACTTTCCCCTGCACGGAATGTATTATCCAGCACTTTACCGTTTTTAAGATTCTTAAGTGTGCTTCTTACAAATGCACCGCCTTTGCCTGGTTTTACATGCTGAAATTCTACAATTGAATAAAGATCATTTTTAAATTTAATTATTAATCCGTTTCTGAAATCTGAAGTGTCTGCCATAAAAAGTGAAATTAATTATGAATAAATAGACCAAAAAAATATAGATATAAGGTTTGAAAGTCAAGAAATGAATTTACACGAATTTCTACAATTTTTAATTATTAATGAAGAGTTTTGGTCATTTTTTGTTTGTTTTTATAAAAAATACGTTAAATCACAAATTCAGTGTAATTCCTCAATTATAATATAATAAGCATCAATGCAGCATGAAAATTATAATTAAATAAAAAGTTTTTGTCTTTTCTTATAATTCAAATTCAATAATTAGTCAAACAAAAAAGCCGCAGGTTTTATACTGCGGCTTGAACTTAATAGAAATTATTCAGTTTATTACTTAAGCAAAGTCATCTTTATGCTTTTTGTAAAATTACCGAATTTCATCTGACAGATATAATTTCCGCTTGCAACTTTTTGTCCGAAATTATTCGTTCCGTCCCACGTAATTTTGTGATTACCTTTGGCAAAGTTTTCGTTATCAATTAAAGTTTTTACTACCCTTCCGGTAATGTCATATACTTTCATAGAAATTTGTTTAGAAAGAGGTAAGTAAAAACCTATAGTTGTTGTCGGGTTGAAAGGATTCGGATAATTCTGATTCAACTTATAATCAGTCGGAGTAACAAATACAAGATTTTCGGCTTTTATACCCATAGCTCCTTGAGATTCCAGAATACGTCCATACCATATTTTCGGATTTGGTATTTTACCGGTTGAATCCTGTATAAATTTGCCCTGGCCTGTATCATAGTGTTGCCAGACAAGGCTAATACTATCAACGAGCCCCTGGTAAGGAACTAATATATCGGGTTTTCCATCTCCGTTAAAGTCCATGTTCTCTGCAAAAATTTTGGAAGCAAAAGGTTTATTTAAAGTTTTCGCAGTATCCACAGTTCCCATTGAGTCATTGTATGTAATAGTAGAATAAACATCAGGCTCCCCAGCATATAATATGGAAGATTTCCAATTATTCGGATCGGTTTTATCACCACCTAAGTAATCAAGTTCAATAACATCTGCGGGAGTTGTAGAACCAAAGTACAATTCCTTTTGCCCGTCATTATTCATATCTGCCCAATCGCCGCCAAAAAGTACTGCACCGAAACCTTTGTTACCGGCAAGCTCTTTTGCAGGCGATACAGGTGCTATTAATGAAACATCACTAGAGTCAATTTTAGAAAGATCGTTCCCTTTTGGATAATCAATCATATAAATTGTTCCGTTATGCGGATCATCAGTACTAGAAGAAGCATAAACAGGTAAGTATACTTCATCAACGCCATCATTATCAATATCGGTTACTATACCCCCAAGTAAAGCACAACCATCCACATCCATTAAGTGCATATATGCTCCTGAAGTAGTTGTATCAGGTATTGCAAAAGTGCCGGGACCTGTTACACGAACCGGGAAAGCATTAACAGAATTATAAGAATGTACTATAATATTGTTTTTACCACTTCCATTAAAGTCACCTACAAAAGCTTCTATAGGCTGACCGCCGCCAAGTGATGATGCAACCGGAATTGAATAGTCTAAGTTAAAATGAGAAAACCCAGGATTATTAGTACTCCAGCTGCCTGATGCACTTATAACCGCTAAGAAAAGTCTGTTTGCCGTATTATTATTATTCCAAACCGTTACCAACTCTTGTTTTCCATTTCCATACAGATCACCAATCCACATAGCTTCAATCCTATTGGCTTCTGCAGAAGGTAAACCTTGGCATGTTTTATCATTAATAATTTGTGAATAAGATGTCCCGAAATTACCGCTTCCTTTAACACCGTCCCACTCATATACATAAATACCATTATGCGTTGGAAAATATATTTCCTGTTTTCCATCACCGTCCAGGTCACCAACACGAACACAACGGGGCGAATCACCGCCGGCAATATCTGCTGCTTGAACAGGTGAAGACCAAACCATTGCAACCGAATCCTGGCTTACGGATTCAAACACATGCACTCTTCCACCCCTGGTGTAATCAGTCATAATTAATTCAGGTTTTCCATTACCATCAATATCAGGGGCAACCCAAGAACCTCTGGCAGAAGATCCAGGATCTTGATAAAGAGTTGTATCTGTTGATACTTTAGACATTTCAGCAATAACTTTAACCTGAGAATAAGAAACCGTTGCCCCAATTATTACTCCAAGAAACAGTAAATAAAGTTTCTTCATATTTTACTCCTTTTTTTGTTTGAAAAATATTGACAGGGTCAATTTAATCAACCTGAGCTAGGTATTGGTTAACTTGTCTAGCTTCAGGCGAGGTATCATAATCTTTTTTTATTTTTTCCAAAGCGTTTTTCGCCTCGTTTTTTTCGTTTGCAGCCAAATAATTAATTCCTGCCCGGAGCAGGTAATCCGCATTAAGAACATTATCCGAAGAAACACGTGATGCCTTAATATATAAATCCGCAGCTTTATTATATTCTTTTTTATCTGCATAATAACCTGCCTGTCCCGCATAAGAAGCTGCTTCGTACATACTGATACTGCCGTCGTAGTCTTTATAGTATTTAAAAGCCAGATCTAATTTCCCCAATCGGTTGTAAGAGTTTGCCAAATATATTTTAGCTGTCTCGCCGTTTTCAGTACTTCCGTATTGATCCACAATTTTCTTGAGCCCGATAACATTTGTTCCTGCCTGTCCTTCAATTGCTTCCAAGTATGCACCGTTATCATAATAATTCATAACAGCTGCAAGCTGAATTGCTGCGGCTTTGTTTTCCTGATTATTATGATTGACATACCAAATTGCGGCAAGAATAACAATGACAAGAACACCTGCATAAGTAAATACTTGAGATTTATTATCATCAAAATAACCGTATGCTTTATAATAAAGTTCTACAAGCTTATCTTCTTTTATAGCTTTTTTCGAAAGTTTTTTCTTTTTAGTCAGCATTAAAGTCGAATTCTCCTTTTTTAAATTATACTTCCTATTAAATTTTTAAAGTGTAGCAAAATTAATTACGAAATTAATAATAATATTTCAATTTCCAATTTTATTTCAAATTAAAAAAGCCAATTGTGCGCCCAGAAGGACTTGAACCCTCAGCCTTCGGAACCGGAATCCGACGTTCTATCCAGTTGAACTATGGGCGCAATGCTAAAATTCACTGTTTTCAAAACTTTTAAGGTGCAAAGTTAATAAAAATTTTTTCTTAAAACATACGGTTACTACTTAAGCAATATTATTTAATTATTATTCCCTTTTTACATAAAAAGTAAAAAAAAGGAATATAATAGTTTTTCTTATAATTTTGGAATTATACTCGATTAAATTTAATAGAGGGGAAAAAACTTTATTACTGAAAAAATTAGATTTTTAAAATTTATGGGGACCTTATGCCCCCTAAAATCATTTAAGCAGAATCATCTTCTTAGTGGATATAAAATTTCCGACTTTTAACCGGTAAAAGTATACCCCGCTTGCCAGGTTAGATGCGTCGAAGTTAACATTGTAAGTCCTAGCTTTCTGATTTCCTTGTTATGCAAAAACTACTGTACCTTTAAAAAATGAATATGTTGGGCTTTAATTTTCTATCATTTAATAGTTTTTTTGTGCTTAATAATCAATATGCTCTTTTGAGAATTAAATTCTTTGAGATACTAAATTTTTCATAAATTAATTCCCAAAGAGCAATTGAATGAAATTATTTTCCTAATTGACGGATATAGTCCACTAATTCCCAGCGCTGGTCTTTGGATAATGCATTTTTAAATGAAGGCATTGGAGAATTGCCGTTTGTTATTTTCCAATAAATAGCGCCATCACTTTGCTGCTGTACTCGGTTTGAAGTCAGGTTTGCCGGTTTTGGATGTAAAGACACAGCAGCAGGTCCGTCGCCTTTGCCGTCTGTACCGTGACATGTAAAACATTGAGCATTAAAAATACTCTTTCCTTCCCTGCTTGCTTTAGCAATATCATTTAAGGGATTTGTCAGTTTATTTGCTGAAGACGGTGCAATCCAGTTTCCGTTTTTATCCGTTTTAATATTTTTTGAACTTGTTTGTCCCATCATACTTCCCATCATTCCACGCCCCATCATGCCTCTACCCATCATCCCGCGCCCCATCATCATTCCTCCGTTCATCCTACCTCTTCCCATATAATTACCGTTATGTGAAGTTGAATCCTGATATGCAAACATCATGCTGCTCATAATGCTGCTGTTATTTAAGGTAAAACCGAACAATAAAAGGAGTGAAATTACAGATCCCAAGATTACATATATTTTTTTTATTCGTTTCATTTTAAATTACTCCTAATTCTTAATCATTTTTCTTAATGCCGGATATTTTCAAAAAGGCAAATATGGTCCCTCCTGCAAGTGCCAAATAAATTATCAACCATATTAAACCGTTACTTAACATTTTACTTTCTTTCTTTTAATTTATTTTAAACAACTTCAATGCCAAAAGGATATTAAATTTTTTTATTGAAAAAGCAGAGCCGGTAAAATATTTTTTAAATAATTAAAAAGTTTATTAAATAATTTAACAACGATTAACCTATTGTTTGAAACTTTATTTTTCTTAATAAACCGTCTACCTTCAATAGATAAATTGCAACGGTTATATATTAAGTCCTTATATCATTAATGTTCACATTTGCTTAACAGTTTTTGAAATATTACCAAATGGATTGCTTGATCATTATAAATTTTAATATTATTGGTTTCCAGAATATTATACTAGGCAATTATGAAAGCAATGAATACTCCTGTAACTACCGGCACAAAAGGAATAATAGGTTTGGTCTGAAATATTGTAGAAAATAAAAACGGCAAAACTTTAGTAAGAGTTCATAATGAATTGTGGTATGCGGAAAATCCCAAATCACTTTCCAAAGGATAATTAATAAAAATAACAGGCATAAAAGGGCTGCATTTGTATATTCAAAAAGTTTTGGAAACAGCTAAATTTATTTAACATAAGTTTTAAAGAACAGCCTCTAAGTATTATCAAAACAAAAATGACGCCTTTCGGCGCCATTAGTTAAACATCAATAAAAACAATCTATGAGCTTAATTCAATTTAGACCAATTATTTATTAGTACAGTCAATACAAACGTGCTTACCGTTTTTAATTCTGCCGTAGTTTTCCACAATCATTTCACCGCATTCTTCGCATACAAAACTATTGAAGCTGTGAGGCGCCTCGTGCAAATCATAATCAAACACTTCGGAAATATTTAACAGCATTTCCTGCGGTGCGCTCATTACTTTTACAACTAAAGGATCTACGACCTCCGGTGGGACCTGGCTTGCCGGAATGCCTTTTTCCCTGTATTCCTTGAAAAAAGGAGTCTGTTTATTTGCAAGCATTGCTTCGGCTTTTGGTGTTACTCGCACGGCTTTTTTTGTTTTTTTATCAACTACAATAACAGCCCATTTTCCTTTTTGTGTTTTTTTGATGTTGCCTTTACCGAATGTTGTTCCCATTATTACTTGCAAACCATCTGCATAACATGTTGCGCAATGATCTTCACCCAAATCTACGAATGCTAGTATTTGTCCGTCTTTAGCTCTTTCGACTCCGAGTTTATTCAATGCAGCAGCACCCACACGTAAGCCCAGGGGCATTGCAGGACATTTGTGCCCGTGAAATTTTTGTCCGAATTCTAACCAATCTTGCGGATTAACCATAATAATAACTCCATGTATTTAATTAAAGAAATATTGAATTTGTAGCGTTGTTAACGCATTAGTTTTATTTGATTCAAACTGAAATTTATTATCTAAAGAAAATTTTATATCATTTCCTTTTAGAAGATATGAATAGCCGATAACATACCAGGGTTTATCAACCGTTGAAGGATTCAAATCACTGTATTGTTCAATTGAAAGTGTAAGCAAATGTTTCGATGCAAAAAGATAATCGGCTAGTGCATAATAACCATGTGCTTTTTCGGCACCTAGATTTGCCTGAATATATTCCGACTGCAGTTGAAAATTACCGGCGTTTAGTACTCCTTCAAAACCGAAACGGAAATCATTACCTGTAAATGAAAAATTGCCGGCAAAGATTTTACTAAATTGTAAATCGTGCGCATTACGATAAGAAAGATTGTATCCTAATTCTAATTTTCGTTTTGAATTATTTAAAAGAAACAATATACCGCGGCTTACGTATAAAAAATTTTTTTTATCTGATACGGTATTTGCGCCATTGCCGTTGAAGAAGCCAAAATTGAAGGCTCCTGTTTTATTGTCAGATAGTTTAAATTCAACTCCAATATCTCTAGCCATCGTTTCAGCACCAGGTACTAGCGAATTAACAACGTCCGCTCTTTCATCCAGCGGTATAATACAATCGGGCTGTTTTCTTTGCAAACTAAAATTAGGTACAAACTGACCGGCGGTAATCTCAAAATTATTTATCTTATAATTTACTAGTACATCTTGAAGCTTAAATAGATATTTAGAATTCTGTAAAAAAGTAGCCTGCAGTTTATAACCCCAGTTTCCTTCGGGGACAGGCAATAAGCCGTTGACCCAAAACTTTGCTCTTCTTACAGAAAAATTTGTTTCGTTTAAATAATTATCTGAAAATCGAAATTGCAGGTAGCCGTTCCAATTTACTTTCTGCTGAGCGAACATGCTGTAATTTATTACTATAAATAATGAGACAGCCGCTATTATTGTTATTTTAATCTTCAACTTTTTTACTTCTCTTTCTATTATATAACACCAACAATTATTTTAACTGCAATTGCAAACAATACCAGTGCAAAAATTTGTTTTACTCTGTTTGATTTTGCTTTAGTTGCCATAAAGTTGCTTCCCAGCAGCGCACCGATTACAACAGCCAAAGTCAATATCATTGTTAAAGTCCAATTAAAATGTCCTTGAGCTGCGTGACCAAGGAAACCCGAAAATGAAGAAAATGTAACCGCAAATGCCGAAGTGGCTGCTGCTTTTTTTGTTTCGTAACCCATCCACATAAGAAGCGGCGCCATAATAAAACCGCCGCCAATGCCGAGCAGACCTGCCATAAAGCCGGCAAAACTGCCAATTACAGCTCCTATAATTGCACGTTTTTTAAACGACATAATTTCGCTTGGTTCAGGTCGTTTAGACATAAACAACATTCTGCCGGCTGCTATGAGGACTGCAGCAGAAAATAATATTAATAAAACATTTACCGGCAGCTTGTCGGAAACCAAAGCACCGACAGGTGCAAATACGAATGCCGAAATTGTCATTGCTAAGCCGCCCTTTACGTCAACAAGTTTGTTTTTGAAATATGCAATTAATGCAATTAGTGTTGTTAAGCCGTTAAGTAGTAAAGCAAGCGGTATGGCAACTTCTTTAACCGGGAATCCGGCCCATTTAAGTACAGGGACGTAAATTAACGCTCCTCCCAATCCCAGCATAGAAAACAGGAAAGAAGAGGCAAGAATAATTATTGAAATTAAAAAATATAACATGTCAAACCTCTACAAATTATTCCGGAAGCTATCAGCAATAGTTATATTGTTTTCAGCATACCCGATTTTACTGCTGCTCAATAACATTTTTTTTATGTTAGGCACTACTAACAAGTATATCTCAAGAGCAATTGTTTGTTTAGATAGATTTCCCATTTTTTTCCCAAAGTCTTATTTATTAAGTAATCATTTACTTACTAAGTTAAACAAAATTTTTTATTTTTTTAAAGTTCTTAAAATTAATGAGTACATTCTTTTACAGAAATTATCAGCATTAAAGCTTGTTTTATTTAATACCAGCTCAATGTTGAAAGTAATTGGAATTCCCATATAAATAACAGCTACATCCTCTGCGTTGACATTCTTATCCCAGACACCTTCGGAAATTCCGTCCTTAACTATTTTAATAATAAATTGTTTTTGTTCAGCCAGGATCTGGTTCAATTTCTCTTTCAACTCTTTATCACCCAGGTGTGCTGCTTCCGAAAATAGAAGAATTGTAATGCCCCTATTTTCTTTAAGATAAGTTACATTACGGCATAAGTATTGAAACAATTTATCTTCTGCTTTTACAGGTTTAAGCGCTATACTTCTCAATGATCCTATCAGATTATCGGCAACATCATCCATTATACCTTTAATAATATCTTTTTTAGTTGTAAAATGGCGGAATATTGCTCCTTCAGTCAAACCTACTTTTTTAGCCAGATTCCTTGTGGACAAGTTGTGCAAGCCTTCATCCGCAATTATATCCAGAACTGCTTTTTTAATTTGTTCCTGCCGTATATCTGTTGTTTCTCTAGACATTTTTCATTAGCTCAAAATAAGTATGTAATCATTTACTTACTAAAATAAAAAACTAAATTTCTTTTGTCAAGAGGCTCCGGTAGTTACGGTATTTCAGGACACAATAATAAATGAATAGCTAATTATAATTGTGCTAGTGCATAAATCAATATAATTAAACTGACTAAAACGTTTGATAGATTATTTGGTTTTTAGAAGTAGTATTTAGATTTAGAGTTATTTTAGGATATTC